>NZ_JBHYJC010000024.1:0-108637 GCF_042749045.1 Streptomyces sp. NPDC059008 | reverse complement strand
AGGGGGCGGACCGCAGGACGGAGTCCGGAGGGGCGCACCCGCTGCCGAAAACGCCCCGCGCAGCGGCACCCAGCCCGCCGCAGGCGCAACGGCGAAAGACCCCCACGGCGGGAAAGCCAGAAAAGTCGACCGCAGCAAAGCGCAGCGAAAGGGCCGCAGGCGCAACGGCGACAAGGCACACGGTGCCGCAGCCGACAACGTGGGAAGCAGCCAAGCGCAGCTACACCGTCCAGGCCCGCAGTTCCTCCGCGATCGCATGGACGTCCGCCGTGCCGTCCTTCACCAGGCGGGCGAGGTCGCGGACCTGTTCCGGGGAGGTGGCGATCTTCAGGCCGCTGGCGACGAGGTATCCGTACGCGACGGCGGTCGCGAACATCGCGTTCGAGCGCTCCAACGCCGGTACCTGGAGCAGGAGTTGGAGCAGACAAGCCGCGCGATCATGCGGCTCGGGATACACCGGCACGCCGAATATCTCGGCTTCGTGCCGGCTGACCGCGGCCACCAGGGCGCCCCAGTCGGTGACCTGGGGGTCTCCGGGGGTGTGCTGTTCGGCGATGAGCAGGAGCCAGGCGAGGTCGATGCGCAGGTTCACGTGGTGCCCGGCAGCCCTTCGCGGCTGTCGGCGGGGGCCGTACGGCCGGGGGCACCGCGCGTCTCCGGGCCGAATTCCTCGGCGAAGACCCGTTCGTACTGCTTCATGAAGTCCGAGGCGGCCTCGACGAAGGTCTGGCCGACCTCGCCGGCGTCCTTGAGGACGAGTTCCTCGATATAGCGGTTCATGCTCACTCCCCGCTGCAGGGCGCGCTCCCGCGCCGCTTCGGCGGTGGCCTCGTCCACCCGGACGTTCAGCTGCGTCTTCGCCACCCCTCCACGCTAGCGCGCATCCGCTAGCACCGGCAAGCATCGCCGCCGGCCTCGGGGCGGGGGCGGGCGGCCCGTGCGCCCCCGTGCCCGTGCGCCCGCGTGCCGCTGCCGATGCTGCCGGAGTCGATGCCGCACGATGTGAACCGTCGGACGACTGACCGGACCGCCCGCGACCGCTCGGCCCTCAGGAGGACCACCGCAGTGTCCGTCCCCCCACCCGTCCCGCATCTGAAGCGCAGTCTGCGCCGCTTCGACATCATGGCGATGGGCGTCGCCGCGGTGATCTCGTTCGATGTGATCGGGCAGATCGCCTCCGGCGGCGGGCAGGCCGTCACCTGGATCGCCGTGATCGCGGTGGCGTTCCTGCTGCCGTACGCGCTGATGTTCGCCGAGACCGGGGCCGCGTTCCCGCAGGAGGGCGGCCCGTACGTCTGGGTGGAGGTGGCGTTCGGGCGGCTGGCGGCCGCGCTGACCACCATGTTCTATTGGGTCACCAATCCCGTGTGGCTGGGCGGTTCGCTGGTCTTCGTGGCGGCGGAGGCCTGGGACGGCTTCGTCTTTCCGCTCGGCTCGGGGACGGTGGCCGACTACGTCTTCAAGCTGGTGTTCATCTGGGCCGCCATTCTCACCGCGGTGGTCTCGCTGCGCCGCGGTAAGTGGATCACCACGGCCGGCGCCGGCGCCAAGGTCCTGGCGCTGGCGTTCTTCACGGCCACGGCGGTGGCGTACGGCGTCCAGCACGGCTTCCGGGGCCTGGAGAGCGCCGCCTTCTCCCCCAGCGGTGCCGGGTTCCTGGCGCTGGTGCCCGTCCTGCTGTTCGCGTTCGTGGGATTCGAGGCGCCCAACGCGGCGGGGGACGAGATGCTCGATCCGCAGCGCGATGTGCCGGTCGCGATCGCGCTGTCCGGCGCCATCGCCACCTGCTGCTATCTGCTGCCGATCCTGGCCATCGTCTGTGTCGCCCCGGCCGGGCAGGTCACCGGCGTCGGTGGGTTCATGGACGCCGCGCGGCTGGTCTTCGGGATCTACGGGAGCTGGCGCGGGCCGCTGCTGACCTTCGTCGCCGTGCTGTTCGCGGTGGCGCTGGTGACGCAGGGCAGCGCCTGGATGATCGTCGCGGACCGGATGCAGGCGATGGCCGCCGCCGACGGCGGGTTCTTCAGCCGGGCCCTGGGCGTGTTCCATCCCCGGCTGGGCACTCCGGTCCGGATGAATCTGCTGTCGGGCGTCACCGCCACCCTGTTCATGGCCGCCGCGATGAACCTGGCGAGCGGGGACGCCTCGGCGATCTTCGGTGTGGTGCTGACCGTCGCGATCACCACTCTGCTGCTCTCCTACATCGCCGTGATCCCCGCGCTGCTGGCGCTGCGGCTGCGCCACCGCGAGGTGCCCCGCCCCTACCGGGTCCCCTTCGGCACCCCGGGCTTCGCCCTCGCGAACCTGCTCGTCTACGCGTGGATCCTGCTCGGCGCATGGGTGGCGCTGTTCCCCGGCACCCTGGAGGCGTTCGTCGGCATTCCGTACGACTTCCGGGCGACCTGGGGCGTCTCCCGCTTCGCCTTCGAGACCTTCACCCTCGGCACGGTCGCGCTGCTCCTGGCCGTCGCCGCCGCCGGGTACGTCGTCCAGCGCATCCGCCCGCAGCCGGGCCACGATCAGCCCGAGCCCGGTCCGCGCCGGTAGGGCGGTGGTCGACGGTCAACGGGCCCTGTGGTCTTCGGCGTTCGAGCCGATCATGGTTGCATGGGCGGTGACCGGTCACGTTCGACGCCGCGTGTTCCTCAAGGGGGCCTCATGCCACGTCCGTCCCGTTTCGGCATCAACATGCTCACCCTCGACTCGGGCGCCGGATGGCGCGAGAAGTGCCGCCGGGCAGAGCAGTTGGGCTACGACGTCCTGCTGGTCCCGGACCATCTGGGGATGCCGGCGCCGTTCCCCGCGCTGGTCGCCGCGGCGGAGGCGACCGAGCGGCCGCGGGTGGGCACCTTCGTCCTCAACGCCGGGTTCTGCAACCCGGCGCTGCTGGCCCGCGAGGTGGCCACCACGGACGACCTGACCGGCGGGCGGCTGGAACTCGGCCTGGGTACGGGGTATGTGCGTGCCGAGCACGAGACCGCCGGGCTGCCCTGGCACTCGCCCGGCGAGCGGGTGGACCGTCTCGCCCGCACCATCGAGGAGTTGGAGCGGCTGCTGGGCGATGCCGGGCATGTGCCGCAGCCGGCCCAGCGGCCGCGGCCGCCACTGCTGATCGGCGGCAACGGCCCGCGGATGCTGCGGCTGGCGGCGCGGCACGCCGAGATCGCGGCGTTCACCGGCGGCCGTCCGGCGCGCGATGAGCCGGAGGCGAAGCTGGAGCTGATGCCGGCCGACGAGCTGGCCGCCTCGGTGGACCGGTACCGGGAGTACGCCGCCGACCGCCCCGAGCCGGCCGAGCTGAACATCCTCGTGCAGCGGGTCCAGGTCACCGACGACCGGCGGGCCGCCGCCCGCGAGATCGCCGCGCTGGACGTCGGCCTGGACGAGGAGCAGGCGCTGGCGGCCCCGACGCTGCTGATCGGCACGCCCCAGCAGATGGCCGAGCAACTGCGGGAGCGCCGCGAGCGCTTCGGCTTCTCCTACATCACCGTCCTGGACCCGTTCCTGGAGACCTTCGCACCGGTGCTGGAAGAGCTGGCGGGCAGCTGACGCGGCGGGGCGGTGGCCGGTCGGGTTCGCCGGCCGGTCGCCGCACCGTGCGCCGAAAGGGCGGATTCCGGGGGCGATGCGGTCTCCCCGGGCAGCGCAGTGGAAGACCTTCCGGCGGCGGTGCGGAACCGCGCGGCCTTGCTGTCCCAACCGGGGAAGGTAGAAATGATGCTGACGAAGAGACATGTCGCCACGGTGCTCACGGCCGTCATGGCGGCCGGCTGTGTGTCCATGGGCAGCGCTTGGGCCGCCAAGCCGAGCCCGACCACCTCGAACCGTTCGAGCCATTACGCGGAGGCCAACCGCACCTGCCAGGTGCCCGAGCAGCAGAACGGCAGTACCGGCCTCCTCGGTCACATCGTGACCGGCGGGGTGATCGGCGACACGATCGACCGGGCCCATCTCTGCCGCATCGACCTGACCCTGCTCGACAACGCCGAGACGGCGCCGCACACCGGCGGCGCCGTCTGACGGGGGCGGCTCCCGTCCCACGCCGCACCGGGCCCGTACCGGGATCGCGGTCCCGCGCTCCCGGGGACGATCGGTGCCCGCGCGGCCTTGTCCCCGTCGTTGCGCCACAGCGGTCCGCGGAACGCACCCGCCCTCGCCTCCAGGTCCTGCTCAGGGCCTGGAGGCAGCGCCGTATCGGCGCGGGCGACCCGGGAAAGGACTGGCGCACCGGGGCCGGCTGGTGCTTGGCTCGATGCCATGATCGACATAGATATCCGCTCGGCCGTTCCCGCGGACGCGGGGGCCGTGCTCGACTTCTGGAAGACCGCCGCCGAGGGGACCAGCATCAGCGACGATGTCGCCGGGGTGGTGCGCCTGGTCGAACGGGACCCCGGTGCGCTGCTCCTGGCCGAGGCGGACGGGGTGCTCGTCGGAACGGTGATCGCCGGCTGGGACGGCTGGCGGGCGTCGCTGTACCGGCTCGCCGTGCACCCGTCCCGGCGCCGGCAGGGCGTCTCGAAGGCCCTCCTGGAAGCCGCCGAAGAGCGCTTCGTGGCGCTGGGCGGGCGGCGCGGTGACGCCATGGTGCTGGAGGCGAACGAGCCGGCCCACCATGTCTGGGCCGCGGCGGGGTACCGGCGTGAGGATCACTGGCGGCGATGGACCAAGCCGCTGGTCTGAGGGGCGGGGCCTGCCCGGGTGGGCTTCTCCGACACTCTCGGCTTTGCCAAGCCTTTACCATGGTGGTTCCGCTACTCCGGTGAAAGGTGTGTGAGCGTCCAACCATGGGCGAGCCTCCCAGTTGTCGAGCAACCCGGCGACATTGCGCAAACCTCCCGATCGTGTTCGATCATGGGACGGAGGTGACTCGATGACCGACCTGCTCCTGCTGGGCGTGGCGCTCCTCCTGACCCTGGCCTGTGGCGTCTTCGTCGCGGCCGAGTTCTCGCTGACGACCGTGGAGCGCAGCGACCTCGAGCGCGCCGCCGAGCGCGGCGAGCGGGGCGCGGACAGCGCGCTCAAAGCGGTCCGCGGTCTGACCTTCCAGCTCTCCGGCGCCCAGCTCGGCATCACGGTCACCGGCCTGGTCATCGGCATGCTGTCCAAACCGGCGATCGCCACCCTGCTGGCGGGGCCGCTGGACGCGATGGGACTGCCGAGCGCGGCCGCACAGTCGCTGGCCCTGGTGCTCGGTACGGCGATCTCCACGGTCGTCCTGATGGTCGTCGGTGAGCTGGTCCCCAAGAACTGGGCGATCTCCAGTCCGCTGGCCATCGCCAAGAGGGTCGCCACGGCCCAGCGCGGCTTCAGCGCCACGTTCAAGCCGTTCATCAGGCATCTCAACAACACCGCGAACCACACGGTCCGCCGGATGGGCCTGGAGCCCGCCGAGGAACTCGCCTCGGCGCGGGGCCCGCAGGAACTGGTGGCGCTGGCCCGGCACTCCGCGAAGGAGGGCGCCTTGGAGGCCGACACCGCGGAGCTGTTCGTCCGCACCCTCAATCTCCCCGATCTGACCGCGGAGAACGTCATGACGCCGCGGGTGCAGGTGATGGCGCTGGACGTGCAGTCCACCGCGGAGGACGTCGCCAACGCCACCCGGGCGACCGGGCTGTCGAGGTTCCCCGTCTACCGGGGCAGCCTGGACAGCGTCGTCGGGGTGGCGCACATCAAGGACGTGCTGACCATCCCTGCCGACCGCCGCCCCCGCCATCCGGTGTCCGAGCTGCTGCGCGAACCGCTGCTGGTCCCCGCGACGCTCAGCGTGGACCGGCTGCTGGACCGGCTGTCCGGCAGGCGCACCATGGCCGTGGTCATCGACGAGTACGGCGGTACGGCCGGTGTCGTGACGCTGGAGGACATCGTCGAGGAGGTGGTCGGCGAGGTCCGCGACGAACACGACCCGATGGAGACCCCCGACCTCGCGCCGGCCGGTACCGACGCCGAGGGCCGCGAGGTCTATCAGGCCGACGGCGCGGCACGCACCGACCAGCTGGAGCGGATCGGCCTGCGGCTGCCGGAGGGCCCCTACGAGACCCTCGCCGGCCTGATCGCCACCGAGCTGGGCCGGATACCGGTCACCGGCGACCGCCTTGAGGTGGCCGGCTGGTCGATGGACGTACTGGACGCCTCCGGCCATCGCGCGGCGCGGGTGCTGTTGCACGCCCCGCCGCCCGGCAGCAGCGCCGAGCGGGAGACGGGGGCCGGCCGATGACCGCGCTCCAGCTCTTCGTGGGTCTGCTGACGCTGGTCGTCAACGCGTTCTTCGTGGGTGCCGAGTTCGCCATGATCTCGGTGCGCCGCAGCCAGATCGAGCCGTACGCCGAGCGCGGTGACCGCCGGGCGACCAGTGTGCTGTGGGGGCTGCAGCACGTCTCGGCCCTGCTGGCGGCCGCCCAGCTGGGCATCACGCTGTGCACGCTGGTCCTGGGCGCGGTCGCCGAGCCCGCCATCGCGCACCTCCTCGAACCGGTCTTCCGCGCCGTGGGGATCTCGCACACGCTGATCCACCCGATCTCGTTCGTGATCGCGTTGTCGTTGGCCACGTACCTGCACATGCTCTTCGGCGAGATGGTGCCGAAGAACGTCGCGCTGGCCGAGCCGGTGCGCACCGCGCTGATCCTGGGGCCGCCGCTGGTCGCGCTCACCCGGGCGCTGCGACCGGTGATCTTCGGCATCAACGCGCTCGCCAACGGGCTGCTCAAGCTGCTGCGGGTGGAGACCAGGGACGAGGTGACCGCGACCTTCTCGGACGACCAGCTGGCGAAGATGGTCGAGGACTCCCAGCAGGCCGGGCTGCTCGACGAGCGGGCCCGGGAGCGGCTGCGGGACGCCCTGGAGCTGGGCCGCCGCCCGGTCAGGGACGTGGTCCTGCCGGCGGAAAGAGTCGTCTCCGCGCGGACCGGGACCACCCCCGAGGAACTGGAGCAGCTGGCCGCCGACTCCGGCTTCTCGCGCTTCCCCGTCCTCGACGACACCCGTCGCATCCTGGGCTATCTGCACGTCAAGGACGCCCTGGACGCCTCCCCGCGGCACCTGCCGTTCCCGGTTGCCGCGCTGCGCCCGATCGCCCGCGTCAAGGCCGCCACGCCGTTGGACGACGTGCTGACGGCGATGCGCGGATCGCGTACGCATCTGGCCGCGGTGATCGGCGACGACGGGCGGCTGGCCGGGCTGGTGACGATGGAGGACGTGCTCAGGGAGCTGGTGCTGCAGCGGCCCGCCGGCTGACGGGAGGGGAGGGCCGGGGCCGGGTCCCGACGCGCCTGACCGATCGGTTAGATTGCTGACCGATCGGTTGGAAGCGCGTTGAGGGGGCATGCACATGGACCGCACGACCTGCTGCATCGTGGGCGGGGGACCCGCCGGCATGATGCTGGGACTGCTGCTGGCCAGGGCCGGCGTCGAGGTGACCGTCCTGGAGAAGCACGGGGACTTCCTGCGCGACTTCCGCGGGGACACCATCCACCCGTCGACCCTGCGGCTGCTGGACGAGCTCGGCCTCGGGGAGGCGTTCGCGCGGCTGCCGTTCGCCAAGCTGACTCAGATGCGGGCGCGGATCGGCGGCACGACGGTCGTGATGGGCGATCTGCGGCGCATACCGGGCCGGCACAAGTACATCGCCATAGTGCCGCAGTGGGACTTCCTCGATCTGCTCGCGGGCGCGGGCGCCGAGGAGCCGGGGTTCACCCTGCGGATGCGCACCGAGGTCACCGGGCTGCGCACCGACGGCGGCCGGGTGACCGGGGTGCGGTTCCTCGACGAGCACGGAGCGCCCGGCGAGCTGGCCGCGGATCTGACCGTCGCCTGCGACGGGCGGGACTCGGTGGTGCGGCGGGCGGCCGGGCTGCGGCAGCAGCAGTTCGAGGTGCCGATGGACGTCTGGCAGGTGCGCGTGGACGCCCCCGCCGACGGCCTGAAGGACGGCCGGGTCTTCGCCCGCTTCGGCGGCGGTCAGGCGGCCGTCGCCATGGACCGCGGCACGTACTACCAGACCTCCTACCTGATCGAGAAGGGCCGGGACGCCGAGCTCCGCGCCCACGACATCCAGTGGCTGCGGGACCGGCTGGGCGCGCTGTTCGACTGGGACGACGAGGTGACCGGCGCGATCCGTTCCTGGGACGACGTCAAGCTGCTGGAGGTGACGTTCGGCCGGCTGCGGCGCTGGCACCGGCCGGGCCTGCTGTGCATCGGGGACGCCGCGCACACCATGTCGCCGGTCGGTGGCGTGGGGGTCAATCTTGCGCTGCAGGACGCGGTCGCCGCGGCCCGGATCCTGGCCGAACCGCTGCGCCGGGGCCGGGTCGGGGCGACGGAGCCGGCCCGGGTGCAGCGGCGGCGGGAGCTGCCGACGACGGTGGTGCAGAGGTCCCAGCGGGCCGAGCACGCCATGATCCGCTCCGCGCTGGCCGGCACGCTCGACGGCGACCGCCTGCCGGTGCCGATGCGGCTGCTGCGGTGGGTGCCGCCGCTGCGGACCGTGACCGGCTATCTGGGCGGCGTCGGCGTCCGTCCCGAGCGCGCGCCCGCCTTCGCCCGGCGGATCAGCCCCGCGGCTCGATCGCGTGGAGCGTGAACTCCACCAGCTCCGCCGCCGCGGCGTCCAGGTCGAGCTCCGGGTGGGCCAGCCAGTGGGCGATCACCCCGTCGATCGCCCCACCGATGGCCAGCGCGATGGTCGGTGCGTGGAACTTCCGCAGCACGCCCGCCTGCTGACCCTCCGTCAGCAGGGCGGCAAGGGTCTGCCAGCGGTCGTGGGTGTCGTGCGAGCCCGGCGTCTTGAGCCGGGTGCCCCCCTCGTCGTCGAGCAGCATCTCGGTGATCACGCGGACATGGCGGCGGTTGGCCTGCTGATAGCCGACCATCGCCCGCACATAGGCGATGACCGCTTCGCGCGGGCCGGACGCCTGCGCCAGCCGCTCGGTGACATGGGCGCTGAACTGCCCCATCACCTGCTCCAGCGCCGCCCGGGTCAGGTTGTCCTTGGAGGAGAAGTGGTAGAGCACCGCGGCCTTGGACAGCCCGGCCCGCTCGGCGATCGCCGACAGCGAGGTCGCGGGGTAGCCGCGGGTGGCGACCAGGTCGATGGTGGCCTCGACGAGCTGCTGCCGACGGGCCCGCTCGGTGAACGTCAGCGCGTCGGGGCCGTCGCCCCGGCGGGGAGTCATCGCGCGCCCACCTGTCCCTTTCCTGGCTGTTCGGAGCACCTCAGACCGTACACCGCGGCGGGCCCGGTACGGCCGGGGGAGCTGGCCGTACCGACCGGTATGGAGGACGGTAGGATCTCTCCGCCATGGAGACGAATGCCCGTTACACCAGTTTCGTCGCGGTCGGCGACAGCTTCACCGAGGGAATGTCGGACGGCCTGCCGGACGGCTCGTACCGCGGCTGGGCCGATCTGCTCGCCGCCCGGCTGGCGGCCCGCACCCCCGACTTCCGCTACGCCAACCTCGCGGTGCGCGGCAAACTCATCGGGCAGATCGCCGACGAGCAGTGCGGCCCGGCCGCCTCGATGGGCGCGGACCTGGTGACCCTGGTCGGCGGCCTCAACGACGTGCTGCGGCCCCGCTGCGACGTGGCGGAGGTGTGCGCCACGCTGGAGAACGCGGCCGGGCTGCTGGCCAGGGGTGGCGGACAGCTGGTGCTGATGCGCAGCCCGGGCCGGCGGGGCCCGGTGCTGGAGCGCTTCCGGCCGCGGATGGAGCAGCTGTTCGCGTGGATCGACGAGGTGGCCGCGCGGCACGGCGCGGTGGTCGTGGACCTGTACGGGTCGCGGGCGCTGGCCGATCCGCGGCTGTGGGCGGACGACCGGCTCCATCTGAACGCCGAGGGGCACCGCCGGGTGGCGGAGGCCGTCTGGCAGGCGCTCGGCCTGCCGCCCGCATCGGACTGGGACGCCCCGCTGCCGGCTGCCGCACCTCCGGGCTGGCGCGCACGGCGTACCGCGGACCTGCGGTTCGCCCGGGAGCATCTGGGGCCCTGGATAGGCCGTCGGCTGACCGGCCGGTCCTCCGGGGACGGCCGCACCGGCGCCCAGTTCGACGCCGAGCGGGGCGAGGCCTTCTGGGTCACCCCCGCGGACCGCGCGAACCCCGGCCCGGTGGCGGAATGGCGAGGGGTGGGGGCGTGACCCGGAGCCCCACCCGGGCGCCGGTCCGGGTGCCGCCGTGGCCGTATCTGGCCGTGCGGCCGCGTAGCGGGTGCGCCCCGGCTCGCCGCTTGGAGGAAAACACAGCCGGGACCGGGGCGCTGGCCTGCGCGAACCGCCAGTAGACTCTCACCACGTGACTGCTGTGTCTGCGAAGCCTCGCATCCCCAATGTCCTGGCCGGCCGCTATGCCTCCACGGAGCTGGCCGTGCTGTGGTCCCCCGAGTACAAGGTCAAGCTGGAGCGGAAGCTGTGGCTCGCCGTGCTGCGTGCGCAGAAGGACCTGGGGGTGGAGGTCCCCGAGCAGGCGCTGGCCGACTACGAGCGGGTCCTGGAGACCGTCGACCTGGCCTCGATCGCCGAGCGCGAGAAGGTCACCCGGCACGACGTCAAGGCCCGCATCGAGGAGTTCAACGCCCTCGCCGGCCATGAGCAGGTCCACAAGGGGATGACCTCCCGCGATCTGACGGAGAACGTCGAGCAGCTGCAGGTGCGGCTGTCGCTGGAGCTGATGCGGGACCGTACGGTCGCCGTGCTGGCGCGCCTGGGCTCGCTGGCGGCCCAGCACGCCGAGCTGGTGATGGCGGGCCGCTCGCACAACGTCGCCGCGCAGGCCACGACGCTGGGCAAGCGCTTCGCGACCGCGGCGGACGAACTGCTGGTGGCCTACGCCCGGCTGGAGGACCTGCTCGCCCGCTACCCGCTGCGCGGTATCAAGGGCCCCGTCGGCACCGCCCAGGACATGCTCGACCTGCTCGGCGGCGACAGCGCCAAGCTCGCCGAGCTGGAGCAGCGGATCGCCGCGCACCTCGGCTTCGGCCGGGCCTTCACCTCCGTCGGCCAGGTCTACCCGCGCTCCCTGGACTACGACGTGGTCACCGCGCTGGTGCAGCTGGCCGCCGCCCCGTCGTCGATCGCCAAGACCATCCGGCTGATGGCCGGCCACGAGCTGGTGACCGAGGGCTTCAAGCCCGGCCAGGTCGGCTCCTCGGCGATGCCGCACAAGATGAACACCCGCTCCTGCGAGCGCGTCAACGGCCTGATGGTGATCCTGCGCGGCTACGCCTCGATGGCCGGTGAGCTCTCCGGCGACCAGTGGAACGAGGGCGACGTCTCCTGCTCCGTGGTGCGCCGCGTCGCGCTGCCGGACTCCTTCTTCGCGCTGGACGGCCTGCTGGAGACCTTCCTGACCGTCCTCGACGAGTTCGGCGCCTTCCCCGCCGTCGTCGCCCGCGAGCTGGACCGCTATCTGCCCTTCCTCGCCACGACGAAGGTGCTGATGGGGGCCGTGCGCGCCGGTGTGGGCCGCGAGGAGGCACACGAGGCGATCAAGGAGAACGCGGTCGCCTCCGCGCTGGCCATGCGCGAGCAGGGCGCCGAGCGCAACGAGCTGCTGGACAAGCTGGCCGCGGACGCGCGGATCCCGCTGGACAAGGCGCAGCTGGACGCGCTGATGGCGGACAAGCTCTCCTTCACGGGTGCGGCGGCCGACCAGGTGGCGTCCGTCGTCGCCCGGATCGAGGAGATCGCCAAGCAGCACCCGGAAGCCGCGGCGTACACGCCGGGCGCGATCCTCTGACGCGGACCGCCGTGCGCTTCACTCCCGAAGAGCTGGCAGCCGCTCGCGACCGCCTCGTCCCGGACGTGGCCGCGAGCGGCCTGCGCGTGCTCTTCTGCGGGATCAACCCCGGTCTGATGACGGCGGCGACCGGCCACCATTTCGCCCGGCCCGGCAACCGCTTCTGGCCGGTGCTGCACGCCTCCGGCTTCACGCCCCGCCGGTTCGACCCCGCCGAGCAGGACGAGTTGCTCGCGCACGGCCTCGGCATCACCAACGTCGTGGCACGGGCGACCGCCAAGGCCGACGAGCTGACCGCGGCGGAGTACCGCGAGGGCGGCCGGCTGCTGGCCGAGAAGGTCGCCCGGCTGCGGCCGCGCTGGCTCGCCGTCGCCGGTGTCACGGCCTACCGCGTCGCCTTCGACGACAAGCACGCCGTGATCGGGCCGCAGGAACGCACCCTGGGCCGCACCCGCATCTGGGCGCTGCCCAACCCCAGCGGCCTGAACGCCCACTGGACGCTGCAGACGATGGCGGAGGAGTTCGGCCGGCTGCGGGCGGCGGCCTTCGCGCCGGACGACCCGGCAAACGACGCGTCCCCGGCCGCCCATTAGAACCCGCCCACCGCCTCCTCCCCCACCGCCACCAGCAGCTGGAACGGCATCTCCCGGTCTCCCTGCCCCACCCCCACACCGATCCAGCGGCCGCGTACCCGCCAGCCGTGCAGCAGGGGAACGTATCCGCACAGCGCGTCCAGCGGGGGCGGGACCGGGAGCCCGCTCGCCGTCCGCTCCAGATGAGGGGTGAGATCGAGGGTTTCCGGCTCGCCCCACCGTAACGACAGCGCCTGCACCAGCGCCGTCAGCCCGGCCTCGAACTCCTCCTCGGTCTCCGCCACCTCGGCCAGGTCCGCGTCCCAGAAATCCTCGCTGACCCACAGATCGGCCACGTGGAAGCCCGGACCGCTCTCGACCAGGCCGGAGCGGATCCGCTGCGCCGGGAACGCCCGCAGGCGCAACGCGTCGATCGTGGTCAGCTGCTCGTCAAGCGTCATGTCGTCAGTAAACCTGCCGGGTCTGACAATTGACGTTCCCTCGTGGGCGTTCAGACGTCCCGGCGCAGCAGCGACCACAGTCCGGCCGCCGCCGCGAGCGCCGCCCAGCCGGCCAGCACCACGATGCCGGGCCACGGTCCGAGCGTCCCTTCGGGCGCCAGGTGCAGGATCTGCTGCCCCGCCCGGTCGGGCAGGAACTGGCCCACCTCTCTGGTCGCCTTCAGTGAGCCGAGCATCGGGCCGAGGGAGAGGAAGAGCGGGACGAGGAGGCTCAGCGCGCCGACGGGGCTGCGCAGCAGCGCGCCGATGCCGGCGGAGAACACCGCCAGCAGCCCGAAGTAGATCCCGCAGCCGACGGCCGACCGCAGCACGCCGGGCGAACCGAGGGACACTCCCGCGTCGCCGAGGAGTGCCTGTCCCCCGGCGACCGACGCGAACCCGGCGACCAGCCCGACGGCGAGCGCGAGTGAGCCCACGGTGACGAGCTTGCCCGCGTACAGCAGCCCGCGTCGCGGGACCGCGGCCAGCGAGACCCGGATGGAGCCGCTGGACCACTCCCCCGCGACCGTGAGCACTCCGCAGACGAGGGCCCCGAACTGGCCGATGTTCAGCCCGAAGTAGGCGTTGAAGACCGGGTCGAAGTGCGCGTCCCGGCCGTCGTAGCCGGAGCAGACGACGAGGCCGATCGCGACGGTCACCACCAGGAGCACGGCGAGGCTGTACGACAGGGAGCGCAGCGAGCGGATCTTCGTCCACTCGGAGCGCAGGACGGCGGTGAACGGCATGGCGTCAGACCTCCTGGGGCTGCGGGGCGGCGGAGACGAATTCGGTGGCTTCGGCGGTCAGCCGCAGGTAGGCGTCCTCCAACGAGGGTGCCTCGTCGGCGAGTTCGAGGACCGGGATGCCGTGCCGGGCGGCCAACGCGCCGACGTCGGAGGGGTCGGCGCCCTCGACGAGCCAGCCCCCCGCGCCGTCCGGCGCCGCGTCCCAGCCGCCCCGGGCCAGTTCGGCACGGAGCCGGGCGCCGTCGGTCGTCCGCACCCGCACCCGGCGTCCGGCGTGCTCGCGCAGGAAGTCGTCCATGGCGGTGTCGGCGAGCAGCCGGCCGCGTCCCAGCACGATCAGGTGGTCGGCGGTGAGCGCGGTCTCGGCCATCAGATGGCTGGAGACCAGCACCGTACGGCCGTCGGCGGCCAGGCGCCTGAGGAGCGTGCGGATCCAGACGATCCCCTCCGTGTCGAGTCCGTTGGCGGGCTCGTCCAGCATCAGCACGGCGGGGTCGCCGAGCAGCGCGGCCGCGATGCCGAGGCGCTGCCGCATCCCCAGGGAGAAGGTCCGCACCCGCCTGCGCGCCGCGGCCGACAGTCCGGTCTCGCCCAGCACCTGCGCCACCCGCCGCGCGGGGATGCGGTTGCTGTGGGCGAGGGCGAGCAGGTGGTCACGGGCCCGGCGGCCCCCATGGGCGGCGCCGGCGTCGAGCATCGCCCCCACGTGCCGCAGCGGGTCCGCCAGCTCCCGGAACGCCCGGCCGCCCACGGTGGCGGTCCCCGAGGTGGGGCGGTCCAGCCCGACGACCATCCTCATCGTGGTGGACTTGCCGGCCCCGTTGGGGCCCAGGAAGCCGGTGACCCGGCCCGGCTCCACCCGGAAGGTGAGGTCGTCCACGGCCCGCACGGCGCCGTAGACCTTCGTCAGCTGCTGCACTTCGATTGCGGTCATGCCTCAAGGCTCGCGCCCGCCTCGGGCCCCTGACCTCCCCCGCCGCCGGGGAACGCCTCCCCCGCCCGGGGGAGGTGGGATGTCAGTGGCCGCTGGCACGATGACGGGGTGTCCTTCTCCCTCCCGGCCGTGCGCCACCCCGTGCTCAAACCGCTCTTCCGGCCCGTCACCTACAGCCGTTGGCTGCATCTGCTGACCGGTTCGGTGGCCGGGGTCCTGACGGGGTTTCTGCGCGGAGGGACGTTCCGGCCGGGCCATGGCGGGCCGTGGCTGGTGTTCGCGACACTGCCCGTGCCGATCCTTCTGCTGGCCGCGCTGGTGCCCGCGGTCCGGCGCGTCGAGGGTCTGCAGGCCCAGCTGCTGCTGATGCCCGGCCGGTTCGGCGCCGCCGCGCGCGGCTCCGCCCAGATCGCCACCTCACCGTCGGCCACCTGGCGCGACCGCGGCCGTACGGCCGTGTGGCTGCTGCTCCGGCTGGAAGCCGGTGTGGCGATGACGGCCCTGTCCCTCCAATTGCCGGCGCTGACGGTGGTGTTGGTCCGGGCCGCCACGGGACGCGCCACCCACGTCACCGGCTGGCCCTCCATCGACGCGCCCCACTGGTGGTACGGCCTGCTCGCGCCGCTCCCCCTCGTGGTACTGCTGGCCGTGGTCGTCGGGGCGGGCGGGCTGATGGCCGGTGCCGCACGGCTGCTGCTGGGCCCCTCGGCGGCCGAGCGGCTCGCCGCGCTCGAAGCCCGTACGGAGCGCATCCTGGAACACAACCGGCTGGCCCAGGAGTTGCACGATTCGGTCGGTCATGCGCTGACCGTCACCGTGATACAGGCAGGGGCGGCCCGCGCCGCCGGATCGCCGGAGTTCACCGACCGGGCGCTGGCCGCCATCGAGGACACCGGCCGCCAGGCGCTCGCCGACCTGGAGCGGGCGCTGCGGCTGCTGCGCGAGGACGCCCCCAGACCCGCCGACCGGCCGGCGCTCACCGACGCCGACCGCCTGCTGGAGTCCGCGCGGGCGGCGGGGGCGGCGGTCCGCGCCGAGGTGACCGGCCCGCTGGAGGCCCTGCCCGGACCGGTGTCGCGGGAGGGCTACCGCATGGTGCAGGAGGCGCTGACCAATGTGCTGCGGCACGCGGGCCCAGTGCCGGTGTCGGTGCGGATAGCGGCCGACACCGACGCGCTGGAGCTGGAGATACGCAACGCCCTGCCGGCCGCGCCGGAGCCCGGCGGCGGCGGTCGCGGTCGCGGTCGCGGTCTGCGCGGTATCCGCGAACGGGCCGCGCTCCTCGGCGGCGAGGCCGAAACCGGGCCGGAGGGCGACGAGTGGCGGGTCCGTGTGCGCCTGCCGCTGCGCCGTTTAGGGTGATTCCCGTGCCGATATCCGTACTCCTCGTCGATGACGAACCGCTGGTCCGGGCCGGTCTGCGGGCCATCCTGGAGGCCCAGCCCGATATCGAGGTGGCCGGTGAGGCGGCCGACGGCGCCTCCGTGGTCCCGATGGTGCGTCAGCTGCGGCCGGACGTGATCGCCATGGACGTACGGATGCCGCTGCTGGACGGCATCGAGGCGACCCGTGCGGTGCTCCGGTCGGTGGCCGAGCCGCCCCGGATCCTCGTCGTCACCACGTTCGAGGACGACGACTACGTCTACGAGGCCCTGCGCGCCGGCGCGGACGGCTTCCTGCTCAAGCGCGCCCGGCCCGCCGAGATCGTGCACGCGGTGCGGCTCGTCGCCGAGGGCGGCTCGCTGCTGCTGCCGGCGACGCTGCGCACGATGGCGGCCGGCCGCGGCAACGCGCGGGCCCGGGCGGACTTCGAGCGGGCCGCGCTCACCGAACGGGAGCGGCAGGTGCTGCGGCTGATGTCCCGGGGCCTGTCGAACGCGGAGATCGCCGGGGAGCTCGTCGTGGGCGCGGAGACCATCAAGACGCACGTCAGCGCGGTGCTGGGAAAACTGGGGGCCCGGGACCGCACCCAGGCGGTCATCGCCGCGTACGAATCGGGGTTCGTCGCGCCCGGCTGACCGCGGCGGGCGCCCCGTCCGGGGCTCGCCGCACACCCCCTGACCGGCTACGATCCGCCACACACGAACAGAGCGAGGGAGACGGACGTTGGGGCGGCTCACCGGCGGGGACCCCTCCCTGCTGCGACGGATCAACTCCGCGGTGGTGCTCCATGCGCTGCGCGCCGCGGACTCCGCCACGCTCACCCACCTCGTTCAGGTGACGGGGCTGTCCCGGCCGACGGTCGAGGGCGTGGTCGAGGGGCTCATCGAGACCGGGCTGGTGGCCGAGGCGCCCGCCGAGGAGGGCGAGGCCCGCCGCCAGGGGCGCCCGGCCCGCCGGTTCCGGTTCCGTACCGAGGCCGGGCATCTGCTGGGCGTCGAGATCGGCCCGCACCGCGTGTCGGCCCTGCTGTCCGATCTGGGCGGGCGGGTGCTGGACACCGCGCAGCGCCCGGTCCTGGAGACGGCACCGGCCGACGAGCGGCTGGAGCGGGTCCGCGCCGTGGTGGCCGATCTGCTGCGCCGTACGGGCGTGGCGCGCGGTTCGCTGCGGGCCGTCGGTGTGGCCACCCCCGGCATCGTGGAGGCGGACGGCACCGTACGGCTGGGCACCGCGCTGCCGGGCTGGACGGGACTGCCGCTGGGCGAGCGGCTGCGCAGGTCGTTCCGCTGCCCGGTGCTGGTCGAGAACGACGCCAACGCCGCCGCGGTCGCCGAGCACTGGCAGGGCGCGGCGTCCGGCTCGGACGACATCGTGTTCGTCCTGGCCGGGCTCAGCCCGGGAGCGGGCTCGCTGATCGGCGGCCGGCTGCACCGCGGGTTCGGCGGGGCCGCCGGGGAGATCGGCGCACTGCACCTGCTGGGGCGTGAGGCGACGCCGGAGAAGCTGCTGTCGACGACCGGTGAGCCGCTGCACCCGCTGGACGAGGCGCAGGTCGCCGCGGTCTTCGCGGCCGCGCGGGGCGGCGACGCGGGGGCCCGGGACGCCGTCGACCGTTTCATCCGGCGGCTGGTACACGATGTCGCGGCCCTGGTGCTGGCGCTCGATCCGGAGCTGGTCGTGGTCGGCGGCTGGGCAGCCGGCCTGGACGGTGTACTGGAGCCGCTGCGCGGGGAGTTGGCGCGCTACTGTCTGCGCCCTCCGCAGGTGGCGCTCTCCCTGCTGGGCGAGGCGGCGGTCGCCACCGGCGCGCTGCGGTTGGCCCTCGACCATGTGGAGGGCGAGCTCTTCGCGGTGGAGGGCACGGCGACCGCCCGCCGTTGAGCCCCCGGGCCCCAAAACGCGGTGGCCCGCACCGGATCCGAGCATCCGGCGCGGGCGCCTCCACGGGGCCGGCGGCTCAGCCTGCCAGCAGCGACACCTCGTCGCTCGCGCCGAAGGTCAGCCGGCAGGTGTCGGCGCGGTATGTCGACACCGCGACGGCGGTCGTCCGCCCTCCGGAGACGTAGCGGGTCGTCACGACGAGAACGGGTGCGCCGGGCAGCCGGTCCAGCTGCCGGGCGTCCTCCGCGCGGGCCGAGCCGAGCTCCACCGTGCGGTCCTGGCCCTCCAGCTCCAGTTCCTGCAACTCGTGCAGCACGGCGCGGGCGCGGGCCGGGGCGCTGCGCGCGGGCCCCTCGGTGTGGCCGGGAACCGCGGCCGCCGGCACGTACAGCAGCTCGGCGGCGACGGGCTGGCTGTGGGTGACCCGGGTGCGGCGCACGATGTGCACCTGCTCTCCGGGAGCGGTCTGCAGCAGGCGGGCCACGGCGGCCGGGACGGTGTCGCTCTGGGTGGCGTCGACCGGCTGCCAGTCGTCGCCCGGGGCGCCGGGCCAGGTGTGGCGGGCGGGGGCGACGGCGACGCCGACCCGCGGCGGTGCGACGGTGGTGCCCACACCTCGGCGGCGCTGCAGTCTGCCCTCCAGCTCCAGCTGTTCGAGCGCCTGCCGCAGCGTGGCCCGGGCGACGCCGAACCGCGCCGCCAGCTCACGCTCGTTGGGCAGAATCTCGCCGACCGCGAACTCCGAGTCCAGCGCATCGCTGAGCACGGTCTTGAGGTGCCAGTACTTCGGCTCCGGCACCGTTTCGAGCTGCGTGGTCCCCACCCTGTCCTCCGCACTGGCCATTGCCCTCGCAGGGCAGCGCCCCCATGGAACCCGGGTCCGCGCACGATGCCCCAGGGAAGCGGGCCCGCACGCGCTCCCGTTTATGAGCGCTTCTTTATTAAAGGTTGTTGCAGTATCCCGACGATATGACTGCCCCCACCCTTGGTCAAGACCAATCCCGCATGCGTTTCGCGGCCCCACGGGCCCGGTGTGCGACGCCTCGTAGCGGGGAGGGCGCCTCATCGGGCGCCGAGAAAGCCCCGGCCTGGCGCTCCGTCACCTCGTACCCACCGGACTCCTCGGACCAGCGGGCCCGGCGGCGCGCAGCGGCCGCGCCGTCGGGGCATGCCGGTGCCGTCCGGGCATGCCGGTGCCGTCCGGCCCGCGGACCGGTCTGCGGGCCGCGGCTCAGCCCGCCGCCAGCGCTCCGAGCTTGTCCGGGTTGCGCACGATGTAGACCGTCTGGACCCGGCCGTTCCGGATGCCGAGCTGGATGACGGAGTCCGGCACGTCGCCCTGGCGCACCAACAGCGCGATGCCGCCGTTGAGTTCGGTGAAGGAGTACTCCAGGCCCGCCGGTGCGGAACTGACGACCGCGGCGAGGAAACGGGCGACCTTGTCCGCGGACTCGATGACCCGCAGCGGCGCCTTGGCCTTCCCGCCGCTGTCCCCGACCAGCCGGGCGTCCGCCGCCAGCATGCTGAGCAGCCCCTCCAGGTCGTCGCCGGCCGCCGCGGCCATGAACCGCTCGGTCAGATCGCGCTGGCGCACCGGGTCGACCTCGAAGCGCGGTTTGCCCTCCTCCACGTGCCGCCGGGCCCGGCCCGCCAGCTGGCGCACCGCGGCCTCACTGCGGTCCAGGGCTTCGGCGATCTCCGCGTACGGATAGCCGAAGGCCTCGCGCAGGACGAACACCGCGCGCTCCAACGGGGAGAGCGACTCCATGGTGACGAGCACGGCGAGGGTGACGGACTCGGCGAACACCGTGCGTTCCGCGCTGTCCGGTGCGGTGCCGCCGAAGTCGGTCGCCAGGGGTTCGGGCAGCCAGGGCCCCACATACGACTCGCGCCGCGACTGGACCTGCCGGAGCCGGTCGATGGCCAGCCGGGTGGTGATCCGTACGAGGAAGGCGCGCGGCTCGCGCACCGCCGCCCGCTCCGCGCCCGACCAGCGCAGCCAGGCGTCCTGGACCACGTCCTCGGCGTCGGCCACCCGGCCGAGCATGCGGTAGGCCACCCCGAACAGGACGGGGCGGTGTTCCTCGAAGACGTCGGTCGCGGATTCCTTCAGCACCCGTCCATCCCACCGGGCCAACCCCGCGTTGTCCAGCGGAAACGGCGGAGTGCGACGGGCGCCACCATGCCGGCGGGCCGGCTCCCGGATCGTCCGCCCCGGGGGACGGCTCGGGTGCCCCGTGTGGGACGGGTGTGGCTGGGTGGGTCCAGGTGCCGTAAACGTTCCGGTGGTGTCCTGGCGATCGGCCGGTGGTGTTGCGACGATGGGCCGGGCCCGTACGGGCCGGTGAACACCATGCTGTTCACCGCCCGTTCCGCTGCGGGGCACACGGCAGCGATACCAACGGGTCATCAGCAACTCGGTGACGGTATGGAGGTTTGAGATGGCGCAGGGATCCGGCGGCGGCTTCGGACGGCGGTCGCTGCTGCAGGGCACCGCGGCGGGTTCCGCGGCGCTGGCACTGCCCGTGCTCTCCTGTGCCGCGCCGTCGCAGGCCCGCGGCGGGCGGCCGAGCGCCGACTGGGGTGTGCAGGTGGGGGACGTGACCACGTCCTCGGGGCTGGTGTGGGTACGGTCGAACCGGCCGGCCCGGATGGTGGTGCAGACCGCGGCGACCGAGTCGTTCCGCAACGCCAGGACCTGGCGCGGCCCGGTGATCGGAGCGGGCACGGACTTCACCGGCGTCACCTCGCTGCACGGCCTGCCACCGGGCGAGCAGGTCCACTACCGGGTGCTGCTCGCCGACCCGGACGACCCCCGGCGCACCGGCGAACCGGTCTCCGGCACCTTCCGCACGGCGCCCGCGCACCGCCGCGAGGACGTCCGTTTCCACTGGTCGGGGGACCTCGCCGGCCAGGGCTGGGGCATCAATCCGGACCGCGGCGGCTACCGCATCTACGAGGAGATGCGGCGCCGGAACCCGGACTTCTTCCTGTGCAGCGGCGACAACATCTACGCGGACAACCCGATCACCGAGAAGGTGACCCTGCCGGACGGCCGGATCTGGCGGAACGTGACCACCGAGGAGAAGGCGAAGGTCGCCGAGACGCTCGCCGAGTTCCGGGGCGCGTTCCGCTACAACCTGCTGGACGACAATCTGCGCCGGTTCAACGCGCAGGTGCCGACGATCACCCAGTGGGACGACCACGAGGTGCACAACAACTGGTACCCGGGGCAGCTGCTCGACGACGCCCGCTACACGGAGAAGGACGCGGATGTGCTCTCCGCGCGGTCGCTGCGCGCCTTCGGCGAGTACTTCCCCATCCGTACGCTGCGGCCCGACCGGGGCGGCCGGGTCTACCGCGTGGTGCACCACGGGCCGCTGCTCGATGTGTTCGTGCTCGACATGCGCAGCTACCGCAACGCCAACTCGCCGGGCCGGCAGACCGACGACCCGCAGGGCATCCTGGGGGCCGAGCAGCTGCGCTGGCTCAAGCGGGAGCTGTCCCGCTCGCACGCGGTGTGGAAGGTGATCGCCTCCGACATGCCGCTGGGCCTGGTCGTCCCGGACGGCAAGACCGACTTCGAGGCGGTGGCGCAGGGCGATCCCGGGGCTCCCCTGGGGCGCGAACTGCAGCTGGCCGAGCTGCTGCGGCACATCAAGCACGACCGGATCACCGGGACCGTGTGGCTGACGACGGACGTGCACTACACGTCGGCGCAGCACTACGCGCCGGAGCGGGCGGCGTTCAAGGACTTCGAGCCGTTCTGGGAGTTCGTGTCGGGACCGCTGAACGCGGGCGGGTTCCAGGCGCTGAAACTCGATGGAACTTTCGGGCCCACGCAGCCGTTCATCAAGGCGCCGGACCGTGCCAACACCTCCCCTGCGGAGACTCCGCAGAACTTCGGCGAGATCGACATCGACGGGGGGAGCGGGGAGCTGACGGTGCGGCTGCGTCAGGAGGGCGGCGAAGTGTTGTTCAGCAAGGTGCTCCAACCGGGACGGGTAGGACAGTAGAGGCCAATGCGCCGATTGCGTCTTTTACTCGTCGGACACAAGGTGTTGGCGATCAGGCAACACCGGTCGGCAAGGCTTGTGTGCATGACTGAAGCATCCTCTGCCCATTCCTCCCGCCGCCATCACTGGCGCCGGGAGGTCGTCGAGCTGGCGGCCCTGTTCACGGCCGTCGCGGTGGCCGACGCCGTCGCCAACACCGTCGCGCACGGCCCGTCGGGCCCGGTGCTGCTGTGCGCCGCGGCGGTCGCCCTGATCGCCACGGCCGGCTTCCACGTCTGGTGGACACGACGCCACGAAAGCGCCTCGCCACCAACCGATACCGGCGCCACGGCGCCGTCCCCCGCCGATCCGGCCGCTCGGGCCGGCGGCGAGGGGACGACGCTGTGGCGGATGCGGACCACGGTCCGTGACGAGCCGGGCAGCCTGGCCGCGCTGTGCACGGCCCTGGCCGCGCGGCGGGTGGACATCCTCAGCCTGCAGACCCACCCGCTGTCCGCGGGCACGGTCGACGAGTTCCTGCTGCGCGCGCCCGCCTCACTGGCTCCCGGCGAGCTGACCCGTACGGTGGCCGGCGCGGGCGGCGCCCACAGCTGGCTGGAGCGGGCCGATGCGCACGACCTCGTCGACGCGCCGACCCGGATGCTGGGCCTGGCCACCCGTACGGCCCTCGACTCCGCCGAACTTCCCCTGGCGCTCCGGCAGTTGCTGGGGCGCTGCACGATCCACTCGGTCCCCGCGCGCTCACTGACCGGTCAGCCGCTCGCCGAGCAGGTGCCCGCGGAAGGCGTTCTGGAGGAGCACGTGATGAAGTTCCGCGACCCCTCCGGGGGCTCGCTCACCATCGAAAGGCCGCAGTTGCCGTTCACCCCCACCGAGTTCGCGCGGGTCCGCGCGCTGGTCGAGCTGGACACCAGACTCGGCCAGCGGGTGCCGCGGCGGCGCGATGTGCTGACCCTGCCGGAGGGCAACGAGATAACGGTCCGCCGTGCCGACACCTCCGATCTGGTCGCGGCGCGCGAGATGCACGACCGCTGCTCGACGCGGACGCTCGGGCTGCGCTACCACGGTCCGGTCGGTGACGCGGACCGCTACCTCGGGCATCTGCTGAGCCCGCGGTTCGGCCGCACCCTGGCCGTCGAGACCGCGTCCGGTCGGCTGGTGGCGCTGGGCCATCTGCTGTGGGACGGCGACGAGACCGAGGTCGCGCTGCTGGTCGAGGACGACTGGCAGCAGCGCGGAGTGGGTGGCGAACTGCTGCGGCGGCTGGTGGCGATGGCGGCCGAGACCGGCTGCGAGAGCGTCTACGCGATCACCCAGGCGTCCAACACGGGAATGGTGGCGGCGATGCGCGGCCTCGGGCTGCCGCTGGACTACCAGATCGAGGAGGGCACGCTGGTGATCACCGCCCGTCCGGCGGGGATGCCGGCCCGGCGGGAGTCCCACGAGAGCGTCCGCGTCCAGGACGGCACCGGCCGCCGCTGAGCGGGCGGGGCCGTGATCCAGCGGCCGGCCGGGCGTGGCGGCGCCCGGTCGGCCGCGTCGCACGGCGACGGCGACGTAGACCGTACGGCACCAGCGCCGTAGGCCGTATGGCAATGGCGCCGTAAAGCGACAGGAACGTCCGGCCTATTGATGGTGACGGGGCGGGGTGATCCGTACGAGGATGGCCAGCATGTCCCACACCACTACTTCCGAGGGCGGGCCGCTGCCCCGCCAGGTCGCCGACGCCTACGTCGACGCCCTCGTCGACCTGGACCCGATCACCGGCACCTACCTCGGGATCCCCGAGAGCTCCGGCAAGCTCCCCGACTTCTCGCCGACGGGCCAGGAAGCGGTGGCCCAGCTCGCCCGTACGACGCTGGAGAGGCTCACCGAGGCCGAGGCCCGGCCGGGCGCGGACAGCCCCGACGAGCGGATCTGCGCACGACTGCTGCGCGAGCGGCTGACCGCCGAGCTGGCGGTGCACGAGGCGGGCGAGGGCCTGCGCACGGTCAGCAACCTCAGCTCGCCGCTGCACCACGTGCGGGAGGTCTTCACGCTCACCCCCACCGAGACCGAGGAGCACTGGGCGGCGATCGCGCAACGGCTGCGCGCCGTGCCCGCCGCGCTGGAGGGCTACCGCGCCGCGCTCGACGCCGGCCGCAAGCGCGACCTGCCCGCGGGCCCGCTCCAAGTCACCACGGTCATCGGACAGTTGGACGAGTGGATCGGCACCGACCGCAGCTGGTTCGCCGAGTTCACCGACCCGGGCCCGGACGCCCTGCGGACCGAGCTGACCGAGGCCGCCGAGGTGGCCACCGGCGCCCTGGTGGAGCTGCGCGACTGGTTCCGGGACAGCTACGCCCCGGCCATCGCGGGCGCACCGGACGTGGTGGGCCGCGAGCGCTACGCCCGCCTCGCCCGCTACTACAACGGCGCCGACCTCGACGCGGACGAGGCGTACGCGTACGGCTGGTCCGAATTCCACCGGCTGCTCACCGAGATGGAGGCCGAGGCGGAGAAGGTGCTGCCCGGTGCGAAGACGCCGTGGGAGGCGCTGGCCTGGTGCGATGAGCACGGCGAGGCGATCGAGGGGGTCGAGGAGACCCGGCAGTGGCTGCAGTCGCTGATGGACGAGGCCATCGAGTCGCTGGACGGCACCCACTTCGAACTGGCCGAGCGGGTGCGCCGGGTGGAGTCGCGGATCGCCCCGCCCGGCAGTGCCGCCGCCCCCTACTACACCCAGCCGTCGCTGGACTTCTCCCGCCCCGGCCGTACGTGGCTGCCGACGATGGGCGAGACCCGCTTCCCGGCCTACGACCTGGTCTCGACCTGGTACCACGAGGGAGTGCCGGGCCATCACCTCCAGCTGGCGCAGTGGGTCCACGTCGCCGAGCGGCTCTCGCGCTACCAGACGACGGTGGGCATCGTCAGCGCCAACGCCGAGGGCTGGGCGCTGTACGCCGAGCGCCTCATGGACGAGCTGGGCTTCCTGACGAACGCCGAGCGGCGGCTGGGCTATCTGGACGCACAGATGATGCGCGCCGTCCGCGTCATCATCGACATCGGCATGCACCTGGAACTGGAGATCCCGGCGGACTCCCCCTTCCACCCGGGCGAGCGCTGGACGCCGCAGCTGGCGCACGAGTTCTTCGCACGCCACTCCAGCCGCCCGGCGGACTTCGTCGAGAGCGAGATCATCCGCTACCAGGGCATGGCCGGTCAGGCCATCGGCTACAAGCTCGGCGAGCGGGTCTGGCTGCAGGGCCGGGAGGCGGCCCGCGCCCGGCACGGCGCGGACTTCGACCTCAAGGCCTGGCACATGGCCGCGCTGTCGCAGGGCTCGCTCGGCCTGGACGATCTGCTGAGCGAGCTGTCAGCGCTCTGACCAGTGCTTCTGGGGCCGGTGGCCGGCCGGCACCGCACGGTGTTGTGGCCGGCCGCCGCCGTCCGTAGGGTCCGCTGACATGACAGTGGACCTCGCGGCGGACCGGCCGCTCCTGGTGTTCTCCGGCGGTCCTCCCCCGTGCCTCAAGGGCACGGGAGGTGCCCCCATCGCCCGCGGCCGCACCGATCCGCACTTCGCGGCCGAGGCCGCCGCGGCGCGGTCGGCGGGCGCGGCGATCGCGGTGCTCGATCACGAGGCGCTGCTCGCCGGGGACACCGAAGCGGCGGTGTCCCGGGTGCCATGTGATGCCGGTCCGGTCTGGTACCGCGGCTGGATGCTGCCGGCCGAGCGCTACACCGAGTTGGCGGCGGCGCTCGCCGCCCGCGGCTGCCCCCTGCTGACCTCGCCCGCCGCCTACCGCACCGCCCATGAACTCCCCGGCTGGTACGGCACGTTCCGCGCGCTCACCCCGCACAGCGCCTGGCTCCCCTGCGCCCCCGGCCGCCCACCGGAGCGCGCGGCGCTGGCCTCGCTCGCCGAACCGTTCACCGCGCCGGGCCGGGGCCGTCCGCTCGTCGTCAAGGACTGGGTCAAGTCCCGTAAGCACGAGTGGGAGGAGGCGGCCTACGTTCCGGACGCGGCCGACACCGAGCGGCTGGTGGCGGTCGTCGGCCGTTTCGTCGCGCTCCAGGAGGAGTTCCTGACCGGCGGGGTGGTGCTGCGGGCCTTCGAGGACTACGCGCGGGAGGTGGGGGAGGCACGAGTGTGGTGGGTGGACGGCGAGCCGGTGCTGACCGGCCCGCACCCCGACACGCCGGGGCTGCGCCCCGTGCCCGATCTCTCCCAGGTGGCCCCGGCCGTAAGGGAGTTGGGCGCCCGCTTCGTCACCACGGATCTGGCCCTCCGCGCAGACGGCGTGTGGCGGGTGGTGGAGGTCGGCGACGGCCAGGTCAGCGGGCTGCCGGCGGGCGGGGACCACCGTCCGCTGTTCGAGGCGCTGGTCACGACGGGCGCCGGCTACCCCCTGCGGCTCACGGCGGGCCGGGTGACGCTGCGCGCGCTGCTGCCGGCCACGGCGGCCCGGGTGGCGGACGGCGAACCGGCGGGCTTCGACTGGATCGACACCGCCCCGCCCGCGACCACCTCGGGCGGCGCGCAGATCGCGGTACGGGCCGCCGCCATCGGTGGCTACCGTCCCGGCTGGGGCGTCTTCGTCCTCACCGACACGGCGAGCGGCACGGCGCTCGGCAGCATCGGATTCCACGGCCCGCCGGACGACACCGGCTTCGTGGAGATCGGCTACGACCTCTCCCCGTCCGCACGCGGCGCCGGCTGGGCGACCGAAGCGGCCCGGCTGCTGGCCGGCTGGGCGGCCGCCCGGCCCGAGGTACGGACGGTGTGCGCCCTGACCGAGCCGGACAACACCCCCTCGCAACGCGTGCTGGAGCGCGCCGGCTTCCGGTTCGTCGGGGAGCGGGAGGGACTGCGCGCCTACGAGATCGACGCCTCCGCCGACGACCCCCCGGCCGCTGTCCACGCCTGAAGTCGCCCTCGGAGTTGCGGGCCCCTCCCCGGTGGCTCAGGCCGCCTTCGGGAAAAGGCGGCAGGGCAGGCGCTCGGGGGCGTGGGAGGCGGCAGGGGTGCGTTCCGAGGCAGGGGGAGCTCAGCAGCCGCAGTCCTCCGCCCCGACCGGGGCCGTCAGCGGGTCGGCCGGGCGGCGTTCCGTGCCCTGCCAGGTCTCGACCTCGTACCCCTCGCGGATCCAGTACTCGATGCCGCCGAGCATCTCCTTGACGCGGTAGCCGAGCCGGGCCAGCGCCAGCGCGGCGCGGGTGGCGCCGTCGCATCCGGGGCCCCAGCAGTACACGACGACCGGGACCGCCGGGTCCAGCAGCCGACCCGCGTCCTCGGCGATCCGGGCGGTGGGCAGATGTACCGCGCCGGGGACGTGCCCCTGGTCCCAGGCCGCGGTGCTGCGGGAGTCGACGACGGCGAAATCGGCGGCGCCGGCCCCGAGTGCGGCATGGACGTCGGCGACGTCGGTGTGGAAGGCGAGGCGGGCGGCGAAGTACGCGGCGGCGTCGGCGGGCGCGGCCGGCGGGGTGGCGAGTACGGCACTGGCGGGCTGCGGCTTCTGTGTGATCATGACCGATAATCTATGGTTCACCTCGCTGGCCGAGAAGCGATGATCACCGGCAAAACCCTTGATCTGCCGGTGATTCCACTGCTAGACAGCCCGGATGACCGGTTATTCCCCTGACGCCACCGACTGGCGCATCCTCGACGTCCTGCAGCACAACGGCCGCGCGGGCTACGCCGAGCTGGCCCGCGCCGTGAGCATGTCCGCCAGCGCGGTCACCGAACGGGTCCGCCGCCTGGAGGAGGCCGGGGTGATCTCGGGTTACGCGGCGGTGATCGACCCGGAGCGGATCGGGCTGCCGGTCCTGGCCTTCGTCCGGCTGCGGTATCCGAACGGCAACTACAAGCCGTTCCACGATCTGCTGGAGACCACGCCCGAGATCCTGGAGGCGCACCACGTCACGGGCGACGACTGCTTCGTCCTCAAGGTCGCCGCCCGCTCGATGCGGCACCTGGAGGAGGTGTCCGGCCGGATCGGGGCGCTCGGCTCGGTGACGACCAGCGTCGTGTACTCCTCACCGCTCCCCCGCCGCCCGGTCAGCCAGTAGCGGGCGGCCCGCCGCGGTCCGGTACGGGCCGGCTCAGCCGGGCACCCGGTGCCGGACCGTGGAGCCCGACCGGGCCTTGACGACCTCCAGCTGGGCCGGGATGCGGGTCTTGAGGTCCGCGACGTGGCTGACGATGCCGACGCTGCGGTCGCGTTCGCGCAGCGAGTCCAGGACGTCCAGCACCTCGTCGAGGGTCTGCTCGTCCAGGCTGCCGAAGCCCTCGTCGATGAAGAGGGTGTCCAGCCGGGTGCCGCCGGCCTCGTCGGTGACGACGTCGGCGAGGCCGAGGGCCAGGGCGAGCGAGGCGAAGAAGGTCTCACCGCCGGAGAGGCTGGCGGTGTCGCGCTCATGGCCGGTCCAGGCGTCGATGACGTGCAGCCCGAGGCCGGAGCGCCGCGCCCCGCCGGCTCGTTCGTCGGAGTGGACGAGGGTGTAGCGGCCGGCCGACATCCGGTGCAGCCGCGCGCTGGCGGCGGCCGCGACCTGTTCGAGCCGTGCGGCCAGGACGTACGACTCCAGGCGCATCCGGCGTTCGTTCTCGGCGGAGGTGCCCGAGGCGAGCGCCGCGAGCCGGGCGATGCGGTCGTGGTCGGCGCGCAGCGGGGCCAGCCCGCGGGCGTCGGCCTCGGCGCGGGCGGAGAGCCGGTCGAGTTCGGCGCAGCGTTCCCGGGCCGTCGCCAGGGCCGTCGAGGCGGTGCGCAGCCGCGCGGCGGCGTCCTGGTGCGCGGCGTGGGCGGCGTCCGGGTCGGCGGGCGGCAGCTCGGCGGCGGCGCGGGCCTCGGGGTCCGCCAGCTCGGCCTCCACGGCGGCCGCTTCGCGCTGCCAGTCGTCGAGCCGCTGCTGCAGCATGCGCCATTCCTCGTCCCGCAGCAGCGCGTCGGCGGCGGCCTGCGGGGTGTCGAATCCGGCCCGGAAGGCGGCGTCCGACGCGCCGGCATCGGCCTCCTTGAGCCGCTCGGCGCAGGAGTGCGCCGTGCTGGAGGCCTCCGCCGCGGCGGCGAGCAGCGCGACCTGCCGCTCCAGCCGCCCGGCCCGCTCGGTGACGCTCGCGCACTCGCCCCGCGCCCGGGTCAGCTCCGTGTCGAGGGCGGCCCGCTCGCGCTCCAGCGCCTCACGGTGGGAGGTACGGGCGGCGGCCCGGCGCTCGGCCTGCTGCTGCTCGGCCCGGCGCCGCTCGTACTCCCGCTCGGCGCGTCCGAGCGCCTCGCGGGCGGCGTGCAGGTCGGCGCCGCGGGCATGGTCGCGGGCGTGCTCGGCACGCAACTCCTCGGCGTGTGCGGCCAGTTCGGCGGTGGGGGTGTCGCCCGCCGCGGCGGTCGCGGCGGCCAGTGCCTCGTTGACGGACCGGCCGTGCGCCTCCGCCCGCTGTCGGGCGTCCTCGGCCCGGCGGTGGGCCGCCAGCGCGGCCTCCTCGGCCGCCCGGTCGACATGGCCGGCGCCGGCCCGGGCCGGCCGCGGGTGCTCGGTCGCGCCGCACACCGCGCACGCCCGGCCCTCGCTCAGCTGCTCCGCGAGCTCGGCGGCGATTCCGCGCAGCCGCCGGTCCTTGAGGTCGAGCCAGTGCTCATGGGCGGCCGCGGACCGCTCCCTGGCGGCGAGCAGCTCCTTGTCCGCGGCGTCTGCTTCGTCGCGGAGCCGGTCGCGTCGACGGGCCGCGGCGAGTCGTTCGGCGGCCGGTTCGATGCGGGCGGCGAGCTGTTCGGCCCGGGTCGCGGCCTCCTGCGCGGTCTCGATGCGCTGCTGGTGGGCGCGCCGGGCACCGTCCCACGCGGCGAGCCATTCGGCGGCGTCCAGCAGTGTCTGCTCGTCGGCGCGCGCCTCACGGTCGAGGGCGGCCCGCTCCCGGACGATGTCCGCGGCCCGGCGCTCGGCCCGCCGGGCCGCCGCGAGGGCCCCCAGCTCCTCCCGCGACGTCCGTTCCAGCGCGGCGAGTTGGTCGAAGCCGGCGTCCGCGAGGTCGGGCGGCAGCGGGGCCCGGCGCTCGCGCTCGGCGCGCTGTGCCGCGTCCAGCTCGCGCCAGGCGGCGTCGCGCAGGGCGAGCGCGGGCGCGACCTCGGCGGCCGCGCGGGCCCGCGCCAGCCGGTCGCGGGTGTGCCGGCGCTCGTCGGCGTACGCGTCGAGCCGGTCGGCCCGGCGCCGGGCATCGGCGTACCGCTGCTGGAGCCGGTCGCACTCGCGGGCCTGAACCAGCCGCCCGGCCGCCGACTGCTCCGCGGCCTCGGCGGCGCCGGCCGCGGCCTGGGCGACGGCCAGCCGCTCCCGTGCGCCCACCCGGGCGACGGCGGCCCTGACCAGCACCGCGTCCGCGAATCCCGGGTCCCCGGGGCCGGGTGCGGCCGACTCCTGCGCGGCCTCGGCGGTACGGGTCGCGGCGGCCGGCCGGCTCCGCCCACCGCGCCGGGCGGCACCCGTCTGCCCCGGTACGGCCGCGGTCGCCGCCGGCGCCCGGCCCTGCGCCGGCACCGGCAGCACGGCCAGGTCGGCGAGCCCGGTCAGCTCGGTGAGGTCGGCGCTCTCCCCGGCCGCCTGCGCCATCCGGTGCGCCAGCGCCAGCAGTCGCTCGTCGCCGGCCGCGACCTGGTCGGCGGCGCTCTTGCGGCGGGCGTTGAGCTGGTCCTCCAGCGCGGCGAAGCGCCGGGTGTCGAAGAGCCGCCCCAGCAGCCGCGCCCGGGCCTCGGCGTCGGCCCGCAGGAAGCGCGCGAAGTCCCCCTGCGGCAGCAGCACGACCTGGCAGAACTGCTCCTTGCTCATACCGAGCAGCTGCCCGATCTCCTCGCCGATCTCCTGGTGCGAGCGGCTCAGCGCCTTCCACTGCCCCTCGGCGCCGGTGCCGGCGGGCACGAACTCCCGCAGCCGGCTCTGCGCCTTCTCCTTCGTCGTGCCGCTGCCCCGCTTCTTGGGGCGGGGCTGTTCGGGCAGCCGGGTGATCTCCAACCGCCGTTCGCCCACGGTCAGTTCGAGGGTGACCTCGGTGAGGGTCGGCGGGTCCGCCAGATCGCTGCGCAGCGCCTGGCCGCTGTGCCGCGCCCCGGGCACCGAGCCGTACAGCGCGAAGCACACCGCGTCCAGGACCGAGGTCTTGCCCGCGCCCGTCGGCCCGTGCAGCAGGAACAGGCCGTCGCGGGTGAGCCGGTCGAAGTCGATGGTCTGGGTGCCGCCGAACGGCCCGAAGGCGGTGACGGTGAGCCGGTGCAGCCTCATCGGGCCACCTCGGCCGCCACGTCGTCGACGCGCACCTCGTCGATCGCCGAGCGCAGTTCGGCCCGCTCGTGCTCGTCGGCGGCGCGGCCGGACCGTACGTGCTCCACGAAGTCCTCGGCGATCTCCTGGTCGCTGCGGCCGCGTAGCCGCTGCGCGTAGGACGCCAGGGAGCGGGCGGGCCCCTCGTCGGGGTCGAAGACCAGGCTGACGAGGTGCCCGAAGCGCTTGGTGAGACGGGCCATCGGCTCGTGCGGGCGGGCGGAGTCGGTGAGCGTGGCCTCCACCCAGGAGTCCTCGTGCCTGGCCAGCGCCGGGTCGTCCAGCAGCTGCTCCAGGGGTCCGCGGATACGGGCCAGCGGGCGGGGGACCGGGGCCTCCACCCGCTCCGCGCGCACGGCGCCGTCCGCGTCGAGGTCGACGAGCCAGGACGACTTGCGGTGGTCGGCCTCGGAGAAGGAGTAGGCGAGCGGCGATCCGGAGTAGCGGACCCGTTCGGTGAGGGTCTGGCAGCCGTGCAGATGGCCGAGCGCGGCGTAGTCGACGCCGTCGAAGACCGCCGCGGGCACCGAGGCGACCCCGCCGACGGTGATGTCGCGCTCGCTGTCGCTGACCGTGCCGCCGGTGACGAAGGCGTGCGCGAGGACCACCGAGCGGGTCCCGGCGGGGCGGTCCGCCAGATCGGCCCGGACCCGGTCCATGGCCGCGCCGAGCACCGCCGCGTGGTCGGCCCGCGGCGCACCGAGGGCGTCGCGCACCATGGCGGGTTCCAGGTAGGGCAGTCCGTAGAGCGCCACCGGGCCGTGCGCGTCGGTGAGGACCACGGGCGTGCCGCAGCCCGCCGGATCGGTCCGCAGATGGATGCCGGCCCGCTCCATCAGTCCGGCGCCGACGCCCAGGCGGCGGGCGGAGTCGTGGTTGCCGGAGATCATGACCGTGGGGACGCCGAGGTCCGCGAGCCGGTGCAGCGCCTCGTCGAAGAGCTCGACGGCGGCCAGCGGCGGCACGGCCCGGTCGTAGACGTCGCCCGCGACCAGTACCGCTTCGATCTCCCGGGCCCGCACCGTCTCGACGAGGTGGTCGAGGAAGGCGCGCTGGGCACCGAGCAGGTTCACGCGGTGGAAGGACCGCCCCAGGTGCCAGTCGGAGGTGTGCAGAAATCTCAACGAGCCGCTCCGACCTGCACGTTTTCCCTCCGTAGGCTTCGCTTGCGCACCAAGTCGGCACGAGTCTACGTGGCGGCGCGGCCCGCCGTGGGCCGCTGCGGGCACTGGGGCCCGGCACCGGCCCCGTTCTCGCGCCCGCGGCTCAGGACGCCGCCGCGGTGAGGGGCTGCTCGGTCCACAGGACCTTCCCGCCGGTGGTGTAGCGGGTGCCCCAGCGCTCGGTGAACTGGGAGATCAGGAAGAGTCCGCGGCCGCCCTCGTCGGTCGTGCGGGGGTGGCGCAGGTACGGTGAGGTGCTGCTCCCGTCGGACACCTCGCAGATCAGCGACTGGCCCAGGATCAGCCGCAGCTGGATCGGGCCGGTCGCGTAGCGGATCGCGTTGGTGACCAGCTCGCTGACCACCAGTTCCGTGGTGAAGGCCAGCTCCTCGAGGCCCCACAGTGCCAGCTGCCCGGCGGCATCGGCACGGGCCTCGGCGACGATCGCGGGGTCGGCGGGCAGGTCCCAGGAGGCGCAACGGTCCTCGTCCAGTGCGCGGGTCTCGGCCAGCAGCAGCGCCACGTCGTCCTGGGGCTGTGTGGAGACCAGCCCGTCGATGACGTGGGCGCAGAGCCCGTCGAGCGTCAGGCCCGGTGCGGCGAGGGCGCGTTGCAGGCGCTCCTTGCCGCCGTGCCCGCCGAGGCCGGAGGCGGAACCGGACAGCAGGCCGTCGGTGTACAGCGCGAGGACACTGCCCTCGGGCACCGCCAGCTCGAAGGATTCGAAGGGCAGGCCGCCGACGCCCAGTCGGGGGCCCACGGGCAGCTCGACGAAGGCGACGGTGCGGTCGGGGGCGACCACGGCGGGCGCGGGGTGCCCTGCGCTGGCCATGGTGCAGGTGCGGCCGACCGGGTCGTAGACGGCGTACAGGCAGCTGCTGCCGCGTGTCCCGGGGCCCGGTCGGCTGTCCTTCTCCTCCCGCACGACCCGGCCGACCACGTCGTCGAGGTGGGCCAGCAGCTCCTCGGGGCGCAGGTCGAGGGCGGCGAGCGTCTGTACGGCGGTGCGCAGCCGGCCCATGGTCGCGACGGCGTCGATGCCATGGCCCGTCACATCGCCGACCACGAGAGCCACCCGGGCACCGGACAGTGCGATGACGTCGAACCAGTCGCCCCCCACGTCGCCCAGCTCGTTCGCCGGACGGTACGCGGAGGCCACGCGTACCGCGTCCTGCTCGGGGGAGCTCTGCGGCAGCAGGCTGCGCTGGAGGGCGAGCGCCGCCTCGCGCTCCCGGGTGTAGCGGCGGGCGTTGTCCATGCACACCGCGGCCCGCGCGACGAACTCCTCGGCCAGGCGCAGATCGTCCTCGGTGAAGGACTCGTCGCCCTGGCTGCGGAAGAAGGTGGCGACGCCCATGGTGATGCCGCGGGCGCGGATCGGGACCACCATCGAGGTGTGCAGCCCCAGGTCCGTGCGGTGCGGATGGCGTCCGCCCGGGGGCTCGGCCGCCCAGTGCGGGGCGAGCGGGTCCAGTCGCTCCGCCCGCCACGATCCGCCGCCGGCCAGACAGCGGACGGGCGGCGACCAGGCGTGGTAGCTGACCAGGCCGCCGGTCTCGGGGGCGGCGCCGGGCGCGCCGTCGCGCAGCGACCGCAGCCCGCCCCGGCGCAGCGGCACCATGTCCGCGTCGCTGAGCGGTCCGGGCAGCGGTTCCTCACCCCTGACCACGGAGTCCAGCAGGTCCACGGCGACGAGGTCGGCCAGCTCCGGCACCGCCACGTCCGCCAGGTCCTGCGCGGTCTGCAGGACGTCCAACGTGCGCCCGATGTACTCGCCGGCCCGGTCCAGCAGGGCCATCTGCCGCCGCGAGCGGTAGCGCTCGGTGACGTCGATGACCGTGTAGCACACGCCCAACGGCCGGCCGTCGGGGTCGTCCAGGCGGACGAAGGACATGGTCTGGGCGCGCTCGTGGTACGGGTCGGAGACCACGCGGCCGCTGTGCTCGTAGCCGGTCACGGGGATGCCGCTGCGCAGCACGCGCCGCATCTGCGCCTCCAGCGCCTCCGCGTCCAGGCCGGGCTGGATCTCGCCCAGCCGCCGCCCGATGCGCTTGGGCGCGGGCGCGCCGCCGAACTGCTCCAGGGCCGTGTTGGACCAGACGTAGCGCAGATCGGTGTCCACGATGGCCATGCCCACCGGCGACTCGGTCACGATCCGCTCCAGCACCGGCCGGCTCCGCTCCCAGCCCGGCACCGCAGGTGCGTCGGCCGCCAGGACCAGCCAGTGCCCGCGCCCGGCGCCGTCCGTCACCGGCACCACCTGCACCTGGACGGCGACGCGGTGGCCGCCGGTGCGCCGCGCCGACACCAGCCCTGACCAGCCGCCCCGTGTCCGGGAGTCCGCGGCGAGGACGGGCAGCCGCGCCGCGTCGTCGGGGGCGAGCAGCTCGCCGACGGGGCGGCCGACGGTGTCGTCGGCGCGGTGCCCGAGCAGTCGTTCGGCCGCCGTGGGCCAGCTCTCGATCCTGCCGTGCGCGTCGAGCAGCAGCACGGCGGCGTCCGCAACGTCGAAGGCCGCCTGCCGTCCGGTAGGGCCGTCCGCCGGGCCGCCGGCCTTGTCCGCTGCCATGTCCGCTTCCGTCCCTGTCGGCTGTGTTACGTACCGTATCGCTCGGATTCACTCGTTTCTGCCATTATTTGACCAATCAAGCGCAGTATGCGTCCGATAGCGCGCAGTCGGTCGCACCCGGCCGTCCACCAGGTCGTCGAGGGGCGGAGCCCGGAAGCCCGCACGGGCCGAGGGCGCTCTTCACGAGACGGCGAGCTTCTCCGCTCGGGCCCGGGGGCCGACGGCCCAACGGCCCGGCCACGATGTGCCGTTGTCCTGTCCGCCTGTGTCCGCCGAGGTCCGCCGCCGCAACCGGGCGTGCGCGCGGGGCGGGCCGGCGGTTCAGCCGGGCGCCCCGACCGTGCCCTCGGTGCCCGCGGCGGCTCCCCCGGCCCCCTCCCCTTGCGTCCCGTCGGCACCCGGACGCGTGCCGTGCAGGTACTCCTCGGTGATCCGCTTCGGCCCGAACGGCCACTCCTTCTCGTGGCGGGCCCACAGCAGGAAGGCCACGCCCCCCGCCGCGACCCATGCCAGGGACCATTCGACGGGGTGCCTGCCGGGCGAGTTCTCGTCCGCGTAGCCGTAGATCACCAGCCAGCCGACCAGCGCCACGACGCTCGGCAGCGGGTAGAGCCACATCCGGTACGGGCGGCGCAGCCCGGGCTGGCGGCGGCGCAGCACCGTGACCGCGGCGACCTGGGCCAGCGACTGCACGATCACCATGACGGTGGTCAGCAGTTGGATGACCGTGGCCAGGTCGGTGTGCCGCCCGATGAGGAACCCCGCCGCCATCAGGGCTCCCATGGTGAGCAGCCCCAGTACGGGGAAGCGGTGGCGCGGGTGGAGCCTGCCGTACGGGCGGAAGAAGACCCGGTCGCGGGCGGCGTCGCAGGGAACCCGGGAGCCGCCGAGGAGCCCGGTGACCACGGAGGCGACCGCGGTGATCAGGATGAGCACGGTGACCGTGTCGGCCGCTCCCCTGCCCCACGCCTTCTCCAGCACGGCCGAGGCCACCGACGACGACGCCGTGGAGTGCGGATCGAGCATGTCCCGCCAGTCCACGACACCCAGGGTGCCGATCTGCAGCAGCAGGTAGATCGCCATGATGCCGAGGATCGAGGTGATGACCGCGCGCGGGATGGTGCGGCCGGGCTGCCGGATCTCGGCGCCCATGTACGCGATGGTGTTGTAGCCGAGGTAGTCGTAGATGCCGATGGTCAACCCGGCCGCGAAGCCGACCCAGAAGTGACCGGACGTCAGCTCGACGGCGTGCGCGGGGTAGCCGAAGGCGCGCTCGGGGCTGAAGTGGGTGAAGGCGGCGACGACGACCAGGGTGACGGAGGCGATCATCACCGTCCACAGCACGACGGTGAGCCTGGCGACGTTCTCCACCCGCCGCCACAGCAGCGCGACGACGCCCGCCGTGACGACGAGGCCGACCAGGTCGCCCTGCCCCTGGCTCATGCCCGGCCACAGATAGCCGAGGTACTGCACGAAACCGATCACGCCCGTGGACATCCCGAGCGGGATGAACAGCATGGCCGTCCAGACGAACAGAAACGGCATCAGCTTGCCGGTGCGGTACTGGAACGCCTGCCGCAGGTAGACGTAGCTGCCGCCCGCGCCGGGCAGCGAGGCGCCCAGCTCGGCCCAGATGAGCCCGTCCGCGAGCGCCAGCACCGCCCCCGCGAGGAATCCGATGACGGCCTGCGGCCCCCCGAACGCGGCGACCATCAGCGGGATGGTCACGAAGGGGCCGATGCCGCACATCTGGCTCATGTTGATGGCGGTGGCCTGGAACAGGCCGATCCGGCGGACGAATCCCGCGCGCTCGTCGAGGAGTTCAGGCACGGCCCGCCCCTTCTCGTACCGGCCCGCGCACCGGGCCGACGGCCCTTTGCCGCCGCGCCACAGGCTGGCACGATCACCGGGCCGGCGCACCGGTCCGGGCGGTACTTTCCGGGTCCGCCGGCACACCGTCACTCCTGCGCGGCGGGCGGCCGGCAGGCGGGCGGGCGGACCGGCCCGGCCCGGCCCGGACAGGCCGCGGGCGAACCGGCTCGGCCCGGTCCGCCCGCGGGTCACAGCTCCCCGTACGCCTCCCCGCCGAGCTCCAGCCGCGCCGTCCCGGCCGTCGTGTCCGCGAGCCAGGCGCGGAAGGCGTCCAGGTCGGCCTCCGGGAGCCCGACCTCGATGCGCACCTCCGCTCCGTACGTCACCTCGCGTACCGCCCGTCCCGTCGTCCGCAGGTCGTTCTCGACGCGGCCCGCCCGTTGGTGGTCGACGGTGACGGTCACCAGCCGGAAGCGCTGCCGGGTGACCGTGCCCAGCGCGTCCAGCGCCTCGCCGACGACGCCGCCGTAGGCACGGATCAGGCCGCCGGCACCGAGCTTGACGCCGCCGAAGTAGCGGGTGACGACGGCGACGACGTAGCGCACCTCGCGGCGCACCAGCATCTGCAGCATCGGCACACCCGCGGTGCCGCCCGGCTCGCCGTCGTCACTGGCCTTCTGGACGCCGCCGTCGGCGCCGAGGACGTAGGCGAAGCAGTGGTGGCGGGCGGTCGGATGCTCCTTGCGGATGCGCGCGATGAAGTCCTGCGCCTCGGCCTCGGTCGCGACGGGCGCGAGCGCGCAGAGGAAGCGGGACTTGCTGATCTCGATCTCGTGGACACCCTCGCGCGCGAGCGTGCGGTACTGCTCCTGCATCCGACCAGCCTATGCGGCCGCACCGACAGGCCGACGCCGGCCCGCGCCGCGCTGGGCTGTCCGCCGAACGGGCGCGGGTGCCCGCCGTACGGGCGCGGTCCACACGGCCAGGCGGCGTACCCGCACCGTCCGCACGGTGCGTCGGGGCGACGTCGGCGCCGCCCGTGGGCACTGTGAGGCCAGTGCGAGAGCCTCGTGTTTCCGGGGCCCCGCTCGTAGACCAGGCAACGGCGGGTTGGCGGAGGGCTGCATGGAAGAGAGCACAGAGTCGGAGACGACGGCGGGCGTCGCCGTGACGGGCGAGGAGATGCCCGAGCCCCCGCCGGAGGTCGTCGAGGCGGCACGCAACGCGCCCGACCACTGGCTGGCCATGGTGGATCTGACCTGGCAGGGCGAGGGGCAGCCGCCCCTGTGGGCCTTGATCGGTCAGTGGCGGTCCGGCCCGACGGGCGAGATCGAGGAGTGGCGGGACAATCCGGACTACCGCCCGTCGCCGCAGATGCTGGACTGGCCGGAGCCGACCGACCCGGTCGACCACGCGCTGCAGCTGGCCGCGACCGGCTACGGTCCCGGGCACGAGGTCTCCGAGGCGCTGGCGCACGCGGAGGTCGCGGTCCTGGTCACCGCGACCGGCACCCCGCTGGCCGCCGCCTCCCCCGAAGGAACCCCGGTCATCCCCGTCTACACCTCGGAGAGCTACGTCGAGTCCGTGGGCCGGCTGCTGTACGACCGGCGCCCGGTGAGCGAGCTGGTCGAGCAGCTGCCGCCGGGGCATGCGCTGTACCTCAACCCGACCGGGCCGGTGAGCATGCTGGTGGACACCGAGGAGCTGCGCACGACGCTGGCCGGGGCGCAGGAGGCACCGGACGAGGCCCAGGACGCGGCCGGCGCCGGGGCGCTGCGCCCGGGCACCGGAGCCGGCGGGGCCGAGCCGGTGGGCGGCGGCCGCGCGATCGGCAAGCCGGCCCGCGCCGCCAACGGCAGCACCGTCGTCGGGGCCGGACTGGCCGGCAGCGGAGTGGCCCACGGGGCGAACTGACCCGCCGGCCCATCGAGCCCGCCCCGCCCGCCTTCCCCTTCGGGCGGGGCGCCTGCCGTACGGGAATCTTCCGGCGACACCGGCCGTTGATGCGCACAGGACCCTTCCCTTCGCAGGAGGCAGTGCGTGTACGGCGATCCCCGAACCATCCGCAGGATCCTCAACGAGCTCGGTGACACCTGGGCGGTGGTGGGCCTGTCCGGCAACGAGCGGCGTGCGGCCCACGGCGTCGCGGCGGCGCTGCAGCGCTTCGGCAAGCGGATCGTGCCGGTGCACCCCAAGGCCGAGACGGTGCACGGCGAGCCGGGCTACCCCTCGCTCGACGCGATCCCCTTCCCGGTCGACGTGGTCGATGTCTTCGTCAACAGCGAGCTGGCGGGCGGCGTCGCCGACCAGGCCGTCGCGGTGGGGGCGAAGGCCGTGTGGTTCCAGCTCGGCGTGGTCGACGAGGCGGCCTGGGACCGCGTGCGCGACGCCGGTCTCGACATGGTGATGGACCGTTGTCCGGCGATCGAGATACCGCGTCTGGGCTGAGCGGCGGGTGCGTTAGCGTCCGTGCATGATCACGATACGGACCGCCGTTCCCCAGGACGCCGCCGAGCTCGTCCGGCTGCGCCGGCTGATGTTCCGCGCGATGAACGGGCGGGACGAACCGGGGAGTTGGGAGCGGGACGCGGAGGCGGCGGCGCGTCGGATGCTGGCCGGCCCGGATCCGCGGCTGGGCGCGTTCGTGGTGGCGGGTGACGAGTCCGGCGCACCGCATCTGGCCGCCTGCGCGGTCGGGACGGTCGAGGAGCGGCTGCCGGCGCCGGGCCATCCGTCGGGCCGCTTCGGCTTCGTCTTCAACGTCTGCACCGACCCCCGCTACCAAGGCCGCGGCTATGCGCGCGCCACGACCGAGGCGCTGCTCGACTGGTTCGCCGCACAGGGCGTGAGCCGGGTCGATCTGCACGCCACCGACGGCGCCGAACCGCTCTACCGCAGCCTGGGTTTCACCGAGCACTCCACGCCGCTCTCGCTGGATCTGCGCTCCCGCGCGTCCGCCCGCTAGCGGGCCGGGCACCCGACGGACCCAGGACCGACCCGGGCGGCGGAACGAGCCAGGCCCAGGGCCTTTCCGACCCTGACCCACCGGACAGGCCCTAGGCGACCCCGAGCCCCTCCAGGACGACGGCGCCGGGGAGTTCGGCCAGCGCCTTGCCGGGGACGATGAGCTTGCCGCGGCGACTGCCGCTGCCGATCAGCGCGTAGGGGATATCGGCGACGGCGGCGTCCACGAGCAGCGACCACCCGGCCGGCAGCCCGATCGGGGTGATACCGCCGTACTCCATCCCGCTGTCGCCGACCGCCTGCTCCATCGGCGCGAACGACGCCTTGCGGGCTCCGAGCTGACGGCGCACCACCCCGTTGACGTCGACGCGGGTGTGCGAGAGGACGACACAGGCCGCCAGGGTGCTCTCGCCGCCGCGCTTGCCGGCCACCACCACACAGTTCGCCGACTGCTCCAGCAGCCAGGGACCGTGGTGCGCGACGAGGGTGGCGGTGTCCGCGATGGCCGGGTCGGTGTCGACGTAGCGCAGTTCCTGGACCGGTACGGATCCGCTCCAGGTGCGGATCGCGGCGGCCACGGGCCCGGTCAGCAGGTCCAGGCACTCGGCGGCGGGCCGGACATCGTCGAAAGCATCCATCGGCGCAGGCATATCCGCCAAGTTAACAGCCCCGCCCGGCCGTCGGCGGACCGTCTCAGCGGGCGAGCGGAATGATCACGGACATGGTCATCTCGACCGGCTCGCCGCCGTCGTTGCGGTAGCCGTGCGCGACCTTGGCCTCGAAGGTCGCCGAGGCGCCGGCCGGGACCTCGTGCGCCACGTCGTCCACGACCAGCGTCAGCGTCCCGGCCCGGACGTGGATCAGCTCGACGGTGCCGGGCGGATGGGGGTCGGAGGCGCTGCTGTCGCCGGGCATCAGCCGCCAGTCCCACAGCTCGAACGGCCCCGGCGCCTCACCGCCCACCAGGAGCCTGGTGTAGCTGCCGGCCTCGGTGGACCACATGCGGACCGCCTCGTCCGAGGGCACGATGCGTACCTGCGGTCCCTGCTCGTAGTCGAGAAGCGTGGTGATGCTGACGCCCAGCGCGTCGGCGATCTTGACGGTGGTCCCCACGCTCGGGTTCGTCCGGGCCTGCTCGATCTGGATGATCATGCCTCGGCTGACCCCGGCGCGGGCGGCCAGCGCATCGAGGGTGAAGCCGCGCTCGGCGCGCCAGTGCTTGAGGTTGCGGGCGAGCGACTGCGTGAGCTGGTCGAGATCCGTCACGGTCCGTCCACGTCGTAGGCCAATATATTCAATACCGCAGTTCAATCTGTTGCACTACGGTGTGGTGTACTCGATCGTCCGGTTCACTGTACTGCGAGGTTTCACCATGACTGCGGTCTTCGCCCTGGCCACCAGCCTCCTGTGGGGGCTCGCCGACTTCGGCGGCGGACTGCTCACCCGACGCTTCCAGGCGCTGACCGTGGTGGTGGTCTCGCAGACCCTCGCGGCCCTGGTGCTGGGCGCCATCGTGGTGGCCACCGGCGGCTGGCGGGAGGCCGGACCGCAGCTGTGGTTCGCGGTCGGCGCGGGCGTCGTCGGGCCGGCGGCGATGCTCTGCTTCTACCGCGCCCTGGCGCTCGGCCCGATGGGCGTGGTCTCCCCGCTCGCCGCGCTCGGCACGGTCCTGGTACCGCTCGGCGTCGGCATCGTGGCGGGCGAGCGGCCGGGCCTGCTGCAGGCCACCGGCATGGTGGTCGCCGTGGTCGGCGTCCTGCTGGCGGGCGGTCCCCGGATCAGCGGCGCGTCGGTGGCCCGCCAGACGGTCGTGCTGACGCTGGTCTCGGCACTCGGATTCGGCGCGGTGATGGCGCTGATCGCGGAGGCGTCCACCACCGTCACCGGGCTGTTCCTGGCGCTGTTCGTCCAGCGGGTGTGCAACATCGCCGTCGGCGGCGCCGCGCTGTACGCGTCGGTGCGGCGCGGCACCCCGGCGCTGCCCGAGGGCGGCCTGCCGGCCCTGCGCGGCTCGCTGCCGATGCTCGCCTTCGTCGGCATAGCCGATGTCGCCGCCAACGGCACCTACGCCATCGCCGCCCAGAACGGCCCGGTGACCATGGCCGCGGTCCTCGCCTCGCTCTACCCCGTCGTCACCGCGCTCGCCGCGCTCGGCGTCCTCAAGGAGCGGATGCGGGCGATCCAGACCGCGGGCGCCTCCCTCGCGGTGGTCGGCTCGCTGCTGCTCGCCTCCGGAGGCTGACGGCGGCTCAGGAGGCCCCTGGGGTCTGTCCCGCCCAGTCGGACAGGCCCTATGCCTCCCCCGCCGCCGCCTCCTGCCACGCTTCGAGCGCGAGCAGGTCCTGCGGAGTGACACCCTCGGGGATCGGCACCGGCGTGGGCGTACGCAGCGGCGGCTGCCAGCCCTGCCGCGGGTCCCAGCGGCGCACGATCCTGGCGGGCGCACCGGCGACCACCGCGTGGTCGGGGACCTCGCCGCGCACCACGGCCCCGGCCGCGACCACCACGTTCCGGCCCAGCCGCGCGCCGGGCAGGATCACCGCCCCGGTGCCGATCCAGCCGCCGGGGCCGATGGTGACCGGGTCGCTGCGCGGCCACTGCTTGCCGACCGGCATCTCGGGATCGTCGTAACTGTGGTTGGTGGTGGTGACATAGACACCGGGGCCGAAGAAGCAGTCGTCGCCGATCGTCAGCCGGACATCGGCGATCACATGGCTGCCGCGGCCCAGCACCACTCCGTTCCCCAGCGTGAGGATCGGCTCCGGGCCGAGGTCGAGGTCCGGCATCATGCCGGCCGTCAGCGTCACGTCCTGGGCGATGATGCAGTAGTCGCCGATCTCGATCCACGGATCGCCGAAGACCGTGCCCTGCGGAAAGGCGAGCCGGGTTCCGGGGCCGATCCGGCGGAAGCGGTACGGGCCCGGACGCTCGGCCGTGACGGCCGCGGCCTCTCTCACCCAGCGCGCACCGCGATGGACCGCACGCGACACGGCCCGGCGCCGCCAGGCCGCGACGGATGAGAACACGTTCTGGTTTATCGGCACCCGCACACCGTAATCGGCTCCTCGGGCGACCACCCGCACGCCGGGCTGTGATCTTCGCCCCACCGGCTGCCGCACCCGCCCGGCGGTGCGGCCGTCGTCTACGGTGCTGGTGGCGCGGCCCAGAAGCGGCAAAGGAGATCCAGTGATGGCGGAACGGGCGTTGATTTCTCAGGTGGGCGGCAAGGAGCCGAGCATCGATCAGGCGGCGTTCACCGCCCCTACGTCCGTGGTGCTCGGCGAGGTCACGCTGGCCGCGGGCGCCAGCATCTGGTACCACGCGGTGCTGCGGGCCGACTGCGGCCCGATCGTGCTCGGCGCCGACAGCAACATCCAGGACAACTGCACCGTGCATGTCGACCCCGGCTTCCCGGTGACCGTCGGCGAACGGGTCTCCGTCGGACACAACGCGGTGCTGCACGGCTGCACCGTCGAGGACGACGTGCTGATCGGCATGGGCGCCACGGTGCTCAACGGCGCCCACATCGGCGCGGGCTCGCTGATCGCCGCGCAGGCACTGGTCCCCCAGGCCATGCGGGTACCGCCCGGGTCCCTGGTCGCCGGGGTGCCCGCGAAGGTCAAGCGGGAGCTGACCGACGAGGAGCGCGAGCTGATCAAGGTCAACGCCGCGATGTATCTGGAGCTGGCGGCGCAGCACCGGGACGCGATCGGGAGCGGCCAGGACGGCAGTTGAGCCGGGGCACGTGGGTGCCGACGAGGCGCCGCACCGGCGGCGGAGGCCTCGTCACACCGACGGCACCGGTCCCTGCATCTGCTCGCTGATCCAGTGCAGCGACTCGGCCATGCGCTGCATGTAGGTCTGCGCGCTGTGCACACCGTCCGGTATTTCGAAGAGCGTGGAGTGGACCGGCCCGCCGGTGTAGTCCCTGACGAAGGCCTTCACATCGGGCACCGCGGCCTCCAGGCTGCCCAGCTCGAACGCCAGGTACACCGGCGGGCCCTGGCGCTCGGCCAGCCGCCGGGCCAGATGCCGCGGGTCGTTGGCGCGCATCTCGGCCGGGTGGCCCCGCCACAGCGGCGAATCCGGCGCCGTGTCCGGGCCGTTGACGATGGCCGCCTTGAACTTCTCCGGCTGTCTGAGCACGGCCTTCAGCGCGGCGAAGCCACCGGACGAGGACCCCATGAAGGCCCAGCCGTCACGGCCTTCGTACGTACGGAAGTTGGCCCGCGCGAAGTCCGGTACGTCCTCGGTCAGCCAGGTGCCCATCTTCGGCTGCCCCGGGATGTCGCTGCCGTCGTAGTACTTCTTGGCGGGATTGAGCACCGGCATCACCACGATGAACGGCAGCGTCTTGCCCTGCTGCGACCACTGCGCGATCCGCTCCTGCAGCGCGAACGACGCCCCGGCCCAGTAGTTGGACGGATAGCCGTAGGCACCGGGCAGCGCGATCAGCACCGGGAAGCCGCTCCTGGCGTACCGCGCCTGGTGGTACTGCGGCGGCACCCAGGCCCATATGTCGCCGGTGAAGCCGGACTTGCTGCCGTGCCACCGGGTCCGCACCACCTGGGTGCCGTCGTCACCGGTCGTACGGAACGGGGCGAACGAGGAGCGCGGACCACGGGGCGGTACCACCCGCGGCTTGCCGTTGTCCGCGTCCGCGGGCTGCGCCCTGAGCCGCGGCACGCCCGACGCGTCGACGGTGTCCATGCCGGTGCCGCATCCGGCCAGCAGCCCCAGGGCCACCGCACTCACCGCGGCACCCCACCGCAGGCACTTCATCGGGACGTTCTCCTCGGATCCTTGGGCCGGTGCCGCGGGCGGCCACGGTGCCACCGCCATACCGGTCGAAAGACACCACTCTAAGGACGTCCCGAGCGCGCTCGACGCCGACCCCGGCCTTGTGACCTGCGGGTCCGCCCTCCGGCCGACGCGAAGACGGCCGTCGCGTCAAGCCCACCGGCCGGGTTTTCCCTCGTTCGATGCGGCCTCCGCCTGTTTACCGGTAGGCCGGTTCTGGCATGGTTGGTTCCCCAATCGGAAGGGCGCGGCGCTGTGCCGCGGTTGGGGATGACCGATGACCGCGTGGGCCGATCGTGGGCCGCTGCCCGACGTAGTGGGGCGGACCGTTGAGCACGAGCAGGTGTCCGGCCTGCTGCGCAGCGCTCCGCTGGTGACACTCACCGGAGCCGCCGGGGTGGGCAAGAGCGTCCTGGCCCGTGCCGTCCTGGAGGAGCACACCGCCCGGCAGGGCGGCACGGTGATCCGGGTCGCCTGCTGGGACGGCCTGACCGAGGGCGGTCTGACCGACGCGCTGCTGCGGGCGGCCGGGCTGCCGGACGTCGCCCGCCGGCACACCGCACGGGCACTGGCCCGGCGGAGCGCGCATCCGTGCGTCGGCAGGCCGGCACGTGGACCGGTGGGCGGCGGGGACTCCACCGCGGACGATCCCTCAGCGGCCGGGGAGGGCATCGCGGCGCTCACCGCGCACTGCCGGCGGCATCGCGCGACCGTGCTGCTGGACGACTGCGACCCGATGCTCGGCGAGTGCGCGCAGCTCGTACGGCGGTTGCTGCGGGCCGAACCGGACCTGCGCATCGTGGCGACCGCACGGCGCGCGCTGGGGCTCGCCGAGGAGCGGGTGGTCGGGCTCACGACGCTGCCGGTGACGCTGGGCGAGGGGATCGCCGGGCCGGCCGTCGAGCTGCTGGCCGCGCGGTCCGGGCCCGCCGCCCCGGAGCTGCTGGTCGCGGTCTGCCAGGCGCTGGAGGGCTCGCCGCTGGCGATCGCGCTGGCCGCGCACCAGCTGGACCGGCTGTCGTTGCCGCAGCTCGCGGCCCAGGTGGGCGCGGAGGGCGCGCTGTTCTATTCGGGGCCGGCGGTGAGCGTGCGGCACACCTCGCTCTACGCCGCGCACGCCGCGGGCTACGCCCTCTGCTCGCCCGTCGACCGCCGGGTCTGGGCGAGGCTCTCGGTGCTGCCCGGCGACTTCGATCCCTGGCTCGCCGGCTGCGTCTGCACCAGCAGTGACGTTCCTGCAGGCGCGGTCGACGGCGCGCTGGAGCGGCTCCGTACCGCCTCGGTCATCGAACGCGTCGGGGATGCCGGCGGCCCCCGGCACGGCACCGAGGCCACCCTGCCACCCCGCTACCGGCTCCCGCGCGCCGCCCGCGACTTCGGGCGGACGCAGCTGCGCGAGGCGGGCGAGGAGGCCGCGGCGCTGCGCCGGTTCCGGCAGGCCTGTGCGGCGCTCGCGGCCGAGGCTCAGATCGCCTGGCAGGGCCCGAACCAGCAGGTCGCGGTGCGGCTGGTGGAGGACGAACAGCACAACCTCGACGCCGCGCTGACCCACCCGCCGCAGGACGCCGACGATGCGCTCGGCGCGCTGGAGATCGCGGTCTCGCTGTGGTTCCACTGGGCGGCCTGCGGCTTCCGCCAGGAGGGGCGGGCGCACCTGGACCGGCTGCTGCTGCTCTCCCGGGACGACACCGCGCTGCGGGCCCGGGCGCTGTGGCTGGCCGGCTATCTGGCGGCGCAGGAGAACGCGCTCGGCACCGCGGAGCGGCTGCTCGACCAGGCGTGGACGGCGGCGGTGATGCATGCCGACGACGACGGGCTGGCCCGGATCGCGCATGCGCACGGTGTGGTGGCCCTGTACCGCGAGGACACCGGTGCGGCCGTGGCCGCTCTGGAGGAGGCCACCGGGCACCGCTCCCGGGATCCGTGGTTCGGACCGGGTCCGGCGCACAGCTGGGCGCTGCTGGCTATCACGCTCGCGCCGATCGACGCGGACGGGGCGAGGGCGGCGGCCCGCAGCGCCTGGGCGGGCCGGCACTCCGACGGGGACTACTGGCTGTACTCGACGGTCCTGTACGCCGAGGCCGTGACCGAGCGGGCCCACGGTGAGCCGGCGGCGGCCCTGCGGGCCTGCCGCAAGGCGCTGGCGGCCAAGAAGGTCATCGGCGACCCGCTGTTCATCGAGGGGGCGCGCAATCTGCTGGCCGGTCTGCGGCGCGCGGTACGCGGCGGCGCCCCGGTGCCGGACCTCGACAAGGACGCTCCCTGGTGGCAGCGCGGCCGCGGCGGCGCCTCCAGGGGACAGCCGTTCTTCTCCCGGCTCCGGGCGGGGTCCTGATCAGCGACGGCGGACGTACCCGGAGCGGGCGGACGGCGCCGAGACGGGCTTACGGCGCGGCCCCGGGCCGTGAACACGCCGGGTGACGCATCGACCGCGCTCGGGATGCGGGAGCAAGAGGGCGGTCGCATCCTGGGGCCATGAAGCGTGCCCCCGTCGTCGTGCATCCGCCGTGCACCGGCGGCCGCCGTGTCACGCTCCACGGACAGGATCTGGGCCGGGCGCTGCGCCCCGGTGACGTGGCCGCGATCCTGCGCCGGGCCGGTTTCTGCACCACGAAGTTCGTCTGGGACGACACCGGCGTCTTCGAGTGGCGGGACGGCGGGCCGGACGTCTGGCAGATGCCGTGACCGGCCGGACGTGCGGCTCCGGGCCCGATCAGTCGACCGTCGCGGCGACCGGGGCCTCGGTGGCCTCTCGCGCGGCGGCCGCCTTCTTCGCCCGGTGCTTCATCAGGAGGAACGAGCCGATGCCGAACAGCACGGCGGCGACCAGCCCCCACGTCGAGAAGCGCTTGAGCCACGGCTCGGCGACGATGCCCACGCTGTAGATCAGCGCGGTGGTACCGCCGGCCCAGACGATGCCGCCGAGGACGTTGGCGATCAGGAACTTCCAGTACGGCATCTTCAGCACGCCGGCGAGCGGACCGGCGAAGATGCGCAGCAGCGCGATGAAGCGGCCGAAGAACACGGCCCACATGCCCCACTTGTCGAACTTCGACTCGGCCAGGGCCACATGGTCGGGGCCGAAGTGCTTGGGGAACTTCCGCCCGGCCCACTGCAGCAGGGGCTGACCGCCCTTGCGGCCGATCAGATAGCCGATGGAGTCACCGACGATCGCACCGACGGACGCGCAGGTGCCCAGGACGAACGGATCGATGTGGTCCTGGGTCGCGGCCAGGATCGCCGCACTGACCAGGACGATCTCGCCCGGCAGCGGAATGCCCAGGCTCTCCAGGCCGATGACCACCCCCACCAGGAGGTAGACGCTCACGGCCGGTACGGTCTCGAGCCACTCCTGGATGTGCAAAGCCGATTCCTCCGCTGGTGTAGGGCCCCCGTGGGCCGTCGCCCCGGCCGTCCGTGACGCCGGCGCCGGTCGTTCCCCTGACACGCCGCAGCGCGCCCGGGAAGCGTACTCGATCGCACCGACCGAGAGCCGAATTCACGTGCGGTACGCGACATACGGCTTCTCGGCGGAACGATTCAGATCCCGACGGCCCCAGGGTGGCCCACCCAGCGGCTCACTTGTTGGGGCGCAGGGTCCACACGATGCTCATCTCGCCGGTGACCGCGCCGTCCTCACGCGTGATGGCGATGTTCACGGGGAATTCGGGGCGCCCACCGGCGTCCAGCTCGGCGACCACCTCGGCCACCGGCCGGCCCAGCTCCGCGGTGGCGGTGACCGGTCCCATGGCGAGCTTCTTGTAGCCGATCTCGGCGCGCACGGCCAGCGGCACCGCGCGACCGAGCTGGTCACCGAAGGCCGTCATCACGATGGCGCCGCTCGCGGACTCGGCGAGGGTGAACATCGCGCCGGCGTGCGGACCGCCGACGTGGTTGTGGAAGTCGGACTGGTCGGGCATGCGGACCACGGCGCGCTCGGCGGTGGTCTCGGTGAACTCCAGGTTCAGGGTGCGGACCATCGGCACGGATGCCGCCATCATTTCGCCGATCGACGGCAGGGTCTCAGAGGACATGGGGCGATGTTACCTAGCGGTAGCTTAGCTGTGAAGGGCCGGGCCTGACGGGGCAGCGCGGACGCCCGCAGCCGCCGGGCCACGGCGCCGCACCGGCCGCCCACCCCGCCGCCTATCGTTGACGCCCATGCGGTCAGGACAACAGCACACCGGCGACGACAGGGCGGCGGGCAACGGGCGAAAGCGCCTCGGCCCGGCCCGCCCGAGCTGGGCGGGGCGCAACTTCCTGCTGCTCACGGGCGCCACGGTGCTCTCCGGCCTCGGCGGCTCCGGCGCGCTGATCGCGACCGCTTTCGCCGTCCTCGCCACCGGCGGCTCCGCCACCGACGTCGGTCTGGTCGCCGCCGCCCGCACGATCCCGCTGGTCCTGTTCCTGCTCATCGGCGGCGCGGTCGCCGACCGGCTCCCCCGACACCACGTCATGGTCGCCGCGAACGTCCTCAGCTGCGCCTCCCAGGGCCTGTTCGCCGTACTGGTCCTGGCCGGGGAGCCGCGGCTCTGGCAGATGGCGGTGCTGGCGGCGCTCGGCGGCACGGGGCAGGCGTTCTTCGCCCCGGCCTCCGAGGGGATGGTGCTCGCCAGCGTCTCCGGGCCGCAGGCGGGGCGCGCCTTCGCCGTGTTCCGGATGGGCATGAACGGCGCGAACATCGGTGGCGCGGCGCTGGGCGGCGCGCTGGTCGCCGCGGTCGGCCCCGGCTGGGTGCTGGCCGTGGACGCGGTCGCCTTCGCCCTCGCGGGGACGTTGCGGGCGTTCCTCGACGTCAGCGAGGTCCCCGAGCGCGCGCCGGGCGGCGGAATGCTGCGCGATCTGCGGGACGGCTGGCGCGAGGTCGCCTCCCGGCCCTGGCTGTGGGCGGTGGTGGTCCAGTTCTCCATCGTCAACGCGGTGGTGTCGGCGGCCGAGGCGGTCTACGGGCCCCTGGTCGCCGAGCAGCAGCTGGGCGGCCCCGGCCCGTGGGGGCTGGCGCTGGCCGCCTTCGGCGCCGGCACGGCGGGCGGCGCGCTGCTGATGACCCGCCTCAGACCGCGCCGCATGCTGCTGACCGGAACCCTGTGCGTCTTCCCGCTGGCGCTGCCGTCCGCCGCGCTCGCCGTACCTCTGCCGGCCGCCGGACTCACCGTGCTGATGTTCGGCACCGGCATCGCCGTCGAGGTCTTCGCCGTGACGTGGATGACGGCCCTGCACCAGGAGATACCCGAGGAGAAGTTCTCCCGGGTCTCCTCCTACGACTGGCTCGGCTCCCTGGCCATGGTCCCGGTGGCCACCGCCCTGGCCGGTCCCGTACAGGACCTCATCGGCCGGACGACCGCCCTGTGGGGCTGCTCGGCCCTGATCGCCCTGCTGACCGCGGCGGTCCTGTGCGTCCCGGATGTCCGCCGTCTGACCCGGCGGGAGCCCGCGACCAGCACCGTAGTGCCCACCCCGCCCCTCGGGGACCACCCGGGAGACGCGCCGTCCAGTGGCTCGCTCCCCGCTTCGGCCGGCCCGGCCGGGCCCTGAGACGGCCGGCCCGCCCCCGCCGTCCACCTCGTTCGGACGGCTCTCCCGTCAGCCCACGCTGAACGCGCCGTCGGGCGGCACCGGAGAGGCCACCGCATCGACGTCCCGTACGGGTGCCGCGTCCGCGATCAGCCGCCGCAGCGCCGCGCCGTGCTCGACCCGCGCCGGGAACGCGTCGGCGGCCGCCCGCCGGGTCAGCGCGGCGATCGGGAGTTCGGCGTGCGAGGCGAGCAGCACGGCGTTGCCGAAGCGTCGGCCGCGCAGCACCGAGGGCTCGGCGATCAGCGCGAGGTGCTCGAAGAACGTGGCGAAATTGGCGAGTTGGCCGCGCAGAAAGGCGAAGGGCGCGCTGTCCGCGAGGTTCGCCGCGTAGCAGCCGTCCGGGCGCAGCACGCGGGCGGCGGCCTGCGCGTACTCGACCGAGGTGAGCTGGGCCGGCACCCGTGAGCCGCCGAAGACATCGGCCACGATCACATCGGCGCCGGCGGTCGGCGCCGCCTCCAGCGCGGTGCGGGCATCCTGCGGATGCACCGTGATGCCGCAGGCGTCGGGCAGCGGCAGGTGCTCGGCCACCAGGGCGAGCAGCCCACGGTCGGCCTCGACGACGTCCTGCCGGGACCGCGGGCGGGTGGCGGCCAGATAGCGCGGCAGGGTCAGCGCCCCGCCTCCCAGGTGCAGCGCGTCGAGCGGCTCCCCCGGGGCGGCCACCTCGTCCAGGACGTGGGCCAGGCGGCGCACGTACTCGAATTCCAGATGCGTGGGCGCGTCGAGGTCGACGTACGACTGGGGTGCGCCGTCCACCGTGAGCAGCCAGGCGCGGGGGCGGTCGACATCGGGCAGCAGCTTGGCGGTGCCGCAGTCGACGGGCCGGGTGACCGGTATGGGCTCCGGTGCCTCGGGTACGGGCTCGGGCGCCGCGGCTGTCGGTTCGGGCGCGTCGGGCGCCGGCTCCGCCACGGCGGGTGTCGGCTCGGGGGGTTGTTCCACCGTCCCATTGTGCCGGTGGCGCCGTTGGGCGGGTGGACAGGTGGGCGGGCGGGACGGCTGGTGGGTGGGGCGGCGGGTGGGCGCGATCAGTCCGTGCCCGACCAGACCCGGTGGATCTCGGCGACATGGGCCGCCGACTGCCGGTGTCCGGCGCGCGCCGCGGCCGCTCGCTTGGCGGGATCGAGCACATTGCGCCCGAACGCCGACCGGGACGCGCGGTCGGGGGTGATCACGCACACCCGGGCGCCCTGTCGCGCCAGCCGCTCGCCCTGTGCCCGGGGGCCGGTGATCGGCCCACCGCTGACCGCCATCGGCGCGACGACCACCACACGGGAGTACCCGGCGGCCAGATCCGCGTTGGCGCTGGAGTGCACCCCGCCGTCGATCCACCGCGTGCCGTCGATCGTCACCGGCGGATAGACGCCGGGGACCGCGCAGCTCGCGCCCACCGCGTCGAGCAACGACACACCGCTGGTGTCGTCGAAGGCGGTCCGCCGCCCCGTCGCCGCGTCCACCGCCGTGATCATCAGCCGCCGGGCCGGCCAGTCGGCCAGCCCGCCCAGGGTCCGGGCGATCGCCGCGCGCTGCTCCGCCTCCGGGGCCGTACGGGCCGCGAGCGCCAGCTTGCCCATCCGGGCGCCGAAGGAGACCGTGTCCCGGGAGCGCACCGCGATGGCCGCGAACCGGGCCAGCGCGGCGGGCCCCATGCGGGCGGCGGACCCGTCCCGGGGCCGGGCGAGCTGGTGCGCGTACAGCTCCTCCAGGGTGCGCTGCTCCGCGGTGAGGTGGGCGGCGACGATCGATCCGGCGGAGGTTCCGATGACGACATCGGCGTCGGTGAGGTCGATACCCGCGGCCGCGAGACCGGCGAGCACGCCGACCTCCCAGCCGATCCCGGTGAGCCCGCCACCGCCCAGGACCAGCGCCGTACCCGCCATCAGGGGTCCTTCCCTCGTCGAGCCATGGCCGCTCCGACCGGTGCGACCGCCGCGCGTCCTGCCTGCGACGCGCCCGCCGGTCGTTCGTCCGCGGCCCTTCGTCCGCCGGCCCGTGCCGGGCGAGCAGTGTCGCACTCCTGGCGGCCGTACGACAGCGCACGACCGCGCCCCGAGCACACGACCGCGCCCCGCACCTGCACAAGGCACGGGGCGCGGCCGCATGTCATGCGGTGCTCACTCCTCCACGGTGCGCACCGTGCCGGCGCCGACCGTCCGGCCGCCCTCGCGGATGGCGAAGCCGAGGCCGGCCTCCAGCGGCACGTCCCGGCCCAGCTCGACCGACACCGTCACCGTCTCGCCGGGGCGGGCGATGCCCCGCTCACCGAGGTCGAGGTCGCCGACCACGTCCGCGGTACGGATGTAGAACTGCGGGCGGTAGCCGGTGGACACCGGTGTCCGGCGGCCGCCCTCCTCGGTGGAGAGCACATACACCTCGGCGGTGAAACGGCGCCGCGGTGTGACGCTGCCGGGTGCGGCGACCACATGCCCGCGGCGCACCTGGTCCCGGTGCAGACCGCGCAGCAGCAGCGCGACGTTGTCCCCGGCCTGCGCGGACTCCATGGGCTTGCCGAACGTCTCGATCCCGGTGACGGTCGTCTCGGCGTCCGCGCCGAGCACCGCCACCCGGTCGCCGATCCGCACGCTGCCGCGCTCGACGGCACCGGTGACCACGGTGCCGCGCCCGGTGATGGTCAGCACGTTCTCCACCGGCAGCAGGAACGGCGCGTCGACATGGCGTCCGGGCATCGGGACATAGGTGTCCACCGCGTCGAGCAGCGCCTCGATCGCCTCCGTCCAGCGCGGGTCGCCCTCCAGGGCGCGCAGCCCCGAGACCCGTACGACCGGTACGTGCTCCCCGTCGTAGCCGTGCGCGCTCAGCAACTCGCGCACCTCCAGCTCGACCAGGTCGGTGAGCTCCGGGTCGCCGGCGTCGGCCTTGTTGAGGGCGACGACGACATGCCGTACGCCCACTTGCTTGGCGAGCAGCACATGCTCGGCGGTCTGCGGCATGATCCCGTCGAGCGCGGAGACCACGAGGATCGCGCCGTCGAGCTGGGCCGCGCCGGTGACCATGTTCTTGATGAAGTCGGCGTGGCCGGGCATGTCGACATGGGCGTAGTGCCGGGTGTCGGTCTCGTACTCGACGTGCGAGATGTTGATGGTGATACCGCGGGCGGCCTCCTCCGGGGCCCGGTCGATCCGGTCGAACGGCACGAAGGTGCCGCTGCCCCGGTCGCTGAGGACTTTGGTGATGGCCGCGGTCAGGGTGGTCTTGCCGTGGTCGACGTGGCCCATGGTGCCGATGTTCAGATGCGGCTTGGTGCGTACGTATGCCGTCTTGGGCATGGTGTTCTTCCTCGCAACGATGCGGTGAGAACGGCGCGTTGGCGCCGTGGGGACCCCTGGGCCGGGCCGACCCTCCCCCTGCGGGGTCCGCCGGACGATCCGGAGAGGGTCAGCTTCGTGCGCCGTCGGTGGCTGCGGCGAGGGCCGCGAGGAAGTCGGCGGCAGCCTTCGGCGCGTCCGCGACTGCGGACGACGGCGAGAGGAAGGCGTACCGGAACATGCGTCATAGAGTGCCGGGCGGCGGTCCCCGCGTCGAACGATTTATCGCGACGGGGCTCGTCTCGGCGGACGCCTACCGCTTGGCAGGAGCATGACTCCAGGCGCCCGGGGGTGCTCGGCCGGGAAGCCCCATTTACGGGCCGTGCGGACAGAATGACGCTTCCCCGACAGCCGGGTCGGTTACGCTCCCGGGATGCTCGACCCCGCCGCAACGCCCGACGGCCTCGCCGCGCGCTGCACGCGTGTGCTGTTCTCCCCCTGGGCCCGGCTGGGCCTGCTGCTCACCCTGCTGGCCTGCGCCGCGACGGCGATGCTGATGTGGCATCCGCAGCGGCTGCTGATCGGCGGCTGGCCCTCGCAGCTGTCCGGCCCGACGGCCTTGATGGCCTTCGTGCTGGCGTACGGCGTGTGCGCCAGCGCCTTCGTCCCGCGCTCGGTCCTCAGCTTCGGCGCGGGCGCGCTCTTCGGCAGTGCGATGGGGCCGGTGGCCGCGCTCGCCGGCACGGTGCTGGGCGCGGCGCTGACGTTCGGACTGGGCCGGCTGCTCGGCCAGGACGCACTGCGCCCGTTGCTGCGGACCCGCTGGCTGACCGCCGCCGACCGGCAGTTGAGCGAGCACGGGTTCCGCTCGACGCTGATGCTCCGGCTCTTCCCCGGTCTGCCGTTCTGCGCCACGAACTACTCCGCCGCGGTCTCCCGTGTCGGATGGCTCCCCTATCTGCTCGCGACCGCGCTCGGGAGCATCCCCAACACCACGGCCTACGTGATCGCGGGCGCCCGGGCCTCGACACCCACGTCGCCGGCCTTCGTCCTCTCCATGGCCTTCATCGTCCTCAGCGGGCTGGCCGCGCTGGTGGTGGCCTGGTGCAAACGCAAGTCGCTGCGCGGAGACGAGTCGGAGGCGGCAGCGGGAACCGAGGCGGGTACGAGAGTGGAAGCGCGGGCGGGAGCGGACCGGACCGGGAACTGACAGGGTCGACCGGGGGTCCTCATCAGGTAGGGCGGGCCCCAACTCGCGCACTGTGACCCCCACCACAGCGGCCGGCACGGTTCGTACCGGACCCCTTGGTCACCCGGACATCTTCGGACGTTACGCTGCCCCGGTCGGCAAAGACCCCTGTCCCCCGCCGGCGTCCGCTGTCCCCGCTCGCGCAGGCAAGCGCTCGATCACCCTTGGATCGCGTAATTCCATGACTTGGTTTGAATCTTTCGTCCTCGGACTCGTCCAAGGGTTGACCGAGTTTCTGCCCATCTCCTCCAGTGCGCACCTCCGCCTGACCGCGGCGTTCGCCGGCTGGCAGGACCCCGGTGCGGCCTTCACCGCGATCACCCAGATCGGCACCGAAGCGGCCGTGATCATCTACTTCCGCAAGGACATCGGGCGGATCATCTCGACCTGGAGCCGCTCGCTGTTCAACCGTGAGCTGCGCCACGATCACGACGCCCAGATGGGCTGGCTGGTCATCGTCGGCTCGATCCCCATCGGCGTGCTGGGCATCACACTCAAGGACGCCATCGAGGGTCCGTTCCGTGATCTACGACTGATCGCGACCACCCTGATCGTGATGGGTGTCGTACTCGGCATCGCCGACCGCCTGGCCGCCCGCGACGAGACCGGGGGCAAGCACCGGGCCGTCAAACAGCGCAAGACCCTCACCGACCTCAGCGTCAAGGACGGTCTGCTGTACGGCGTCTGCCAGGCCATGGCTCTGATCCCCGGTGTCTCCCGCTCCGGCGCCACCATCAGCGGCGGCCTGCTGATGGGGTACACCCGCGAATCCGCCGCCCGCTACTCCTTCCTGCTCGCCATTCCGGCCGTACTGGCCTCCGGCGTCTTCGAGCTCAAGGACGCGGGCGAGGGCCATGTCTCCTGGGGCCCCACCATCTTCGCCACGATCATCGCCTTCGTGGTCGGCTACGCGGTGATCGCGTGGTTCATGAAGTTCATCTCCAACAAGTCCTTCATGCCCTTCGTCGTCTACCGCATCCTCCTGGGCATAGCCCTGTTCGCCCTGGTCGCGGCAGGAGTACTGACCCCGAACGCGGGCGAGACGGCGGGCTGAGTTCGGCACCCGTCGGCTCCACGACGGCTTCGTTGCCGAAGTCGACGTCATGCGGCTCGACGAGCGTCCACGCCGGCGGTCGAGCAAGGTGCAGCGACAAGGATCCTCAGGCTCCGCCAGTCGCATGAACTCACCGAACCGCAAGGACGTGAAGATGCAGGCAATGGTGGGCACGGCTAATTTACGAGTATGAACACATCTGGCTACGTTCCCTTCCCGGGGGCCGAATGGTTCAAAAGTGAGCCGAACAGCCCGATCATCAGCATGATGGCAACGCGCCTGGGCGAAGAGGGATGCACCGAATTCGGTCCGGCCGGCCCACCCTCGGCCCACCCTCTCAGCGGACATCACTGGACGACACACCACCGCGACTCCTACGCCAGGTGGCAGCGGAAGCTCGGGTACCAGGGCGCGGACGCGGACGGCTGGCCGGGAGCAACGTCCTGGGCCAAGCTCCGGGTTCCCTATCCGGAGTGAGTCACTCAGCTGCGTCTCCGCCGCACACTCCATCGAGCGCACGTTGACCAGCCGGGACCGCGAAAAGGGCGACAAAGTGAGCCCGACCAGCCCGCCATCTGCACCACGCGCCCATGACGCGACACCCTGGGCAGCTACCTCCCCCGTGGGTAGCTGTCCAGGGTGCGGAGGGTCGCCGACATGGGGCGGCGACCTTGGAGACCGGCACTGGGCGTCGTCGCCCACCGGAACCGACGGAGCCGGTGGGCGAGGGAAGCCCCAAGAGCTCCGCCCCGGTCGGTCGTTCAGTTCTGCGCGGTTCCGGTCAGCCCTTCGAGCTCCAATATGTTGCCCTTGTAGGCCAGAGCGTTGAAGTTGATACGCCGGTTCTCCTTCAGCTCCCCGGAGAATTCGCAAGCCGTCCAGCCCGCGTCATCGCCCTTGAAATCCCTGCAGTCGAAGACGGTCTGCGGGTTGCCCGCGTACATGACGCGCATATAGATGCTCATTCCGTCGGCCCGCATGTCCTTGACGTAGAACTTGTCGCCGTTCGGATCGAAACACACCTTGCCGTGGGTCTTCCTGCCGCCCTCCGAGTAGACGAAGGTGCAGCGAACCGTCCTGCTCGGCTTCGGCACACCGGCGTCGGCCACGTTCTTGGCGTTCTTGACGTAGGTGGCCCATCCCTGACGGTGGGCATCTCCGGCGTGCTGCGCCGCAGCCGTGGATGTCGGGGCAGTGGGCGCGGAGGCGGCGTGCGCCGTGTCCGCCAGGCCGCCCAGGCCCAGCAAGGCGGCGGTGGCGACAGCTGTGGCGGTGCGTCGGAATGACAAGGAAGTCCCCCAGGTCGTGGATGGTGCTTCGGCTGACTGTGCCGTCGGCTGCCCGGCTGGCTGATCGGGCGGCCCGACGTCATCTAGTTCACGGGCCGGGGAGTTGATTCGCACCCCGTCTGACCTGCAGGAATCAATTCGTCTTACGGCGCCCCTCGGAACAGCGCGCTGTTTGCGGGCCTGGTGAGCTGATCTTTAGGGTGACGAGGCAAGCGGGGCGAAGAGGGAGAGTGTGGCGCGTGGGTCGTCCGGAGAAGGCCATCGATCCGCAGGACGGTCCGGTGCAGCGTCTGGCTTACGAGCTGCGCAAGCTCCGCGACGAGGCCGGCGGACCGGGATACCGGTCGATGGCGCGGCGGGTGGAGTATTCGGCGGCCGCACTGTCGAAGGCCGCGGCGGGCGAACGGCTGCCGAGCCTGCCGGTGCTGTTGGCCTACGTGCGTGCCTGCGGAGGTGTCGAGGAGGAGTGGCGGCACCGTTGGGAGCAGGTGAACGAGGAGCTCGCCGCGCAGCCCCGCCCGTACGAGGAGGACGGTGAGCCGCCGTATCGCGGTTTGGCACGCTACGAGCCCGAGGACGCGGAACTGTTCTTCGGCCGCGAGGAGATGACGCAGCGGTTGGAGGAGATGGCCCGTCGGCATCGGATCAGCGCGGTGGTGGGTGGGTCGGGCAGCGGCAAGTCCTCCCTATTGCGCGCCGGCCTCATCCCCCGGCTGCGTCGTACGGACCAGAAGGCGGCCCAGATGCCCTCCGCGGTACGGGTGTTGACTCCGGGCGCGCATCCGATGGCGCATGTCCAGCGGCTGGTGCCGGCTGACGGCCCGGGAGACACCTGGGTGTTGGTGGACCAGTTCGAGGAGCTGTTCACCGTGTGTACCGACTCCGACGAGCGCGAGCTCTTCCTGGAGCGGCTACTGGCCGCCCGGGAGGACGGCGGCCGGCTGCGGGTGGTCCTCGCCCTTCGTGCGGACTTCTTCGGCCGGTGCGCCGGACACCCGGCCCTGGCTTCGGCACTCAACGACGCCACTCTCCTGGCCTGCCCGATGGGCTCGGAAGAACTGCGTGCGGCGATCGTCCGGCCGGCCGGAGCGTGTGGCCTGAATGTGGAACGTGAGCTGACCGCCCGGATCCTGGAGGACGTCGCGGACGAGCCCGGTGCGCTGCCGCTGATGTCCCACGCCCTGATGGAGACCTGGCGCCGCCGCCGCGGACGGACCCTGACCAGGCAGTCCTACGAGGCGGCCGGCGGCCTGCACGGTGCCATCGCCCGCACCGCCGAGGACGCCTACCACCAGCTCACCCCGGCCCAGGCCGTCCTCGCCCGCCGCATCCTGCTGCGCCTGATAGCCCCCGGCAACGGCACCCAGGACGCCCACCGACCCACACCCCACGCCGAGTTCACCACCACTGACAAGGCTGCCGGTACCGACACCGAGGCCGTCATCGACCGCCTCGCCCGCAGCCGCCTGCTCACCCTCGACGACGGACACGTCCGCCTCGCCCACGAGGCCCTCATCACCGCCTGGCCCCGGCTCCTCGGCTGGATCAACGACGAACGCGACCGCATCCGCCTGCACCGCCGGCTCACCCACGACGCCACCACCTGGCACGACCTCGACCGCGACCCCGGAACCGTCTACCGCGGCACCCGGCTCACCCAGGCCCAAGACGCCTTCACCGGCCCACACCACAGCGAACTCAACGCGCTCGAAGCCGCGTTCCTTCACGCGGGCTCCCGAATCGAACGGTCACGACGCAGACGCGCCCGCTCGACGACCGCGACGCTCACCGTACTCCTCGTCCTCGCCATCGGCGCAGCGACCACCGCGTCATGGAAGGCCGACGACGCCGACCGGCAGCGCCTCCTCGCCGAATCCCGACAGCGGGCCGCACAGTCCAGCGAACTCCTCCGGGAGGACCCCGAGGCGGCCGCGCTGGTGGCACTCGACGGATACCGCAAGGCGCACAGTGTCGAGGCCCGCGGCAGCCTGCTCAGCGCCTCGGCCGCCTACCACGCCAATCAGCTCACCGGTCACACCGCCAACGTGAACGCGATCGCCTATTCGCCCGACGGCCGGACCGTTGCCACCGCCAGCAACGACCACACGGTCAAGCTGTGGGACACGGCGTCGCACCGGATGCTCGCCACTCTGAGGGGCCACGCCTCTACCGTCAACGCGGTCGCCTTCAGCCCCGACGGGCGCAGGCTGGCAACCGCCGGGGACGACCGCACGCTGCGTCTGTGGGATCTGGCGTCCCACCGAGCCACGGTTCTCTCCACCCGGCGTTCGGACACCGTCTGGTCGCTGGCATTCTCACCGGACGGCCGCACTCTGGCGACGGGAGGTTCCGACTCCACCATCCGGTTGTGGTCGGTGGAATCCCGGCGAGTCGTCACCACCTTCAAGGGCCATGCCAGCTTCGTGATGAAGGTGGCTTTCTCGGCGGACGGGCGCACTCTGGCGAGCGCCGGCAACGACCACACGGTCAAGCTGTGGAACACCGCCGAACGCCGGCTGATCGCCACCCTGCCTCTCTCCCGCGAAATCGAGTGGTCCTATGCGATCGCCTTCAGCCCGGACGGCCGGACCCTGGCCACCGCCGGCGACGGCCGCAACGTACAGCTGTGGGATGTCACTTCACGCCGCATCAAGACCGAACTCGCCGGACGAACGCACAAGGTGACGTTGATGGCGTTCTCTCCGGACGGCCGCACCCTGGCCACCGCCGGCCCGGACGGCGCGGTGCAACTGCGGAAGCTTTCCGCCGCCCGCCCCGCTCCTGAGGTCATCGAGAATGCGGACGCGCAATACGCGCTGGCCTTCTCTCCGGACGGCAGAAGGCTGGCCACCACCGGCACACACGACGTGGGCGCGGTGGACCTGTGGGATCCGGCATCTCGGCACCTCACAGCCACGCTGCCCGGCCAAACGCACAAGGCCACGTCGGTGGCGTTCTCCCCGGACGGCCGCACCCTCGCCACCGACAATGGCTCGGTAGCTCTCTGGAAAACCCGGCCCCCTGGGCAACTGGCGGTGCTCCCCACCGCTGTCGAAACAGCGCAGCGGCCGGCGTTCACACCTGACGGTCGGTTCCTCGCCACGGTTCACGCCGACAAGACCGTGAAACTATGGGACGTGCGCACAGGCCGGACGATGGCCACGCTCAAAGGTCCCACCACAACCATCTCGGCGCTCGCCGTTTCGCCGGACGGAAGCACCGTGGCCGCCGTCACCGACGATGGCTCCGTACATCTGTGGAACACGGCGACCCACCGGTCCGTCGCAACCCTCAAAGGACATGCGGGAGGCGAGTCCTCCCTCGCCTTCTCACCCGACAGTCGCACGCTGGCCGTCACGGGCAACGGCATGGTCAATGACGGCGTTGTGGAGCTGTGGGACCTGGCATCACACCACATCACGGAGACGCTGCCCACACGCTCGCAAGGCGTGCTCACGGCCGCGTTCTCCCCGGACGGCACCAAGCTCACCACTGCCGGAGCGGACCGCGTTGTCCGTCTGTGGGACATCGGGTCCCGCCGGACCATTGCCGCCTTGACCGGTCACTCCAACGCCGTCTTCTCATCCGCCTTCAGCCCGGACGGAAAGACCCTCGCCACCGCCGGTGCCGACAAGACCGTACGCCTGTGGGACGTCACCTCGCACCGGATATCAGCGGTGCTCACCGGCCATTCCGAAGCCGTGTCATCGCTGGCCTTCAGTTCTGACGGAGACACCCTCGCAACCGGCAGCTATGACGGTTCCGTACGGCTCTGGGACACCAATGCGCAGGCCACCGCCACCCGCCTCTGCGCCCTCGCCCGCGCCAATCACTGGACACGTTTCCAGCGTGAACTTCCCCCGGGCGCACCCCATTCCCCCTGCTAGCAAAGGGAATGTGAACTCACCTCGGGCGAGGCATCGCTGAGGTCTTCTTGTCCGGCCGGCTCGAAAAGCCCTCACGCCGAGGCCACGACCTCCCCGGTCGTGATCTGGGGTGGGTTGGGGAGCAGTGTCGCGAGGTGGTCCCGTACGAAGTCCGCCGCTCTGGAGACCGAGTCCTCGGCACCGGCGCGGTCGCGGAAGACGCTGGTCGAGACCATGACTCCGTTCCCGGCGTCGATCCAGTAGTACGCCACGAAGCCGGGGACCTGGCGCATGAGCGGTACGAATCCCTCGCTGACGCGGCGTGCTGCCTCGGCCGGATCGGTCACCCCTTCGTACCGTCGGACTGCTGCGTACATGGCCGATCTCCTCATGCGGGTTCCGGGGCGTGATTGCGGGAACGCCGTACCCCTGTGGCGGCTGCCCGGCTCGTGCGGAGTCCGGAAATCACCTGAAGGGCCGTCCTCGGTGATCCGAACGGCGTGCCGGAACGACGGCCGGATCCCCGTCGGCGATCGGCGGTCAGCGGTCAGCGGTCAGCGGTCAGCGGTCAGCGCGACGGCAGCGTCTCCTGCAGCCAGTCGAAGACGACGTCGCAGTGCTGCTGCGGGGCCATCGGGGAGCAGTGCAGCTGGGCGCCGGTGGCCGCGGTGAGCTTCACGTAGTCCTTGGGGGAGGTCAGCCTGTCGAACATCTGGCGCGGCTGTCCCGGATAGAACTGCTCGTCCTCGTAGTCGAGGACCAGGGTGGGCGTCGTGATCCGGCCCACGACGCCGGTGATGGTCAGTGCCTCGACGCGCTTGGCGGGGGTGTAGAAGTCGGTGAAGAGCTTGCCCTGGCGGGCGGCGAGCATCGCCGGGACGGAGAAGGGCTCGAAGCGCTTCTTCAGCGTCGCGGCGTCGGCCGCGGACAGCTCGGGGGCGACCTCCTTGTTCCAGATGTCGTTGGTCTCCGCCTTGCTCGGGGTGAGGATCTTCCGGATCTCCGGCGGGAAGCCCAGCCAGGGCACCAGGCATCCCGGCATCGCCACGAGGGCGGCGATCCGCTTCTCGAAGGCCGCGGCCCGTGGGGCCAGGTCGCCCGCCATGCTCAGGCCGGTCAGGGCGATCCGGTCGTCGTCCACGTCGGAACGGGCGACCAGCCAGTCGACGAGCGGTGTGACCACCGTCTCCCAGCGGGGCGTGAAGACCACCCGGTTCACGAAGAGCAGCTGCCCCTGGCCCGGTCCGTCGTACACCAGGGCGTTCCAGCCGCGCTCCAGGGCGGCCGAGACGCCATAGGCCCACATGTCGACGTTCTGTCCGTCGCTGCCGTTGGTGAGGATCACGGTGGGGCGCCGGGTGCCGGAGTCGTCCGGGCGGAAGAACCACACCGGCAGCGGGGTCGCTCCGTACGGGACGTTCGCCGTCACCGGCGCCGGGTCGCACAGCTTGCAGAACGTGTCCCAGGCGCCGCGCCCGTCCCTGTAGAGCTGCTCCTCGCTGCCGGGGTCGTCGGAGCCGAGGACGAAGAACAGCGCCTGGGCGTAGTACTGAGCGGCCCGCAGCGCACGGAAGCGTCGGGTCTGCCGGTCGGGTCTGCTGCCCTCGGGGGCCTCCAACAGCCGGTCGCCGAGCTTCTTGAAGGTCTCGACGTACGTCTGCGCGGACAGGCCGGCCTTGTTGATCGTGTTGACGGCGGTGAGCACCTCGCCCACCTCGCTACCGCTGAACCCGGCCCCGCCGAGAGCCCAAAGGGCGCTGAAGTTGTACGCCGGGTTCTGAAAGAGCGTCATCGCCCCGGGCGTGGCGCCGGCGGCCGACGCCGTAGGGCCGGCGGCGGGGCCTTGTGCGGAGCTGCTGTTCATGGGCATGCAACCGGCTGTCAGCGCGACCCCGGCTCCGCCGACGAGCCCGGTGAGCGCCGTGCGCCGGCTCAGGCCGGACGCGTCCTGCGATACCTGCGTCATACCGGCTGACGGTAGGAGCTGCGCCACCCGCGCCTTCCGGCACGACACAGCCGGTTCCCCCGAACGGGCAAGCCGGGGCGCGAACGGCCGGGCCCGTGAACGTCCGGTCAGCGGCCAGGTGCCGCGATCCGGTCAGCGGCCGCGTGCCGCGATCCGGTCGGCCAGCACGGCAAGCGGCACGGTGGCGGCCCAGCTGCAGATCGCGGCCAAGGGCGAGACCCAGGCGATCCCCACCGAGAGCAGGAACACGACGGCCTGGGCGGGGAGCGGGACACCGCGCCACGACACACCGGCCGAGCGGCTGGTACGCAGGTCCATCGCGTACACCACCAGCGCGGCCGTTCCGATGACGGCCCCGTACAAGCCGGGTCCCAGGAACCGGTCGCCGTAGTTCTCCAGGACCTGGGTGGGAAACGGAATCAACGACACCAGCACCAGGAAGGCCACATTGAGCCAGAACAGGGCCGGGTCGAGCGCCCCCGCGTTCCGCAGTGCCGCGTGGTGGGCCCGCCAGAACAGCGCGATCACCACCGCGCTCAGCAGGAACGCGCTCGCCTGGGACTGCACCTCCCCCAGTGCCCGGCGCAGCTCGGTCCCGCTCAGTCCCTCGGGCAGCTTGATGTCCAGTACGAGCAAGGTCATGGCGATGGCCATCACGCCGTCGGAGAGGGCAAGCATCCTGCCCTTCGGCACATGGTCCGCCCCGGGCGGGATGAAGCGTCGCCGCTCGCCTTCGTTCATGGCACCGTCGTAGCACCCGCCCCACCCTGGGGACGGCAATCCGGCACGTGTCGAGCACCAAGCCGGCCGCGGACGCCGACGAGTGGCACCACCGGTTCTGGCGGCGGGAGGTGAACGCCGGCCTCGTGCAGGAGGGCCGAACCTCGTGCACGAGGCCTGTCGTCGTGCGGACGGCCAGACGGGTCGGCGCGCCCACGAGGTGTGTCAGTGACCGGTGGGCGGTTCGAAACAGCCCGTTTCCATGTACGGCCCGTTGACCTGGACCTGATAGTTGCTCTTCTGCACGAACGCGGTCACGCAGGCGTCCTTGTGGACGTGGAGGCCGATCTGGGCGCCTTCCGGTGTGACGTAGTGGTCGCCCTCGTAGCGGGAGTCCATGCTCCGCACTTCGAGCTTCCCGCCGAGCTGTTCCCCCTTGGGGCCGGTGCGCAGTTCCTCGTACCCGAGGGCGAGCAGGGCCGTGCGGACGCTCTTGGGGTCCCACTTCCGCTGCTTCCAGAGTCGTTCGAGTACGGGCTCGATGCGGTCGGCTTCCCTTTGGGCGTCCTTCCCGCTGGCAGGCGACATGTCGCGAGGGCGGCGGTAGGCGTTGTTGTCGCCGTAGTGCGGGGCTCCGTCGTGGGCTCCGGGTTCCACGTAGGGGGACGCACCGGCACCGGAGGGGCTGGGAGTGGAACTGGGAGTGGAACCGGAGGTGCCCTCGGGAGCAGCACTGGGGGACGCCCCCGGGGCGCCGGCCGCGACGCGCTGCTGACCACAGGAGGTCAGGGGCAGGGCGGCGCTCACCAGTAGTAAGGCGGTAGCGAGGTGTCTTCGCCGTCGAGGCGTTGATATGAGCATGCGGGTTACTCTGCCACGGCGGGCACCTCGGTATCGGCGGACGGTGCCTGCCGGGTGCGGGGAAGGGAGGTGCCTGTCGGTGCCGTGCGCCATGCGCAGCAGCGGTCCGGGAACGGTCAGAGCCCTGCAGGAGAGGGCGGCTCGGGCTCTTCCGGCCGAGTACGTCAAGGATGTCGCAGGATGGCGGCTGCGCCACGCGCCCCGGTGTTCGTGGTGGGTGGGCACGGTGCTGCCCCGACTGGGCCGGCGCACAAGCGGCCGACCGCATGTATCTGCAGGTGGAGTGCGACAACGCCCCGGCGCTGCGGTTGTACGGGCGGACGGGCTTCAGCGAGGTGTGCACGTACCACTACCGCACCTCGGGGTGAGCCGTGGCGGCCGCTTCCGTGGGACCGGCCTCAGCGCCCTTGGCGGGGTTCCGGTCAGCGGTAGCCGGTGTCGTCGGCGGGGAGACCGCGGGACTGGACCTCGGCGAGGTAGCGCCAGCAGTCCGGCCGGGTGCCGTCGGTGTCGGTGAAGCCGTAGAGGGGGGCGAGTTGGCCGCTGGAGACGACCTTGCCGCTCCAGCGGGCGACGTCCGGGTCGGCGGCGAGTGCGGTCACCGCCCGCGCCACGTAGGCCGGGGACTCGGAGATGCAGAAGTGCGGCACGTCGGCGGTCGCGTCGCGCCAGTTGTCCTCGGTGACGCCGAAGGCCTCCAGCATGTGCTCCGAGCGGAGCCAGCCGGGGGTCACCGCGACGGCGGTGGCCCGGTGCGGGGCGAGTTCATAGCTCTGGGCGAGGGTCATGCGCTGCACGGCGGCCTTGACCAGGTCGTAGTAGAAGCCCTCGTGGTGGCGGTAGGCGGCGTTGTACTCCGCGGTCCCGTCGGTCATTTCGACGACCAGCCCACCGGGGCGGCGAATCAGCAGCGGCAGCGCGTGGTGGCTGGTGATCGCGTGGGTGTCGATTCCCATGCGCAGTATGCGCAGCCCGCCGGCGAGGTCGTGCTCCCAGAGAGTGGTGCCGAACTGGGCGTATCTGTCGCCGCCGAAGATGTCGTTGACGAGGAGGTCGAGACGGCCGTGGTCGCGGTCGACGCGCCGGACGAGGTCGGCGACCTGGTCGCTGTCGAGGTGGTCCACCCTCAGGGCCGTACCGGAACCGCCGGCCGCGACGATCAGGTCACCGGTCTCCTCGATGGTCTCGGGCCGGTCGATCTCCGACCGTCCCGCGGTCCGGCTGCTGCGCCCGGTGGCGTAGACGAAGGCGCCCGCGCGGGCGAGTTCCACCGCGATGGCGCGTCCGGCTCCCCGGGTGGCGCCGGCCACCAGCGCCACTCTCCCGTCCAGCGTGCCCGCCGGAGCTTCGTCGTTCGTCATGGGTCAAGAACTGAGGTGGTATTGGGTCCAGGGCTGGTGCGCGGGTGCGGCCTCCTCGTGCGGGGGTGTGATGGAGCCCCAGGGGGCGAGGGCGTTGTCCCATTCGGAGGCAAGGGCGGTCACGTCGGGGACGCACTCGGTCGAGGGCATCGTGCCGGTGTGCCAGGCGGACGCCATCTGGTGTGCCGAGGGCGCGGCGTTCCAGGCGGCCGTCTGCTGTGCGGGAATGGTGTACTCGGCTTCATGAACATCTCCGGGGCCGCGCCGGTGGCGTCCCGCATGGGATTCCGCCGGGCCTGGATAGAACCGCCCCTGGGCGGACAGTTGCTGGGCACGGGTAACCAGGCGCGTGAGGTCGATCCCGAATTCGGAGGCGAGTTCCCGCAGGTCCACACCGGTCTGCCAACTGCCGATGAGGACCGCGTCCATCGCCGGGGACCAGTTCTGGTCTGATGTGCCCGTCATGCCGCTGCCGGTGGCGTCGCGGGACGAACCGGTGGATCGGGTTCCGGTGGACGGGTTCTGAAGGGGCGGTTCGGCCGAGGCATCGGGCGCGGGGGGCGCGTCGTCCGGCTCACTGGGCGGTGTGGCGGTCGGTGAGGCGGTGGCCAGCAGCTTCTCGGCGACGGCACGGGCATCGTCCTTGCCCACCGTGCGCCGGGCGATCCGCACTTCCCGCTCGTTCAAACCGAACAGTCCGGCCACCGCGCCGGTACTGCCCACCGTCACCGCGAACGCCGCCAAAACCCTCGACCGGTCTGCCTGGGCCTCGTCGAGCCTGGCCTGCGCCTCCCGCACGCGCTCGTCACCCAAACAAAACGCTTCCGCCAGAACGGCATTGCGGTCCCACAAGTCTCTAGGATCCATACCCATTCAACGCCTCTTGCGCGGAGGTGTCCCGATCTTGCATAGCAAAGCACACCAAAGCACCCATCGAACCACCAGATGAAAATCACTCCGTGTGTCCGGACGAGGGGTGCCACCAAGGCGGGCGCATGGTGAATCCGCAGGCCAGCGGGGTGGCGCGAATATTCGGCGTGGATTGTCAGTGCGGTGGGTTACCGTCTTGATCAGTCATATCTTCACAGTTTCAGGTGTCCGTGGGGGGACCGTGTCCGATCTTTCGCGTAACTCTTCTTCCGCCAGACCGCGTTCCGGTGTCGCGGACTCTCCGTCCGGCGTCTCGCATCGCGGTGCCGGGCGTTCCCGTACGTCGGTCCGGACGGTGGGGGCGCTGCTCGCCGGCGTGATGGTGTGCGGCGGTACGGCCGCGTGTACGGCGTCCGGCGGCAAGTCCGCGGCCCGGTCCGGCGGGTCACAGAGCATCAACGCGACGCCGGTCGCCGCGGTGCAGAAGGCGGTCAACAAGGGCGCCAAGCTCAATTCGGTGTCCTATCGCCTCTCGGGCAAGGTCCCCGGCCAGGGAGTCGTCGAGGGCAAGGTGTCGTTCAGCCTCCGCCCGCGGGCCATGGACATGCGGATGAAGGCGTCCGGGGGCCAGGAGGAGGGCGAGTTCTCGGTGCGGCTCGTCGGCGGCTCGCTGTATCTGGGCGGCGGCAAGGACGCGGCGGCCGCGATGGACGGCAAGCGCTGGATCAAGTTCCCCATGAAGCACAAGAACGCCGGCGGCAGGGCAGGCGGCTTCGGGGGAATGCAGCGGCAGGCCGACCAGGACCCGACGGCGCAGGCGTCGTTGCTCCCCCAGTCCGACGAGGTCAAGAAGGTCGGCGAGGAGACCGTCGACGGGGTACGGACCACGCACTACTCCGGCACGGTCGATGTGGCGGATCTGCTGACGAAGCGGCCCGCCAAGAGCGCGCTCGCCGCCGAGCGCCGCAAGAAGGTGGTCGAGCAGTACAGGCAGCTCGGGGTGAGTGAGCTGAAGCTCGACATGTGGGTCGGCCCCGATGACCGGATGGTGAAGTTCCGGGAGCGTGCGCGGGCAACACAGGGCCCGCTCGATGTGACCATACGGTTCTTCGACATCAACAAGCCGGTCCGGGTCCAGGCCCCGCCCGCCTCCGAAACCATGGATCTGGAGCAGAAGTTGAAGGAGGCGGGCAGGCAGCGCGCCTAGCCTTTTCCGGCCCCGGCACCGGACAGGCCTCAGGGAGCGTCGCCGACGGTGGGCGGGGGCAGGGGGTCGTCGAGGTGCGGGAGCCCGATGGGGTTGGGGAACGGGAGCACATCCGCGGCGAGGATGCGTCGGACGACGGGTTCCAGCGCGTGCAGGAGGGCCTGGATCTCCGTTTCCGGCAGGGAGTTCAGCAGCCGGGCGGCCAGCCGGTCGGTGCCCTGCTCGATGCGCTCGCGTTCCCGCAGGCCGTGTTCGGTGGCGCCGCCCCGTGTGTCGACGAGGCCGCGGGAGCGCAGCCGGTCCGCCGCGGCCGCCCACTCCTCCTCGCTCCAGCCCCGGTCCTGGCGGATGGTGTCCTCGGGTACGCGACCGGACGCGGCGGCCAGGACGAGGGCTTCGCAGCCGTCGAGGCTCTCGTCGGCGAGTACGGCGAGGTGCGCATCGCCCCTGAACTCGCGCAAGGTGGTGACCAGTTGCCACAGTCGCTCGACGGGGTCGGCCTGGTCGCACAGTGCCCGGTTGGCGGCGAAGAGCGGCCGTGCGAGGGCGGGGGCGTCGTCGACGATCTTCTGGAGCGGCGGCAGCAGTTCGGCGGCGCCGCGCTCCAGCTCGGGGCCGATCCTGCGCAGGGCGCGGGCAGCCCGGCTGCCGCGCTCGTCGAGGACGTGCGTCGGGCCGGCGATGCTCCAGGCGGCGGGCAGGGCGCGGGCCACCATCTGCGGGGCGAAGACCCCGAGTACGGCCGTGGCGGCCGCGGGTTCCACGGCTCCCAACGGAGCGGTGCGGGAGGCGAAGTACCCCATCCAGAAGCCCTTGAGGCCGAGCGCCTTGCCCAGGCCGCGGCACTCCTCGTCGAAGTAGCAGACCGCGTGCAGCGGTTCGGTCACCAGCCAAAGCGATCGCGCATGCAGCTCCATGAAGATCACGCTACCGCCGCCGCACGTCCGGCGCAGCACCCCCGGGCACCCGACGACGCGAACCACCCGTACCGCCCCACCCACCGACCGAACCGGATCGAGGCTCCGTGGCAATCGCCTGCCTCGACGTCCGGCGGATCAGGACCGGTGGCCCGTCCGGGCCTCAGCCGTCGGTGCGGGCGCCGGCGCCGAAGCCCGACTCCCAGGCCCACAGGTGGGTGCAGGTGGGGCACTGCAGATGCAGCACGCTGCCCTTGTTCGACAGCAGGTAGCGCCAGTGTTCGTGGCAGGTGCGGCCGTCGAGGCAGGTTCCGCAGCCCTCGTGGTCCTGGCAGCGGGGACACGGCACCCAGGCCCGGCGGCCGATGTCGGCGGTGGGGTCGAGGGGCAGCATGCTCAGCCCTGTCCGGAGGACGGCAGCACGCCCGCGGCGACCAGCATGTCGTAGGTGGCCTGCTGGTCGGCGTCCAGGCCCGAGTAGAGCAGGCGGTTCGCCTCCGCCTCGCCCTCCATGACCGCGATGGGGTCCCAGCTGTCGCCCAGCGCCGCGAGGACCTCGGTCCGCCGGCGGGCCTCGTGATCGGCGAGGTCGAGCTCGAATATGTGGTGGTCCGAGGTGTTGCGGTCGTTCATGGTGCGCGTCCCATACCACGTGCGGATGATTCCGACGTGTCTATCAAGTGGGACGGCGCTGAGGAAGCGTCAGGCGGGCAGCGCGGCTCCCGGGACCGGCGGACGGGAGGAGGTGGTGACGTGGTGCGATGGGGCATGACGCAGAGTGAGGGGTTTTATGTCGGGCGAAAGTGAATGTTGTGGGGTGTTTCGGGGTGGCCATGGGGCACCTGGGCTCCCCTCGCGGCGGGAGTATCCCCTCGCCGCCCGATATGCGAGGCATTTTCCGAGGTGACGTAATTCATCCTCGGCCGCCCCTCCCCGCACCGCACCGCGGCCGGACCCGCGTCTCACCTCGCCCACCGCGGCCGTGCCCTCGCCTCACCACCACCGCAGCCGGGTCCTCGTCTCACTCCGGCCGCCGCGCCGCCTCGCCGCGGAACGCCGCGATGAGCAGATCGAGCGCGGACTCGACGGCCGAGCCCGCCATGACGGGGAGGTGCTCGCGTACGCGGTGCAGGCTGGGGAAGTCGTCCGCCGGCAGGCTGCCGTACGCGTCCTGCCACGCCTGCTCGTCCGCCGCGCGCTGGGCGGGTGCCAGCCGCAGCACGCCGGCGTCCAGGGCCGCATGGCCGAGGGCGGTGTCGACGAAGGCGTGGTAGTGGCGGACGGCGGTGGCGTCGTCGAAACCGGCCCGGAGCAGCAGCCCGACGCCGGTGTCGACGGCGCGCTGCTCGTGGGGGCGGCCCGTGACGCGAACGGTGCTGAACACCGCGATCTGCGGGTGGCGCAGCGCGGAACGGTAGGCGCGCATACCGAAGTCGCGCAGGTCGGCCGCCCAGTCGCCGCTGGGTGCGAAGCCCGCCATGGACTCCCCGATCAGCCGGTCGGCGAGCGCCAGCAGCAGGTCCTCGGTGTTGCGGAAGTAGCGGTAGACGGCGGACGGATCGGCGCCGAGGGCCGCGCCCAGCTTGCGCACGGTGAAGGCCTGCGCCCCTTGCGTGTCGATCAGCTCGCGCGCGGTGTCGACGATGAGGTCGGCCGACAGGACCACACCCGAACCGGTCGGCCGGCGCCGTTTGCGCTCGGCCGGGACGCGCTCGCTCGCCGCCACACCGCACCCCTCGCCTCGCCTTGGCGCCCGGCTCTGCCCGGTACGCCCCGCGCCGTGCCCGGGCCGCGTCACGGCCCGGTCGGGCCAGTTAATCATCAGGTTACGTCAACACCGTTGACACAAGAATGCGCGGACTGTTTCATCGGCGGACACCCGGCCCGTCGGGACCGGTCCGGCCCCCGTCCAAGGAGTCAGTGCCATGCCCTCCGCAGTGCAGCAGCAGGACCCCGGCCCGGCGAGAATGCGCCGCTCACTGGGGGTGAAGGACGGGGTGGCGATCGCCGCGTCGAGCACCGCAGCGACCACCAGCATCGGCATCGGGATGGGGTCGCTGGCCGCGTACGCCGGCCGGCAGACCCCCGCCCTGCTGTTGCTGGCCTTCCTGCCCATCCTCGGCATCGCGCTGTCGTACGCCCGGCTCAACCGCACCGAGCCCAACTGCGGCAGCGGCTACACCTGGGTGGGCCGGTCCATCGGCCCCTGGCCCGGCTTTCTGACCGGCTGGGTGGTGCTGGTCGGCAATGTGATCTTCATGGCCTACACGGGCGCCGTCACCGGATCCGTCGTGCTCCAGTTCCTCAACAAGCTGGGCCTGTACAGCCTGTTGGGGCTGCGCCTGGACCCCTCCTCCACCGGCATCAGCACGGCCGTCGGCCTGATCGCGCTGGTCGCCGTCACCTTCACCGCGATCACGGGCGTACGGGCCGCGACCCGGCTGCAACTGTGGCTGCTGGTCTTCGAGTACGCGGCCCTGCTGGTCTTCTGCGGCTACGCCCTGGTCATCGGCGACCAGCCGTTCTCGCTGTCCTGGCTGAACCCCTTCGACATCGCCTCACCTCAGGCGCTGGCCCAGGGCATGGTCATCGCGGTGTTCATCTACTGGGGCTGGGACGCGGCGTTCAGCGTCAACGAGGAGACCCGCAACGCCTCCGACGCGGCGCGCGGCGGACTGATCGCGCTGGTGGCGATGCTGGGGCTGTTCCTGGTCGGTGCGCTCGCCTTCCAACGGGTGATGAACACCGACGAACTCATCCGCAACGGCCCGCAGGCGCTCACCTTCCTCGGCGGAAGACTGGCGCCCGAGCCCTGGGCCTCCCTGCCGCTGGCCGCGCTGATGTGCTCGGCCTTCGCCTCCCTCCAGTCGAGCGTCATCCCCACCGCCCGCGGCGCGCTGGCGATGGCCCGTGACCGGACGCTGGGCCCCGTATGGCAGCGGGTGCACCCGCGCTATGGCTCCCCCGCCGTGGGCACCCTCCTGATCATGGCCGTCGCCGCGCTGCTCGCCGTACTCGCCGTCGGGATCCCCCAGCTCAACGACATGATCCTCACGGCGGTCAACTCGATCGGCCTGACCGTGGCCCTCTACTACGGGCTGACCGCCCTGGCCTGCGCGGTGCGCTTCCGCGGCAGCCTGCGCCAGGGACCGGTCCGCGCGCTGCGGGACGTGGTCGTCCCCGCGGCGAGCGCGCTGGCGCTGTTCGGGCTCGGTGGCTACCTCGTCCGGTACTACGCGACGCTGAGCGACCACTTCGAGCCGAGCCCGGACAACGGCTGGTTCATGCTGCTGCTCCCCTCGCTCTTCGTCCTGGTGGGCCTGGCGACCGCGGCATGGGCCAAGTGGGTACGCCGCGCGCCGTACTTCACGACCGGTCGGGGCACCGACGCCGACGCGATCACCTTGCCGATGGACGGCGAAGCGGCCCCGATGCCCCGCCCCTCACGGAGCTGACCGACCGCGCCGGGTGCCGGACCGCGGCCCACCACGTCCCGCGCCACATCCCCGGCCTCCCGAACCGCGGCCGGTCGCCCCCTGCCGCACCCGCACCACCACACCACACACCCCACGCGACTGGAGCAACCACCAGATGGACCTCAGCACCACCGTCGAGCCCGAGCCGACCTCGGACGCCACCGCCGCCCCCGGCTCCCCGGCCGACCTCGTCTTCCTCTCCGGCCCCGTGCACACCGTCGACGCCGCACGCAGCCGGGCAGGCGCGGTGGCGGTGCGCGGGGACCGTATCGTCGCCGTCGGACACGAGCCGGAGGTACGCGACCTGATCGGGCCGGGTACCGAGGTGGTCGATCTGCGCGGCCGGCTGCTCGTCCCCGGCTTCCAGGACGCGCATGTCCATCCGGTCGGCGGCGGCATGGAGCTGGCCCTGTGCGATCTGAGCGCGGCGGAGACGGCGGACGCCTACCGCGAGCTGATCGGCCGCTATGCCGCCACACATCCGCACGTGCCGTGGATCACCGGCGGCGGCTGGTCGCTGGAGGCGTTCCCCGGCGGGATGCCGACCCGGGAGTTCCTGGACGCCCTGGTGCCCGACCGCCCGGTGTTCCTCGTCAACCGCGATCACCACGGCGGCTGGGCCAACTCCCGTGCGCTGGAGCTGGCCGGGCTCACGGCCCGTACGCCGGACCCGGCCGACGGTCGGATCGAGCGGGCCGCCGACGGCCGGCCCTCCGGCATGCTGCAGGAGGGCGCCATGCGGCTGGTGGCCGACCTGATTCCGGAGCCGGGCCTCGACGAGCAGACCGCCGGCCTGCTCAGGGCGCAGCGACTGCTCCACTCCTACGGCGTGACCGCCTGGCAGGACGCGATGCTGGGCGACGGGCCCGGCACGGTCGACGCCGTCCCCGCCTACCTGGCCGCCCGGCAGGACGGGAAACTGACCGCGCGGGTGACAGGGGCGTTGTGGTGGGACCGGGCCCGGGGCGTCGAGCAGATCCCCGAACTCATCGCAAGGCGGGCCGAGTTGACCGGTGGGCGGCTGCGCGCGACCAGCGTGAAGATCATGCAGGACGGGATCGCCGAGAACCACACGGCCGCGATGCTCACCCCCTACCTCACCGCCTGCGGCTGCGCCTCCGACAACAGCGGCATCTCCTTCATCGACCCCGAGGAGCTGCGGACCTACGTCACCCTGCTGGACGCGGAGGACTTCCAGGTGCACTTCCATGCGCTGGGCGACCGGGCCGTACGCGAGGCGCTGGACGCGGTGGAGGCGGCCCGGCGGACGAACGGCCCCCGCGACACCCGGCCGCACCTGGCCCATCTCCAGGTCGTGCACCCCGATGACGTCCCGCGCTTCCGCCGGCTGGGGGCGACGGCGAACATCCAGGCGCTGTGGGCGGCCCACGAACCGCAGATGGACGAGTTGACGATTCCCTTCCTGGGTGCCCAACGGGCGGCCCGGCAGTACCCGTTCGGCGATCTGCTGCGCTCGGGCGCCACCCTCGCGGCGGGCAGCGACTGGCCGGTCAGCTCCCCCGACCCGCTCGCCGCGCTGCATGTCGCGGTCAATCGCCGTACGCCGGACGCCCCGTCCTCGGCACCGGTCTTCCTGCCCGAGCAACGCATCGATCTGGGCTCGGCGCTCGCCGCGTACACGGCCGGCAGTGCCTACGCCAACCACCTCGACGACACCGGCACCATCCGGCCCGGAATGCTGGCCGATCTGGTCGTCCTGGACCGCGATCCCTTCGACGGCGCCGACGAGGAGATCGCCGGGACCCGTGTCCTGCAGACGTTCGTCGGGGGGCGGCGGGTGTACGCGGCCGACGACGCCTGAGGCCGGGCGCGGCGCGGGCGTTCTTGGGCGTTCCTCCACATGGGGCGGGCTTTCCGCGGCGTCGTTTCGGATGACGTGCGGATGGCCCGGGGGCCGGGCCGCGGGTCTACTGGGGCGAGTTGCTCGTTCGGGGGGATGCGGTGTCTGCGGTGAGCGGTTTTCGTGCGGTGTTCTCCGTCGCGGGGGCCTGGCTGCCGGTGCTCTCGTTCCTGGCCCGGCTGCCCGCGGCGCTCTGCCCGATCGGCACGCTGATGCTGCTGACGGAGCGGGACGGTGTCGGGCGGGCCGGGGTGGTCGCGGGGATGCTGTGGCTGGGCCAGGCGGTGGGCGGTCCGCCGATCGGGCGGCTGGCCGACCGGCGCGGGCACCGGCCGGTGATCCTGGTGGCCGCTCCGGCGAACGCGGCGGCGGTCGTGGCGCTGGTGGGGTCGGTGCTGGGCGGGCTTCCGGTGGCGGCGCAGGCGTTGCTGGCGGGGTGGGCCGGGTTGACGATGCCGCAGGTGGGGCCGCTGTCCCGGACGCGGTGGATCGCGCTGACCGCGTCCCGCCCCGAGGGGAAGGAGTTGACCGCGCGTGCGCTGTCGTTGGACACCACGATCGACGAGATCAGCTTTATGGCGGGGCCGGCGCTGGCGGCCACGGTCGTGGTGGTGTGCCACCCCTCGGCGGCGCTGCCGCTCGCGGCCCTGCTCAGCGCCGTGTGCGGGGTGCTGTTCGCGCTGCATCCGACGGCTCCGGGGCCGGTGCGGTCCGGACCGGTGGCGGCGGCCGGGGCGCCGCTGGCGTCGCCCGCCCTGATCGTGCTGTGTGTGATGGCGCTGGCGCAGGGGATCATCTGGGGCGGCGCCAACGCCGGTGTCAGCGCGCTGTCCGAGCACCTGGGCGAGGCGGGCATGGCCGGCTTCGTCTGGGGCGCGATGGCGGTGACCAGCGCGCTGGCGGGGTTGGTGACGACGGCGCGACCGGGGAAGCGGGATCTGACGGTCCGGCTCCGGCTCGCGATCGTGGCGCAGACGCTGCTGGTGCTGCCGCTGCCGGCGGTGTCCGGGTTCGCCGGCACGACGCTGGCGATCGCCGGGATCGGCGCGGCGGTGGCACCGCATCTGATCGCGGTGTTCGGGCTCGCCGAGCGGGTCGCACCGGCCGCGCGGATGGGCGAGGCGATGACGCTGCTGGGGTCCGGGCTGATCGTCGGGCAGGGGGTGGCGGCCCTCGCGGCCGGTCCGCTGGCCCAGGCGTACGGGTTCCGGGCCGCGTTCGGGGTGAGCTGTGCGGCGGGCCTGGCCGCCTGTGCGGTGGCGCTGGCACTGGTCCGGGGGCGGCGGTTCACCCCGGTGTGCGCCGGGTCCGGGCATCCAGCACCGTCCGCCACCCAGGTGTCGCCGCCCGCTCCGGCTCCCGCGCCGGCCGCCGACCACCGCGCTGGAGGAAGTCCGCCAGCGGCAGCGTCGCCGCGCCGACCGTGACGGCGTCCGGGCCGAGCAGGCCCAGGCCGATGGTGACGCGGCCGGCGGGGTGGGCGAGGGCGTAGGCGGTGGCGTGGGTGCGGACGGCGGGCAGGAGGTGCCGGCCGAGCCGGAGGCCGACCCAGCCGCCGATGAGCACCCGTTCCGGGCTGAAGAGGTTGATCAGGTCGGAGATCCCGGCCCCGAGGTATTCGGCGGTCTCGTCCAGGACATCGCGGGCGATCGGGTCGGGGGCGCTGCCGTACGGGGGGAAGGCGGCGTCGGCCAGGGCGGCGATCGCCGTCTCCTCGTCGGCGTCCGAGGGCGGCCGGCCGCCCGCCTCCCGCCAGCGTCGCAGCAGCGCCCCGGACCCGGTGTACGCCTCCAGGCAGCCGCGGGCTCCGCAGCGGCAGCGCCGGCCGCGGACCTGGACCGTCAGATGCCCCCATTCACCGGCGCTGTCGCGGGCACCGCCGTGGACGGCGCCGCCGGTGACGATGCAGGCGCCGACGCCGGAGCCGAGGAGCACGATGACCGCGTCCTGGGTGCCGCGTCCGCCGCCGAACCACATCTCCGCCTGGCCGAGCGCCTTGGCGCCGTTGTTGATGAAGAGCGGTACGTCGGCGGGGAGTTCGACGGCGTCGCGCAGCAGGTCCTCCAGTGGGACGGTGTCCCACCCGATGGTCTGGCCGTGGACGACCGCGCCACCGGGACCGGCCCGGTCGACGATGCCGGGGACGCCCACACCGACGCCGAGCAGGCGGGCCGGGTCGGTACCGCTCTCCCCCAGCACGGTGGCGATCCCGTCCGCGATGTGCCGGGTGATCGCTTCCACGTCGTAGCGGTGATCGCTCAACGGGAGTTCGGCACGGGCGAGTTCGGCCATCGAGAGGTCGAAGAGCTCGATCCCGACCCGGGTCTCGCCGACGTCCACGCCGATGAGCCGGCCGGCCGCCGGGGCGATGCGCAGCAGGGTGCGCGGCCGGCCGCCGTCCGAGCCGACCACACCGGCCTCCTCCAGCAGTCCGTCGTCGACGAGTTCGGCGACCACATTGCTGACGGAGCCTGAACTGAGGCCCGTTGCGGGACCGAGTTCCTGCCGGCTCAAGGGGCCGTCGAAATACAACCGTTGCAGAACCGCGGAGCGGTTGGCCCGGCGCAGGTCACGCACGGTCCGTTGGGTGTGCTCGGTCATCTGGTCCCCCTCCCGCCCGCAATCTACCGGGGTGCGGTCCCTTGACGCGCCCTTCTCTCGGGCTTTAACTCACACTCTAAGTTAAGCCATGAGGCCGTTCAGGAACTGAACATGGCCGACCTCGGACTCCTCAGAGAGAGGCGTATCCGTCATGCGCAGACTCCGAGCCGCGACCGTCACCGCCACCGTCACCGCGCTCGCCGCCGTGGCCTCCGGATGCGGCGGCGGGACGAGCCCCGGTGGCGGGAGCGGCAGCAACGACTCCCCCAGGACGCTGACCTACTGGGCGTCCAACCAGGGGCCGAACGTCGAGGCGGACAAGCGGATCCTCGGCCCCGAGCTCAAGAAGTTCCAACGGCGCACCGGGATCAAGGTCGAGCTGGAGGTCATACCGTGGCCCGACCTGCTCAACCGGATCCTGGCCGCCACGACTTCGGGGCAGGGTCCCGACGTCCTGAACATCGGCAACACCTGGTCCGCCTCGCTCCAGGCCACCGGGGCGCTGCTCCCCTGGGACAAGCGGAACTTCGACGAGATCGGCGGACGCGACCGGTTCGTGGCACCGGCGCTGGGCGCCACGGGGGCCGCGCACCAGGACCCGGCCGCGGTGCCGCTGTACTCGCTGACGTACGCGCTCTACTACAACAAGCGGATGTTCAAGGACGCCGGTATCAGCCAACCACCCACCACCTGGGACGAGTTGGTCGCGGCCGGCAAGCGGATCTCCAAGGACGGCAAGTGGGGACTGGGCGCCGAGGGCGGCCAGCTGGCCAACAACATCCACCAGGCCTTCGTCCTCGGCAAGCAGCACGGCGCCGACTTCTTCGATGCCGCCGGCCGGCCCACCTTCACCTCCGACGGCGCGGTCGCGGCGGTCAAGCAGTACGTCGACCTCATGGCCAAGGACAAGATCATCGCCCCGGGCAACGCCGAGTACGGGCAGAACCAGTCGCTCAGGGACTTCGCCAAGGGAAGGACCGCCATGGTGCTGTGGCAGGCCGCGGCCACCACCTTCGCGGCCGACGGGATGAAACCCGAGGACTGGGGCGTCGTTCCGGTGCCCGTCGCGTCCGGTACCCCGGGCGGCGGCCGGCAGACCAACTCCATGCTCGCCGGCATCAACCTCGCCGTCTTCCGCAACACCGACAACCTCGACGGCGCCCGGAAGTTCGTGAAGTTCCTGACCGGCGACGCCGAGCAGCGGCTGCTCAACAAGGCCTACGGCTCCGTCCCGCCGGTCAGGGCCGCCCAGCGGGACGCGGCGTTCAACCGGCCGGACACCAAGGTGCTGCGCGAGACGCTCACCAGGAGCGCGGCGCCGCTCCCCCAGGTCACCGACGAGGCGCAGTTCGAGACGTCCGTGGGCACGGCGATCAAGGATCTGTTCGCCGACGCGGCGGCCGGCCACCCCGTCACCACCGAGTCGGTCAGGGCGCGGCTGACCAAGGCAGAACAGCAGATGGCGAAGTGAGGTGGCTGCCCGTCCGGCTGCGCCGCGCCGGACTGCCCTATCTGCTCCTGCTGCCCGCGCTGGTGCTGGAGCTGCTGGTGCATCTCGTGCCGATGGTGATCGGCATCGTGATGAGCTTCAAGGAGCTGACGCAGTTCCACATCGGCAACTGGGGCCTGGCCCCCTGGAAGGCGCTGGGCAACTACCGGGTCACCGTCGACCTCGACGCCCCGGTCGGCGCCGCGCTGCTGCACTCGTTCTGGATCACCGTGGCGTTCAGCGTGCTGTCGGTCGGGCTGTGCTGGCTCATCGGCACCACGGCGGCGATCATGCTGCAGGAGAACTTCCGGGGCCGCGGCCTGCTGCGCGCCGTCTTCCTCACGCCGTACGCACTGCCCGTCTACGCCGCGGTGATCACCTGGGCGTTCATGTTCCAAAGGGACAACGGCCTGGTCAATCACGTCCTGCACGACCAGCTGCGGCTCACCGACGGGCGGCCCTTCTGGCTGCTGGGCGGCAACAGCTTCCTGGCGCTGCTGGTGGTCGCGGTCTGGAAGACCTGGCCGTTCGCGTTCCTGGTCGTGATGGCCGGACTGCAGAACATCCCCAAGGACCTCTACGAGGCGGCGGCGCTCGACGGCGCGGGCATGATCCGGCAGATCCGGCGGATCACCCTGCCCTCGTTGCGGCCGGTCAACCAGGTGCTGGTGCTGGTGCTGTTCCTGTGGACCTTCAACGACTTCAACACGCCGTATGTGCTGTTCGGCAAGGCCGCTCCGGAGGCCGCGGACCTGCTGTCCATCCACATCTACCAGTCCTCGTTCGTCACCTGGAACTTCGGCACCGGAGCGGCGATGTCCGTCCTGCTGCTGCTCTTCCTGCTGGTGGTGACCGCCGGCTACCTGCTGGCCACCTCGCGCGGAAGGAGAACCGCCGATGGCTGACCGCTCCCCCGCGGCCCGCGAGCGCACCCCGGCCCCCCACCGGCGCTCGCCCACCGCGCCGCCCCGCTCGTTCCTCTGGACCCGCCGGATCCTTTTGACCGCGCTGACCGGCTTCGTCCTGCTCCCCGTCTACGTCATGCTCAGCAGCTCCCTCAAACCGCTGGAGGATGTCTCGGGCACCTTCCACTGGCTGCCCAGCGAGCTGACGATCCGTCCGTATCTCGACATCTGGCGCACCGTCCCGCTGGCCCGCTACTTCACCAATTCGCTGATCGTGGCGGGCTCGGCCACCGTCTGCTCGGTGCTGATCGCGGTCTTCGCGGCGTATGCGGTCAGCCGCCACCGCTTCCGCGGCAAGCGGGTGTTCACCGTGACGGTGCTGTCGACGCAGATGTTCCCGGGCATCCTCTTCCTGCTGCCGCTGTTCCTGATCTACGTCAACATCGGCAACTCCACCGGCGTCGCCCTCTACGGCTCCCGCGGCGGACTGGTCCTGACCTATCTGACGTTCTCGCTCCCGTTCTCCATCTGGATGCTGACCGGATACTTCGCCTCCGTGCCGCGGGAGCTGGACGAGGCCGCCTACGTGGACGGCTGCGGGCCGCTCGGCGCGCTCTTCCGGGTCGTCGTCCCGGCCGCGCTGCCCGGGATCGTCGCCGTCGCCGTGTACGCGTTCATGACCGCCTGGGGCGAGGTGCTGTTCGCCTCCGTCATGACCAACGACACCACCCGCACCCTGTCGGTCGGTCTGCAGGGCTACGCCACCCAGAACGACGTCTACTGGAACCAGGTCATGGCCGCGTCGCTGGTCGTCAGCGTCCCCGTGGTCGCCGGGTTCCTGCTGCTCCAGCGCTATCTGGTCGCCGGGCTCACCGCCGGGGCCGTCAAATGAACCGTGCCGAAAGGATCTTTGTGAGCGACCGGATCGACTTCGCCGCCCTGCCGGACGACTTCGCCTGGGGCGTGGCCACGTCGGCGTACCAGATCGAGGGGGCGGTCGCCGAGGGCGGCCGTGGGCCCTCCATCTGGGACACGTTCTCGCACACCCCGGGCCGGACCCACAACGGCGACACCGGCGACCGGGCCTGCGACCACTACCACCGCTGGCGCGAGGACATCGGTCTGCTGCGGCAACTGGGCGTCGGCGCCTACCGGTTCTCGATCGCCTGGCCGCGGATCGTGCCGGACGGCGACGGCCTGGTCAACGCCGAGGGCCTGGCCTTCTACGACCGGCTCGTCGACGGTCTGCTGGCGGCGGGCATCACCCCGTCCGTCACCCTCTACCACTGGGATCTGCCGCAGGCGCTGCAGGACCGCGGCGGCTGGAGCGCGCGGGAGACCGCCGAGCACCTGGCGGCCTACGCCTCGGTCGTGGCCGGAAGGCTCGGCGACCGGGTCCGCCACTGGGCCACGTTGAACGAACCGCTGTGCTCGGCCTGGATCGGTCATCTCGAAGGCCGGATGGCGCCGGGCCTGCAAGACCTCACCGCGGCGGTGCGCGCCTCGTACCATCTGCTGCTCGGACACGGCCTGGCGACGGCGGCGATCCGCGCCGGGGCCACCGACCCCGAGGTCGGCATCGTCAACAACCTCAGCACCGTCGAGCCGGCCACCGGATCACCGGCCGATGCCGCCGCGGCACGGCGGATGGACGGGCACACCAACCGCTGGTGGCTCGACCCCGTCCACGGCCGCGGCTTCCCGGCGGACATGCGCGAGGTGTACGGGGTGGAGCTGCCGGAGCGCCCCGGTGACGCGGAGACCATCGCGCAGCCGCTGGACTGGCTGGGGCTGAACTACTACTTCCCGGCCGTGGTCGCCGCCGAGCCGGCCGGCCCGCCCCCGTTCGCCCGCCCGGTACGCCGGCCGCACGTGCCGCGTACGGGTATGGACTGGGAGATCGACGCCGGCGGCATCGAGACCCTGCTGCTGCGGCTGACCCAGGAGTACGCACCGCGAAGGATCTACGTCACCGAGAACGGCTCCGCCTACCCGGACGTGGTCACTCCCGCCGGAACCGTCGAGGACCCCGAGCGCACCGATTATCTGCACCGGCACATCGCCGCGTGCGCCCGCGCGGCCCGCCGGGGCGCGCCGCTGGCCGGATACTTCGCCTGGTCCCTGATGGACAACTTCGAGTGGGCCTACGGGTACGACAAGCGCTTCGGCCTGTTCCACGTCGACTACGCGACCCAGGCCCGCACCCTCAAGGACAGCGGCCGGCACTACGCCGAGCTGATCGGGAGCCGTCCGCGCCGCGGCACTCCGCGCGCGGCCTGACCGCCACCGCGCCGGCACGGCCTTCGGCCGGCCTCCGTGACGGGGACCGGCCGGAGGGCGGGCGGGCTACTCGATGACGAGCTCGACATCGATGTTGCCGCGGGTGGCCTTGGAGTACGGGCAGTACTCGTGGGTCGCCTCGACCAGGCGGCGCCCGGTCTCGCCCGCGAGGGCGTCCGGCAGCTCCACCCGCATCACGACGGCCAGGCCGAAGCCGGTGGCGTCCTTGCCGATCGAGACCTCGGCGGTGACCGAGACGTCCTTGGTGTCGAGCTTCATCTGGCGGCCGACATTGCCCATCGCGCTGGCGAAGCAGGCCGCGTATCCGGCGGCGAAGAGCTGCTCCGGGTTGGTGCCGGCGCCGTTGCCGCCGAGCTCCGGCGGCATGGCCAGCGCCAGGTCGATCTTGCCGTCGGAGCTGACGGCACGGCCTTCCCGGCCGTTGGCGGTGGCGACAGCGGTGTACAGCGCGTCCATGAGGGTTCCCCTTCGCTAGCGCGGCGGCCTTCCCGGCCGCCCGACGTCATCGACGATCGCACACTTTTAAATTGCTCGCAACTAAGTTGTGCACAACTAAGTCGCTCGCATGGCGCTACCCTGGACGCCATGACCACGACTCCCGTGCCCGACGCCGAACTGCTCCGCCTGGACCACCAGGTCTGCTTCTCCCTGCACGCCGCGTCGCGCGCGTTCGGCGGCGTCTACCGGGACGCCCTGAAGGACCTGGGGCTGACCTACCCCCAGTACCTGGTCATGCTGGTCCTGTGGGAGCACGGCTCCCAGCCGGTCAAGGCCATCGGCGAACGCCTCCGACTGGACTCCGGCACGCTCTCCCCGCTGCTCAAGCGACTGGAGGCGGCCGGCCTGGTCCGCCGCGAGCGCAGCGCCGAAGACGAGCGCTCGGTCACCATCCATCTCACCCCCGACGGCGATGACCTGCGCGAACAGGCCTTGCCGGTCCCCCGCAGGATGCTCGCCGCCACCGGGTTGACCATCGAGGAACTCCGGACTCTGCGAACCCTGTTGGGGCGCGTGACCAGCGCGCTCGACGAGGCCTGACCTCGGCGTCCGGCGCGACTTCGACGCGGTTCCCGGCCGCGCCTCTCACCGGTTCACCGGATCAGGCCCGTAGGCTTTCCGCCGTCACCGCAACGCGGGGCGCGCCCCTCTGTCGCGCCCAGCCACGCCATCACCCCATTGAGCGACCAATGTTGGGGCGAAATAGGGACAAAGGCGTATAAAGGGTGGCTAAACCAGCCGGGGTCGTCGGCGAACACCCGCCAGGACGCGGTTGGCAGCATCGCTTTACGAACAACCGAGGAGCGCCACGTGAATGCGGCAGAAGTTGTCAACAGCCTGCTGGTCCAGCGATTCGGGATCCCCGCGGCCCGCCTCAACGCCGAGACCCCGCTGCGCAATCTGCGGATGGACTCGCTGGCCCTGGAGGAGCTCCGGGTCATGATCGAGGAACAGTTGGACATCGACCTCGACGACGTGGCCCTGACCCCGCGCAACACCGTGGGCCAGCTGGTGGCGGCCGTCGGCGGTGTCGCCGCGTGACGACCCACCGGACGCCGTTCCACGCGGCGGTGACAGGGCTGGGGCTGGTGACCGCCGCGGGCGTGGGCACGAAGGCCACCTGGCATACCGTCACCGAGGAGGTCGTGCCGAGCGAGGTACGACACCTGGCGGAACTCGTCGATCTCCCCTGCGACTTCGCCTACACCATCGCCGATCTGGACACCGCCGCGGTGCTGGGTGTCGCCACCCAGCGGCTGATGGACCGCTTCTCGCAGCTCGCGGTGATCGCCGCGCGCGAGGCCGTCGCCGACGCCGGGCTGGACACCGCCACCTGGGACGCCGCCCGCGTCGCCGTCGTCATCGGCTCCGCACACGGTGGACTGCCCTTCTACGACGAGCAGCACGAGGCCCTGGCAGCACGCGGCCCGCGCCGCGTCTCCCCCAAGTTCGCCCCGCTGACCACGGTCAACGGCGCCGCCAGCAGCGTCTGCCGGGACCTCGGCGCGCAGGGACCCAGCCTGGCGGTGACCACCGCCTGCTCCTCCGGCAGCGTCGCCGTGGGCACCGCGCACCAGCTGCTGCGCACCGGGGCGTGCGACATCGCCATCGCCGGCGGCGCCGAATCCGCCCTCACGCGTCTGCTGATCGCCAGCGTCTGCCAGTTGAAGATGGTCTCCACCCGCCGGGAGAACCCGTCCGCGGCGTGCCGCCCGTTCGACGCGGAGCGGGACGGCTTCGTCATGGGTGAGGGCTCCGGGCTCCTCGTCATGGAGCGGCCGGAGCACGCCAGGGCCCGCGGGGCCACCGTCCGCGCCCATGTCTCCGGATACGGCGCATCCAACGACGCCTACTCGGCCGTGGCACCGGACCCCGACGGCAACGGCATCGAGCAGGCGCTGCGCACCGCCATGGCGGACGCCGACGTGGCAGCCCGCGACGTCGGCCATGTCAACGCGCACGGCACCTCGACCGTGCTCAACGACGTCATCGAGGCCAGCATGCTGCACCGGGTGCTCGGGGACCATCCCCTGGTCACCTCCACCAAGGCGATGACCGGGCACACGCTGGGCGCGGCCGGTGGTATCGAGACCGCACTCACCGTGCTTGCCCTCGAACATCAGCTGGTGCCGCCGACCGCCAATCTCGACGTTCCCGACCCTCGACTCCCGATCGAGGTCGTGCGCAACGAGGCCCGGCCGGGGAGGTTCGACTGCGCGGTCAAGATGGCGCTCGGCGTCGGCGGGCACAACGCCGCGCTCGTACTGACTCGCGGTTGAGCCGTCCCTCATGGATCAGCCCGGAATGACCCCCCGTTCACCCGCACACGCAGCCCGTTCCGCAGGTCTCCGCGAAAAGGAAACAGCCATGTCAGACGAATCGATCCGTTTGTTGTCGGTGAGCGCGGTGCCTTATTCCTATCGGGTGCTGCGGCAGCCGGACCGGGTCACCGAACCCGTCATGATCCTGGGCGGCGCTCTTCAGGGCATGCACGGCTGGCCGGCGATGGAGGATCATCTCGGGCCGGTGGCAGATGTGGTGACGGCCGACCTGCCCGGCATGGGGAGCGCGGGACCGCTGCCCCCGGGGCCGGTGGTCGCCCTCCTGTGCAAGGCGGTCGAGGGCATCATCGACGACCTGGGCGTGCCGCAGATCAATCTCTTCGGCTACTCGTTCGGAGCCACCCTCGCCTTCGCCTGCGCCCAGCGCTTCCCCCGGCGCATCGCCCGGATCGCCCTCGGCGGCGTACCGGCCGAGCTCAGTGCCGAGCTGCTGGCCGAATGCCATCAGGCCATCCGCTGCCTGGAGAACGGCGACTTCGAATCCTTCGCCACCATGGCCGCCAAGGCTCTGATGTGTCTCGACGAGGAACGGCATGTCGCCCGGCGGCGGCTCGCCTACCGCTACGTCCGGCGCTCGCTGCTGCACTCCGCGCAGCGCTCGCCGCGCGCCGCCGCCGACTCCCTGCGCCGCGCGCTGTCGGAACACCCGGACTTCACCGGCGGCCTGACCGGCGTCCGGACGCTGATCTTCAGCGGTGAGCACGACACCGTCACCTCCGCCGCCCGGCATCGCGATTTCGCCGCCACCGTCCCGGGCAGCCGGGTCGTGACCATCCCCGACTCCGACCACTGGGTGATCCTCGAACGCGCCGAGGACGTCGCCGACTTGGTCACCCGCTTCTTCACCGACGCGCCGCTGAAATCGGCTCCCTGCCTGGTACCGGTCGCGCGCGAGGAGCTGTCGGTGGCGGGCCCGGCGTACGTATGACACCCGCACGCCTCGAATCATAGATTCCCTTGTAGTTATATAACTCGGGAGGCATACTAAGGGCATGTCCATACCGTTCGACGTACTCGCAGAGCCGAGCCGGCGCAGGATCCTCGATCTGCTCCTGGAACGCCCCCGGCTGGTCGGCGAGCTCACCGACCAGCTCGGGCTGAGCCAGCCCGGCACGTCCAAGCACCTGCGGGTGCTGCGCGAGGCCGGGCTGGTCCGGGTCCGGCAGGACGCCCAGCGCCGCTGGTACGAGCTGCGGCCCGAGCCGCTCGCCGAGCTGGACGCCTGGCTCGCGCACTACCGGCATCTGTGGGCCGGGAGCCTCGACGCTCTGGAACGGCACCTCGACGCCACAAAGGACGCCCCCCGATGAACCCGCACTCCGACACCCTCACCACGTCCGGCGGACGCCATGCGCTGCGCATGGAGCGCAGGCTCGCCCATCCGCCCGCGAAGGTCTGGTCGGCGATCACCGACCCGGCGCAGCTCGGGCAGTGGTTCCCCTCCGAGGTCACGGTGGAGCTCCGGCCCGGCGGGGCGATGACCTTCACCATGCCGGGTGTGAGCGACGTCGCCATGACCGGTACGGTCACCGACGCCGAGGAGCCCCGTCTGTTCGCCTTCACCTGGGGCGAGGACCATCTGCGCTGGGAGATCACCCCGGACGGCGACGGCTCGCTGCTGACCTTGGTGCACACCTTCGGCGACCGGTTCGGCGGCGCCAGCTTCGCCTCCGGCTGGCATCTGTGCGTCACCGCGCTGTCACAGCTGCTCGACGGCGAGTCGACGGCCGTGGAGCCCGACACGGGCGAGCTGCACGAGGCGTATCTGGAGCAGTTCGACCTCGGGCACGGCACGGTCGAGGACACCGCCGACGGCCCGCGCATCCGCTTCGAGCGCCAGCTCGTGCGGCCGGCCGAGACCGTCTGGGCGGTGCTGGCCTCGGGAGACGAGCCCGTGGCCGGCGCGCCCGCGCCGGCCGGCTTCACCCCACAGAAGGTGCCGGGCGGGCCGGTCACCGAGGTACGGGCCCCGTCGGTGCTGGCCTACCGCTGGCATCCGGACGGCCAGGTCCGCTGGGAGCTGGGCAGCGGCACCGGCCACGGCGCCCGCCTCGTCCTCACCCAGACCGGCCCGCGGGACTTCGACACGGACACCGCGCTGGACGCCTGGCACGACCGGATCGAGCACCTCGCGGCACGGCTGCTGGAGGACTGACTCCCGCACCGCACCGCTGCGCACCGTGCCCCCCGCGGATTCCGTGGGGGGCACGGGTGCGTCCGGTGCCGCGCGGAAGCGCTCGCTGGCGGCCGTGCCGCGGCGTCCGCGGAGCGCCGTTCCACCGCTTCCGGGGTGTGAGCCAGGCAACTCCAGCGGGGCCGGAGAGGGGGTCCGGAAGCCCTCGCCAGGTGATGCGGGGCACGCGACCTACGTCACGTACGAACTCCGCTAGTCGATGCCCTTCCCGGCGCACACCGCGAAACAACGGGTTTATAAGGGGCATATCGCCCCAACTCACGAAGATGGGTAGTACAAGGCACCTTTGCCACCATCCAGGGCGCTCGCTAAACATGTTCCGGGTAGCACCGAGAACGAGCCGGCGACCTCAGCCAGAGCGGCGAGCGCGGCAATGACCCTCGGTTCTCACGCGCCGACCGAAGGCCGCTCCCCCCGCCACCAAAGCCCTGGAAGAGGTCACCTCGCATGCCCAGCTTCACCCTGCCCCGCCCTGCCCGCATCACCCGCACCCACAAGATCTCCGCGGCGCTGGTGGCATCCGCGAGCTGCGCCGCCGCCCTGGCGTTCACCGCTGCGCCGAGCGATGCCGCGACCACGTCCACCGCGTCGGCCACCGTCAAGCCGGTGAGCGCCAACGGCCTGCCGCTGACCGCGAAGGACCGGGCCGACGACGGCAAGAAGAGCAAGCTGGTCGCCTCGTCCGTGACCGACCGCCTCAAGGTCACCGCGGTCGAGAAGCAGGGCCACACCGCCAAGGAGGCCGCCAGCCGTTCCGTGGAGCGCAAGGCGATAGCCGCGCCGAAGGCCGCCCCCAAGAAGGCGCCGAAGGCCGCACCCAAGCGCTACGCGAACAACCTGGACGGCTGGATCCGCGAGTCGCTCGACATCATGAAGGCCAAGGGCATCCCCGGCTCCTACGACGGCCTGCACCGCAACATCATGCGCGAGTCCAGCGGCAACCCCAACGCCGTCAACGACTGGGACATCAACGCCATCAACGGCATCCCCTCCAAGGGCCTCCTCCAGGTGATCCAGCCCACCTTCGACCGCTACCACGTCTCCGGCACCCCCCACAACCTCGTCGACCCCGTAGCCAACATCACCGCCGCCGCCAACTACGCGGCCGACCGCTACGGCTCCATCGACAACGTCAACTCCGCCTACTGAGCCGGGTACGACGACCTCCGGCACGGACGGAGCGGACCCCACGGAGTGTTGCGGCGCGATCCTCCGACATGGCAACGGCACTGGCCCTGCCCGCACTTCGCGGGTGGGGCCAGTGCCGTTGCCGTTGCCCTCGCCGTGTCGGCGTGGGCGTCAGAAGCCGGCGTTCCGCGCCGCGCTGCTGCCCAGCAGACGGTCGAGCACCGCGCCGGCGAGGCCGAATCCCTCCTGGTCCTGGGCGGTGAGGTTACGGCTGTCATCGACGGACTTCGCCGGGGCGCGACGCTCCTCCTCGGCCGTGGTGGGGGCCGGAGCGCGGCGGTCCTCCTCAGCCGTGGTGGGCGCCGGAGCGCGACGCTCCTCCTCAGCGGTGGTGGGCGCGGGAGCGCGACGGTCCTCCTCAGCGGTGGTGGGCGCCGGAGCGCGGCGGTCCTCCTCGGCAGCCGTCGGCGCCGGAGCGCGGTGCTCCTGCTCAGCGGCGGCAGGCGCCGGAGCGGGGTGGCGGTCGCGGTCCTCGCTGGCGGGCGCGGGGGCAGGGTGACGGTCCGCATCGACAGACGCCGCGGTGGCAGCGCCCGTCGCGAGGAATCCCGAGACGAGAAGACCGCTGAGAACAACGGCAGTACGACGGAACATGAGCACTTCCTTACGATGAGTGACTACTGCGTGCGATGTCACTTTCAGGGAGCCGGCGCCCGTAGTCATGCAACAGCCCCGGGCGCTGCTGCGAACGGACCAGCGACTACCGCCGTATCGACGTATCGGAGCGATCCCAACGGCCCAGCAGGCAGCCGCGCCGTACCGCGCGAGGCCGACACCGACGGTTTCCCGCAGGTCGCCCCGCAAGTGAATTGGGGCACAAATGCCGCCCTTTCGGCCTCGTCAGAAGTGCCCTGCACCACATTTCCGGCAATCAGCCGGGGCGCCCTCGGACAGCCGGGTGGATGAATCCCCTTCGATGCGCGTATGAAGTAGCTCTGCGGAGCGGTAATTCCGGTGTGAGCCAGACAACTTACGGGCCCCGGCAGCGGGGGCTTTACGGCCGCTATCAAGTGATGCGGGGCACGCGATGTACGTCACTTACGAAGGTGCTTAGTCGAATGTCCCGCAGTCATTCCCGGCCCTCACGGAGAGAACCGTCCATTACCTCGGCATCCAGGGTTCATCTCACGAAGATGAGTAGTACAGAGCACCATTGCCTCGATTCCGGGCCGTCGCTAAACATGGATTCCGACGCACCGAGAGCAAGCTTGCGACTTACGCCCCCCACAGCGAACGCAGCAATGACCTCCGGTGAATCACGCGCCGCCCAAAAAGGCCGCCTCCCCGTCCCCGTACCTGGAAGAGGTCACTCTGCATGCCCAGCTTCAACCTGTCCCGCGCTGTCCGTGTCACCCGCATTACCCGCACCCACAAGGTCGCCGTGGCCGTCCTGGCCGCCGCGGGTGCCACCTCGGGCCTGGCCATGGCCTCGGCCCCGGACACCGCACAGGCTGCTTCTGAGCACGCCCCGGCAGCCGTCAAGCCCGTCAACGCCAAGGGCATGCCGGCGAAGACCGACGAGGCCAAGACCGCCCGCCCGGTGACCGCCTCGGTCGCCGACCACGTCAAGGTCACCGCGGTGGCCGAGCAGCACACCGCCCACCAGGCCGCCAACCGCTCCGCCGAGCGCAAGGCCGTCAAGGAGTACCCGGACAACCTGGACGGCTGGATCCGCGAGTCGCTCGACATCATGAAGGCCAAGGGCATCCCCGGCTCCTACGACGGCCTGCACCGCAACATCATGCGCGAGTCCAGCGGCAACCCCAACGCCGTCAACGACTGGGACATCAACGCCATCAACGGCATCCCCTCCAAGGGCCTCCTCCAGGTGATCCAGCCCACCTTCGACCGCTACCACGTCTCCGGCACCCCCCACAACCTCGTCGACCCCGTAGCCAACATCACCGCCGCCGCCAACTACGCGGCCGACCGCTACGGCTCCATCGACAACGTCAACTCCGCCTACTGAGCCGACGGCGTTTACGAGCCGTCGCGCCGGCGCACACAGGCCGGCCCCGGGTGAAGCCAGGGACAGGACGGACACCACACACGAGCCGACCGGCTCGGCATGAGGCAGCTCGCGAAGCGGCGGAATGGCGCGTTCGCCGCTGCGCAGCGAAAGCAGAGCGGGTCCCGGCACTGCCGGGGCCCGCTCCGCTTTCGGTTCGTCGGGCGCCGAGCGCCGGGCCGGGACCATCGTCACCCCGCCCCCGCCCCGCCCCGACTCCGAACCGGACCCGGGCCCGGGTGACCACTTCTGACGGCCGGACGGGTGAGATGCGCAGCCGGTCGGCGGACTGACGGCCTGTTGGGTCATAGAGTCAGGCAGTTCTGCGTATAAGTCTTTTATCGGCAGAACTCTGCTCAAAAGCTGCCGAACGTGACTCAACCGAAGGCCTCGGAGGCATGCGATGCCCTTGCGCAGATCCGGTCCGGCCCGCCGCACAGTCTCCCTCGCGGCCGGAACGCTCTTTTCTCTTCTCTCCGTGCTCGCTCTGCCCCTCGCGCTGCCCGGCTTCGCCACGGCGTCGGATGCCGGAAAGAGACCCGCCCACCCCGAGCAGGACTGGATGGGTTCCACCATCGCCGCCCGCGAGGGCGTCGACCGGGCCGGCGGCGGCCTCGAACCACAGGCCACGCACAGCAAGGCGGTGGCCGGCGTCGACGTCTCCAGCCACAACCACCACGTCAGCTGGTCGGCGCTGCGCAGGTCCGGGGTGCGCTTCGCGTACGTCAAGGCCACCGAGGGGAACAGCTACACCAACCCGTACTTCGCCCACCAGTACCGGGGCTCCTACTCGGCCGGCATGATCCACGGCGCGTACCACTTCGCACTGCCCGACCACTCCAGCGGCAGCACGCAGGCGCGCTACTTCGCCGACCACGGCGGCGACTGGTCCAGGGACGGCAGAACACTGCCCGGGGCGCTCGACATGGAGTACAACCCCTACGGCGCGACCTGTTACGGCAAGAGCGCCAAGGCGATGGTCCACTGGATCCAGGACTTCGTGGAGACCTACCGGGAGGAGACCGGCCGCGACGCGGTCATCTACACCTCCACCAACTGGTGGAAGCGGTGCACGGGCAACTCCGGCAGGTTCGGCCGGAGCAACCCGCTGTGGATCCCGCGCTACGGCTCCTCGGTCGGCTCGCTGCCGGGCGGCTGGCGGTACCACAGCATCTGGCAGCACACCTCCTCCGGCCACCCGGTCGGCGACCACAACCGCTTCAACGGCAACTACGGCCGCCTGAAGGTCCTCGCCAACGGCCACTGAGCCCAACTCGATCCGACCCGCACACCCCACCCGGTCCCCGGCGCCGCAGCAGGCGCCGGGGACCGGCCGCATACCGTCGCCCCACGTCACCGCGCCCGCGATCGATACCGCCGTCGGCACCCGCGCCGACACCGTCTTCGACAACACGATTCGAACAATGGGGAATTCACGCCCGGGTACAACCATCCACCGTCGAGCGCGGTCCAACACTGCGATACGACCACGCGACGCACACCACCCGACGGGGGTATTCCCATGAAGCGTTCACGTGCCATCACAGGATCCGCCGCACTCGCCGTGGCCGGCCTCGCCACAATGGCGACGGCCACCACCGCCTCCGCCGCTCCGACCGCCGCCGCCGCGTACAACGGGGCCTGCGGCAGCGGCTACAGCGTAGTGAATTCCGTACCGGTCACCGGAAAGGGGACCGTGTACCTGACGTACAGCGCAAGGACCGGAAAGAACTGCGTCGTGACGGTACGGAACAGCCCCGGTAGTCCGGTGTACATGTACACCTATCTCACGGCCACCGACGGCAGTTCCGACTGGGTTTACGACAGCGGTAATTACACCTCCTACGCCGGCCCGGTCTACCTGTCCGCAAAGGGCCTTTGCGTGGACTGGGGCGGCACGATCGAATCGGTCAGCGTCAGCGTTTCCGGCTCCAACTGCGGCCGTATGGCAGCCGGGGTCGTCACGCACCACTGACCTCGCGCCGACGGACCGCTGACCGGCCGTCGTCTGCTGTACGGCGGCGGGGCCCCGGGCGCGGGCCCCGCCGCCGTGATCTGTCCGCCCTCGGCTGCAACTCCACAGCCACTCATGCGACTTGACTGATCAGAACCGCCGGTCCGAGCGCTCCAGGCCCAGCGCCCGCAGCGCGGAGCGGGCCGCGTTGTGGCCACTCATACCGTGGGCGCCGGCGCCCGGCGGGGTGGACGCCGAGCAGAGGTACACGCCGGGGACGCCCGTGCGGTAGGGGTCCAGGGCGATACGGGGGCGCATCGTCAGTTGGAGCGGGATGTTGGCGCCGCCGATGATGTCGCCGCCGACGAGGTTGGCGTTGTCGCGTTCCAGGTCCGCGGTGGTGGTGGCGGTGGCGGCGACGATCCGCTCGCGGGTGCCGGGTGCGAAGCGCTCGAACTGCGCCAGCATCGCGGCGGTGGCGTCGCCGCGGTAGCCGTGGGGCACATGCGCATACGCCGAGACGGGGTGGATCTCGCCGGCGGAGCGGCCGGCGTCGGCGAGGTACGACTGGGAGACCAGGAGGAACGGCCGCTCGGGCATCCGCCCGCGGTACACCTCGCGCTCCGCGTACGCGATCTGCTCGAAGCTGCCGCCCAGATGCACGGTACCGGCCCGCCGGCAGGCCTCGGCGCGCCACGGGATGCCGCCCTCGACCGCCAGGTCGAGCTTGAACGCGCCGGGGCCGTGCCGGTAGCGGGTGTAGGCGCGGCGCACCCGGGGCGGCAGCCGGTCGCCGATCACGGCCGCGGCGGCGGCCGGGGCCAGATCCAGCAACACCGTTGCCGCGGGCGGCAACTGGTCGAGTGAGCGGATGCGCACCCCGGTCTCGATGCGCCCGCCCTCCGCGAGGAGCAGGGCCGCCAGCGCGTCGGCGATCGCGCGGGAGCCGCCCTTGGCGACCGGCCAGCCGTACCGGTGCCCGGCCGCGATGATCATCACTCCGATGGACGCGGTGACCGGCCGTGTCAGCGGCCCGAAGAGATGCGCCGCCACCCCGCCGAAGAGGCCGCGTCCGGCTTCGGTGCGGAAGCGGCGGGCGACCAGGGCGGCGGGCTGCAGGGCGTGCAGGCCGAAGCGCGCGAGCCGGAACGGATGCCGGGGCACCGTGACGAGCGGCCGCATGACCGCGTCGGTCAGCACCTCGGCGTCCGCGGCCAGCGGCCCGAAGAGCCGTCGCCAGGCGGGCCCGTCGGCCCCCAGGGCGTCCGCCGTCCGCCCGACCGACCGGTAGAGCGCCCCGGCTTCTCCGCCGTCCACCGGGTGGGCGAGATCGATCTCAGGCCAGCGCCATTCCAGCCCATACGCGGCAAGGTCCAGCGTGCGCAGATACGGGGAGCCGGCGCCCATCACATGGGTCGAGGAACAGTGGTCGAAGAGCACGCCGGGCACGGACAGCTCGCCGCTGCGGACCCCGCCGCCGATCTCGTCGGCCGCCTCGAACACCGTGACCCGCAGTCCGCTGCGGGCCAGTGTGACCGCCGCGGCCAGCCCGTTCGGTCCGGCACCCACCACTACCGCCGCCTCGCGCTCCCGCCCTGCCCGTAATGTCATGCCCTCAGCATGCCAAGGAGTCAGGACCGCCTCGGGGCGGACCGGGCGGTCAGCGCCGCGTCAGCTCCCCGGGCACGGGCCGGTGCTCTCTCGGGCCTCCAGATGCGGCTGTTCGCCCCGTACGGTGCGTGGCGGTCCGCCGTCGAGGACGGTGAGGAGTTCCTGGGCGGCGAGCCGTCCGAAGCCGGGGGTGTCGCGGACCAGTGCGGTCAGCCGGGGGTGGGTGACGCGGCAGAGCGCCGAGTCGTCCCAGGCCACGATCGACAGGCGGTCGGGGACGGGGATGCCGCGCCCGGCGGCGACCGAGGCGCCGGCCACGGCCATCACGTCGTTGTCGTAGATGATCGCGGTGGGCGGCTCGGGAGCGTCGAGGACGCGGCGGGTGGCGTGGGCCCCTTCGGCGTCCGAGTAGTCGGTGGTCACGGAGCGGACCCGGGTTGCGTCGAGGCCGCGGCGGGCCGCTTCGGTGCGCAGTGAGCGGATGCGGCGTTCGGTGTGGGCGAGGCCGGGCAGGCCCGCCACATGCACGATGCGGCGGTGCCCGAGGGCGTGGAGGTGGTCGAGGACCCGGGCCATGGCCTGGGAGTCGTCGGCCCAGACCGTGGAGGGCAGGGACTGCGGGTGGGCGGCCGTCCGCTCGGCCGCGCCTGGGCCGGGGGCGGACGGGCCTCCGATGACGACGGCCGGCAGGCCGAGTCCGGCGAGCAGCTCCGGTCGCGGGTCCTCGGTGCGCGGGTCGACGACCAGGACGCCGTCCACCCGGCGTTCGGCCCACCAGCGGCGGTAGAGCGCGCACTCGGCGTCGAGGTCCTCGACGACCTGGAAGAGCAGCGCGATCCGGCGCGCCGAGAGCACTTCCTGGATGCCGGAGACGAGCTGGAGGAAGAAGGACTCCACGCCCAGGGTCCGCGCGGGCCGGGCGAGCACCAGTCCCAGGGCCCCGGCGCGTTCGCCGGACAGTGCGCGGGCCGCGCTGTTGGCCTGCCAGCCCAGTTCCTCCGCGACGCGCCGTACCCGGGCGCGGGTGTCCTGGGAGACGCCCGGCCGGTCGTTGAGGGCGAAGGAGACGGCACTCTCCGAGACTCCGGCCCGGCGGGCGATGTCCTTGATCGTCGGTCGGCGCGCCGGCCTCCGGCGGGCGGCCTCACCGGGCGCTGTCATGGCGGGCTCTCCTCGACCTGAACCGCATTAGTGCGCCCAGTCTGATCAGCGGCGAGTGCGGTGTCAAACCCCGTTCGGACAGCCGTTGAGAACGTCCGGAAGACGGCGTTCGCATGGCACGGGAAGAGGTTTTTCGGGACCTGGGTGTTGACACCTACTAAAACGCATTAGTAGCGTCTGCCGCATCGTCGCCCGAGGACCAGCGAAATACTCGGCGGAGCGGCTCGTCGAGAAATCCGCCGCCCGCTTTCCTGATCGACAGCACTGGCTTATTTTTTCGGCCACTGATTTATATGGTCCTGCGCGGCAGTCTCCGCATCGGTGTCTGGTTCGAGCAAAGGAGCCGCCAGTCATGCGTTTTTCCCGTCGAGCGACTGCCGCGACGGCGGCATGGGTCATCCCGGTGCTCGCCTTGGCCGCATGCGGTCCTTCAGGGGGATCCGACGGGGCGGACGGCGCCTCGGGGAAGGTCGAGGGGCAGGTCACGTTCCAGACCTGGAACCTCAAGGCCAATTTCAAGGACTACTTCGAGGGCGTCATCGCGGATTTCGAGCAGGAGTATCCGGACACCAGGGTGAAGTGGGTGGATCAGCCGGCCGAGGGTTACCCGCAGAAGTTGAGCGCGGATGCGGCGGGCGGGACGCTGCCGGACGTCGTCAATGTATCGCCGGATCTCGCCTATCCGCTGGCCAAGGCGGGGGTGGCGCTCGACCTGGAAAAGGCGGCGGGAAAGTACCGCGAGGAGTACCTCCCCGGCGCGTGGAAGAGTCATGAGATGCCGGGGCTGCCGGGGGTCTATGCCTTTCCGTGGTATCTGAACACCGGGCCGATGTTCTACAACAAGGACCTCTTCAAGAGGGCCGGACTCGACCCGGAGAAGCCCCCGACCACCTACGACCAGCTCTTCAAGGACGCGGTCGCGATGGCGAAGAGGAGCGGGCGGAAGATGGCGATGCTCGCCAGTACGCCGTCGATCGAGGACTTCGGACGGTACGGCGTACGGCTGATGAACGCCCGCGGCACGGAGTTCACGTTCAACGAGCCCAAGGGCGTGGAGCTGCTGCGGCACTACAAGGAGCTGTATGCGTCCGGGGCGCTGGACTCGCAGGCGCTGACCGCGCAGGCGGAGTCGTCGGGGCGGAAGTTCCAGCAGCAGTCGGTGGCGATGAATCCGGGCAGCGCGCTCGATCTGGAGAACTTCAAGAAGGAGGCACCGGGCCTCTACCGGCACATCGGTATCACCGACGCGGTCAACAACACCGGTAAGGCCAATATGTACGTCCAGGGCCTGATGGTGAACGCGCAGAGCGAAGTCAAGCCGGCGGCGGTCGCGTTCGCGCACTTCGTCACCGACAGGAAGAACCAGATGGCCTTCGCCAAGAAGGTGACCATCTTCCCGAGCACCAAGGGCTCGCTGGACGACCCGTACTTCACCAAGGAGGACGGCACCGACGCGACCCGGGTACGGGTGGCGTCGGCCAAGTCGCTGAAGACCGCGGTGAATTACACCCCGGTGCTGCTCAGCGACCAGATGAAGACCGTGCTGCGCAACGCGGTCGCCAAGGCCGTGCAAGGCAGGCAGTCACCCGAGGCGGCGCTGGACGGCGCGGTCGCCGAGTGCAACCGCCTGCTGAAGACCGGCTGAGGCCGGACGGCCCATGAAGACGCACAAGCCGGCCAGTCCCTGGCTGTTCCTCGGTCCCGGGCTGCTGATCGTGGCCGCGTTCGGCCTCTACCCGTTCCTCAGCACGGTGGCGCACTCCTTCACCGATGCCCGCACGCTCACCGCGGGCCGGTTCGTCGGTGGTGCCAACTACCAGGAGCTGATCCATGACGCGATGTTCTGGACGGGGCTGCGCAACAGCCTGCTGTACGTCCTGGGGGTCGTCCCGCTGCTGGTGATCCTGCCGCTGCTGCTGGCCATGCTGGTGCAGCGGCAGATACCCGGGATCACGTTCTTCCGCGCCGCGTTCTACACGCCGGTGGTCGCCTCCGTGGTCGTGGTCGGTCTGATCTGGGTGTGGCTGCTGGACGACCGGGGGCTGATCAACGCCCTTCTGGAGGGCCTGGGCTTCGGCAGGGCGGGCTTCCTCAGCGACCCCTGGCTGCTGCTGCTCAGCGCGATGGCGGTCACCGTCTGGAAGGGCCTCGGCTACTACATGATCATTTATCTGGCGGCGCTGGCGAACGTTCCACCGGAGCTGCACGAGGCGTGCGCGGTCGACGGCGCGGGGGCGGTGCGCCGCTTCGTGACCGTCACGGTGCCCGCGGTGCGCGGCACGATGGTGCTGGTGGCCGCCCTGTCCGCGGTGGGCGCCTTCAAGGTGTTCTCCGAGGTCTATCTCATGGCCGGTCCGACCGGCGGCCCCGGCGGGGAGGACACCACCTTGGTGATGCTCGTCCAGCAGGCCGGGACCGGTCTCAGCGGCCGGGTCGGCTATGCCTCCGCGCTGTCCGTGGTGGTGTTCGTGATCACTCTCGGGCTGATGCTGCTGGTGCTGCGCGCCGGCCGCAAGGAGGAGGCGTGAACGCCGCGGGGGCCGTCGCGCCACGGCGGCGGCGCGACGGGCGGCGGCAGCGGCGCGACGGTCGGCGGCGGCTGCCGTGGTGGCGGTTGCCGCTCCGCTACCTCCTGCTGCTCGCCGTGCTGGCACTGACCGTCGGGCCGTTCCTGTGGCAGCTGTCCACGTCCCTCAAGGGGCCGGGCGAGGACATCTACCGCTATCCGCCCAGCCTGATCCCCCAGGACGCCACACTGGCCAACTACGCCGGCGTCGCAGAGATCATCCCGGTCTGGGACTTCGCCCTGAACTCCCTGAAGGTCGCCACCGCCAATGTGGTCACCAACTGCGCGGGGGCAGCGCTCGCCGGCTACACACTGGCCCGGATGCGCTTTCGGGGCCGCGGGGCCGCACTGGTCGTCTTCATCATGGCGATGCTGGTGCCGGTCGAGAGCATCATGATCGCCCAGTTCGTGACGATGCGGGAACTGCAGCTCAACAACACCCTGCTCGGTGTGGTGCTGCCCGGCTGCATCGGGGCGATGAACGTGCTGCTGATGCGGAACGCCTTCGCGCATCTGCCGTACGAGGTCGAGGAGGCGGCGTTCGTCGACGGGGCCAACGCCTGGCAGCGGTTCGTACGGATCGCGCTGCCGTCGGTCAGGGGCACCCTCGCGGTCGTGGCGATCTTCTCGTTCATGGGCGCCTGGGACGACTTCCTGTGGCCGCTGATCGTGCTCAGCGACCAGTCGAAGTTCACCCTGACCATCGGACTGAACTTTCTGCACGGCACCTTCGCGGACAACCAGCGGCTGGTCGCGGCCGGCACCGTCATCGCCGTCGTCCCGCTGATCGTGCTGTTCGCCTGTCTGCAGCGCTACTTCTTCCGCGGCGTCGGCGAGGGCGCCGTCAAGGGCTGACCCGCCCCGGCCCGCCCGATTCCCGCCCGTACCGACAGGAGTCCCATGCGATTCGGCGCCAACTACACCCCCACCCAGGGCTGGTTCCACCACTGGCTCGACTTCGACCTGGACGCCGTGCGCGCCGACCTCGACTCGATCGCCGCCCTCGGCCTGGACCACATCCGGGTCTTCCCGCTCTGGCCGCTCTTCCAGCCCAACCGCACCCTGATCCGGCCGCGGGCCGTGGAGCAGCTGGTGCAGCTGGCGGACGCCGCGGCCGAACGCGGCCTCGACGTCAACGTCGACGGGCTGCAGGGCCATCTGTCGAGCTTCGACTTCCTTCCCGCCTGGACGCAGACCTGGCACCGCCGGAACATCTTCACCGACCCGGAGGTGCTGGCGGGCCAGGAGGAGTATCTGCGGACGCTGGCGGCGGCGCTCGCCGACCGGCCGAACTTCCTCGGGATGACGCTCGGCAACGAGATCAACCAGTTCTCGGACGGTCCGCACCCGGACCCGGACCGGATCACCGACGAGCAGGCCGACGCCTGGCTGCGGCGGATGCTCGCGGCGTGCGAGCGCGGTGCGCCGGGCCGGATGCATCTGCACGCCGAGTACGACAACGTCTGGTACCGCGACGGCCACCCCTTCACGCCCGCGCAGGCCGCCCGGCTCGGCGCCGTCACGGCCGTGCACTCCTGGGTGTTCAACGGCACCGCACAGCGGCACGGGCCGACCGGCACCGCCACCGAGCAGCACGCCGCGTACCTCATCGAGCTGTCCAAGGCCTGGGCCGAGGACCCGCACCGCCCGGTGTGGCTCCAGGAGGTCGGCGCCCCCGCCCCGCACATCCCCGAGGAGGGCGCGGCGCGCTTCACCGGGGCCACCGTCGCGGCCGCGCTGGACTGCCCGGACCTGTGGGGCGTCACCTGGTGGTGCTCGCACGATGTGGCGCGCTCGCTCGCCGACTTCCCCGAGCTGGAGTACGGGCTGGGCCTGCTGCGCAACGACCGTACGGTCAAGCCGGTGGGCCGGGCGATCGCGGCGCTGGTCGAGGCGTACCGGGGCCGGGCGCACCGGCCGCCGGTGCGCAGCACCGCACTGGTCGTCGACACCGGCGGTGTGAAGGCGGCGCCGCGGCGTTCGGTGTGCGCGCCCGGTGGCCCGGTCTTCGAGGCCTGGGCGGAGCTGGCCGCCCAGGGGGCCCGGCCGGCTCTCGTACTGGCCGAACTCGCCACCGACACCGCACATCTGACGTCCCGTGGGATCACCGAGGTCTGCACACCCGACGAGGTCGGCCCCGCGCGCCGCCCGTCGCCGTCCGTCCCCCACCGGAGGAGCACCTCATGAACCGTCAACCGTCGCATCTGCCCCGCCGCCGGGTACTGCTGGCCGGGGCCGGTGCCGCGGCCGCGCTGCTCGGGCCGTCCCTCGGGGGCGGCTCGGCGCTGGCCGCCGGCCGCCCCGGGGCCCGTGCCGCGGACTCCTTGCAGCCATACGCGTCGTACTGGTTCCCCGACTCGCTGCCGTCGGGCACACCCGGGGACGGCATCACCTGGCGGAGCCTTGCGGACTGGCGGCCCGAGACCGACCGGGACCTGGCGTTCAACACGGCGACGGTGCCATTGGCCGAGCGCTTCACCCCGGTCCCGGCGAACACCACGGCGCGCACGGGCCAGGCCCGGATCAGCGCGCTGGCGGCCTTCGACCACACCGCGGGCAACCCGTCACAGGGCTCGGCGACGGCCGACTACTACGCACCGACCCACTGGGCGTACCTCGACGAGCTGGTCTTCTGGGGCGGCTCCTCCGGCGAGGGCCTGATCCTCGCCCCGAACGCCCCGGTCGTCGACGCCGCGCACCGCAACGGCGTCCCCGTCCTCGGCACCGTCTTCCTCCCGCCGGTCGCCTACGGCGGGCAGCTGCGCTGGACCCGCGACCTGGTGCGCAGGGACGCCTCCGGGCGCTTCCCGCTCGCCGCCAAACTGGTGCAGGTCGCGACGGTGTACGGCTTCGACGGCTGGTTCATCAACGCCGAGACCGAGGGCGGCGATGCCGCGCTGGCCGCCGACATGCAGGCGTTCCTGCGCGCGCTGCGGGCCGCGGGCGCCCCGCACGGTCTGCGGATCACCTGGTACGACGCGATGAACACGACCGGGCAGGTCGGCTGGCAGGGCGCGCTCAACGAGCTGAACCGGCCGTTCTTCCAGGACGCGGCGGGACCGGTCGCCGATGCGCTGTTCGTCGACTTCCGCTGGAGCGCGGGGCGGCTGGCGGAGTCGGGGCGCCTGGCGGACCGGCTGGGCCGCAGCCGCTATGAGTTGTGGGCCGGGGTCGACGTGGAGTCGGCGGGCTGGGACACCCGCACCGACTGGGACGCGATCGTCCCCGCCGGGCGCGACCATGTCGTGTCGTACGGCTTCTACCGGCCCGAGTGGACGCTCTCCCACCTGCCCGCGGGGCGTACGCCGGGCCAGTTCCACGCCGCGGACGACCGGTTCTGGTCCGGTGCGGGCCTGGATCCGACCAGGCCCGGCGGCAAGGGCGGCGGCTGGCGGGCACCGGCCACCGCGGTCGCCGACCGTGCGACGCTCGGCGCGCTGCCGTTCGCCAGCACCTTCAACACCGGGCACGGCCTGCGCTGGTACGAGGACGGCGCGATCACGTCCGACACGCCCTGGAACCATCTCGGGCTGCAGGACCGGCTGCCGCCCAGACGCTGGGCGGTATGGACCAAGGGCCGGCGCCCGGACGTGTCGCTGGACTTCGCCGACGCCTGGCGCGGCGGCAGCAGTCTGCTGGTGCGCGGCGCCCTGGACGCGCCGGCCACGCTGGAGCTGTTCGGTGCCCGGCTGCCGACCGGCGTCGGGACGGTCCTCGATCTCACCCATCGCCTCGATCCGTCGTCGGGCCCGGTGGCCGTCGAGGTCGCGATCGCCTTACGGGAAGCGCCGGCGCCGGGCCGGCCCGCCCCGTACCGGTACCTGCCGGCGGGCACCCTGGAGCCGGGCGGCGGCTGGCGCACCGACTCGGTGCGGCTCGGCCCGCTCGGCACCGGCCCGGTCCACGCCCTGGGCGTGCGGCTGACCGGCCGCGGCGGCGCGCCGGTGGCCTGGCGGCTGGGGGCACTGGCGGTCCATGACGCGGTCACCGCCCCGGCCCCGCCCACCGGACTGGAGGTCACCGACACCGCCACCGTCGACGGGGCGACCTCGCTGCGGCTGCGCTGGCGGCGGGCCGCCGGTCCGGTGCGCCACTACGAGCTGCACCGCCGGCTCCCGGACGGCACGCGCCGGTTCCTCGGCGGCACCTGCGGCACGGCCTTCCACCTACCGGGGCTGCGGCGCGCGCAGGGCGAGCCGGCCGCCCGGCTCCAGGTGCGCGCCGTGCAGGAACTGTTCACCGTCTCGGAGCCTGCCGAGGTCGAACTCCCCTGGTAGGGACGGAAGTTGGGGGCCGTCTCTGCCTCCCGTACCCCTCGACGCTACGGAGTCATCGCCATGCATGACGATCGCGCACTGATCGAAGCCCGTCTCCAGCGGGTCCTGGACGAGCGCATTCGGCCCGCGCTGTATCCGGAATCGGTTCCCCTGGAGGTCTCGGCGTGGGTCGCGCCGGGCGAGCCGGTACCGGTGGCGGAGGGCCTGGCCGCCGCGCACACGCCGGTGGCGGTGGGCGATGCCTGGGGCGCGCCCTGGGGCACGACCTGGTTCAAGGTGGTCGGCGAGGTGCCCGCGCGGTGGGCGGGCCGCACCGTGGAGGCCGTGCTCGACCTGGGATTCGACGAGCGGATGCCGGGCTTCCAGTGCGAGGCGCTGGTCCATCTGCCCGACGGCACTCCGGTCAAGGCGGTCAATCCGCGCAACCAGTGGGTGCGGGTGGGCGCGCCGGTCCGTGGCGGCGAGCGTGTCGAGTGGCATCTGGAGGCCGCGTCCAACCCCGTCATCCTCGATGTCCACCCCTTCCGGCCGACCCCGTTGGGCGACCGGGAGACCGCGGGCAGCGAGCCGCAGTACCGGCTGGCGCGGATGGATCTGGCGGTGTTCGACACCGAGGTGTGGGAGCTGATCCTGGACCTGGAGGTGCTGGGCGAGCTGATGGTGGAGCTCCCGGTGGACGGTCCGCGGCGCTGGGAGGTGCTGCGGGCGGTCGGCCGGGCGCTGGACGCGGTGGACCTGCAGCGGGTCAACGCGACGGCGGGGGCGGCGCGTGCGGAGCTGAGCGCGGTGCTGGCGGCGCCCGCGGGGGCGTCGGCGCACCGGATCAGCGCGGTGGGGCATGCGCACATCGATTCGGCGTGGTTGTGGCCGCTGCGCGAGACCGTGCGGAAGGTGGCGCGTACGACGTCGAACATGACGGCGCTGCTGGAGGACGAGCCGGAGTTCGTCTACGCCATGTCGCAGGCGCAGCAGTACGCCTGGATCAAGGAGCACCGGCCCGAGGTCTACGCCAAGGTCAAGAAGGCGGTCGCGGAGGGGCGGTTCGTACCGGCGGGCGGGATGTGGGTGGAGTCGGACACCAACATGCCGGGGTCGGAGGCGATGGCCCGTCAGTTCGTGCACGGCAAGCGGTTCTTCCTGGAGGAGTTCGGCGTCGAGAACGACGAGGCGTGGCTGCCGGACACCTTCGGTTTCGCCGCGGGGCTGCCGCAGATCATCAAGGCGGCGGGGTCGAAGTGGCTGCTGACGCAGAAGATCTCCTGGAGTCAGGTCAACGCCTTTCCGCACCACACCTTCCGCTGGGAGGGCATCGACGGCACCCGGATCTTCACCCACTTCCCGCCGGTGGACACCTACAACTGCCAGATGGCGGGCAGCGAAATCGCCCATGCGGCGCGGAACTTCAAGGACAAGGGGGTGGCCCGGCACTCGCTGGCGCCGACCGGCTGGGGCGACGGCGGCGGGGGCACCACCCGCGAGATGATCGCCAAGGCCCGCCGGCTGCGCGACCTGGACGGTTCGGCGACGGTGGAGTGGGAACGGCCGGCGGACTTCTTCGCGAAGGCGGAGGCGGAGTATCCGCATGCCCCGGTGTGGGTGGGCGAGCTGTATCTGGAGCTGCATCGCGCGACCCTCACCAGCCAGGCCAGGACCAAGCGCGGCAACCGGCGCAGCGAGCAGCTGCTCCGGGAGGCCGAACTCTGGTCGGCCACCGCCGCCGTGCTGGCCGGGCACCCCTACCCCTACGCCGAGCTGGACCGGATCTGGAAGACGGTGCTGCTCCATCAGTTCCATGACATCCTGCCCGGCTCCTCCATCGCCTGGGTGCATCGCGAGGCGGAGCGGACGTATGCGTCGGTCGCCGCCGAGCTGGAGGGGATCATCGCCGCCGCGCTGGCGGCGCTGGCCGGCGACGGCGGCGGGGAGCTGGTGGCCAACTCCGCGCCGCACGCCCGCGGCGGGGTCGCGGCCGGTGCGGTGGCGCCCGCGGTGGCCGAGGGGCCGGAGGTGTCCGCCGCGGCCCGTGACGACGGCGGGTTCACGCTCGCCAACGGCCTGCTGCGGATCGAGATCGACGGCCGCGGCCTGGTGGTCTCCGCGTACGACCGGCGGGCCGACCGTGAGGCGGTGGCTCCGGGCGCGGCGGCGAACCTGCTGCAGATCCACCCGGACTTCCCCAACATGTGGGATGCCTGGGACGTGGATGCGTTCTACCGCAATGTCGTCACCGATCTGACGGACGCCGACGAGGTCGTGCTCGGCGAGGTCTCCGGGGACGCGGCTACGGTGCGGGTGACCCGTACCTTCGGCGACTCACGGGTGGTGCAGTCGCTGACGCTGATGCGCGGGCAGCGGCGCCTGGACATCGACACCGAGGTCGACTGGCACGAGACCGAGAAGTTCCTCAAGGCCGCGTTCCCGCTGGACCTGCACGCCGAGCGCTACGCCGCGGAGACCCAGTTCGGGCACCTCTACCGGCCCACGCACACCAACACCAGCTGGGAGGCGGCCAAGTTCGAGGCGTGCGCGCACCGGTTCGTGCATCTGGAGGAGCCGGGCTGGGGCGTCGCGCTGGTCAACGACGCGACCTACGGCCATGACGTCACCCGTACCGTCCGGGACGACGGCGACCTGGGCACGACCACGACCGTGCGGCTCTCCCTGCTGCGCGCCCCGCGCTTCCCCGACCCCGAGACCGACCAGGGCGTGCACCGCTTCCGCTATGCGCTGGTGCCCGGCGCCGCCATCGGCGACGCGGTGCGCGAGGGACACCGCATCAACCTGCCCGAGCGCCGGATCACCGGCGCGGAGCCGGTGCCGCCGCTGATCACGGTCGGCAACGACGCGACGGTGGTCACCGCGGTCAAGCTCGCCGACGACGCGAGCGGCGATGTGATCGTGCGCCTCCACGAGGCGCACGGCGGGCGGGCGGTCACGTCGGTGACGGCCGGCTTCGAGGTGGCCGGCGCCGTCACCACCGATCTGCTGGAACGGCCGACCGACGACGGCCCGGCGATCGAGCGGGACGGCGGCACGGTACGGATGCGGCTCCGCCCGTTCCAGATCGTGACCCTGCGGCTGCGCCGGGCGGGGGACCGCTGAGGGGCGACGTGCCGATCGGGCGGTGGGCGGGCCCGGGGCGGATGTCAGGGCCTGGGCCGGCCCGAGCGCGACCGGGCGTCGCGGCAGGTGTCGCGCCGCAGCTCGGCGCGCCGCTCGCGCCCGGCGCCGCGCCCGGCCCGTCGCCCGCGGCCGGGCAAGGGGCCCGGGCCCAGCTCCAGGCCGTACGGCTCCTGGCCCGGATCGCGGCTCGGATCCAGGCCCAGCATGTCCATCAGCAACGTCAGATCGTTCGCGTCCCGCGCGCGGCCGGCCAGCGCCTTCCTGGCAAGCCGTCTCTCCTCGTCACCCGGCACGGCGCGCGGCACGGTGTGGTCGGCACTGCGGTGTTCATCGCTCACCGCTGCATTCTCGGCCGGACCGCGACGCGGTGCCCGTCGAGCGGGCCGAGCCGAATCCGCCGAGGGGGCAGTACGCCGAACGGGTGAGCCGGGGTCGGGGCCCGCGCGACGAGGGGGCCGACGAGGGAACCCCGGCCATCGGTTTTCCCTCTTTATGAGCACTTGTACTTGATCACCCCGTCGCGGAGTCACCGTTGAAACATCGCTATGCCGTCGCGCTCACGGCCACCCTCGTCGCCAGCTGCGCGCTGCTCACCGGCTGCTCGGACACCGGAAACCCGGTCGACTTCAACGCCGGCTCCAAGGACGGGGGCGGCGCGCGGGTCAAGCCCGTGGACGCCGACACCCTGCTGCCCACCGGACCCAAGAGCGACTTCCGGATCACCCGCACGCTGGATGACGGCACCCATATAGCGCGCACGACGCTCAAGGGCGCGAAATCGGGCGTCACCGGCAGCGTCTGGGTCTGGGCCCCGAAGGAGTATCAGGACCCGAAGTACGCCAAGAGCGGCTTTCCGGTGCTGATAGCCCTGCCGGGCGGTCTGGGCAGCCCGAAGGAGCAGGGCGGTGTCACCAACTACTGGGTCGGCGGCGACATCGCGCTGCAGGAGAACATCACGAAGTGGACCGCGGAGGGCAAGAGCCTGCCGTTCATCGTGGTGATGCCGATGCTCAACCCGGACACCCAGTACCACGACGGCAGCGACATCCCCGGGCAGCAGAAGATGGGGACCTGGCTGACCGAGGACGTCGTCAACCTCACGAAGGCCAATTTCCGTACGTACAAGTCGCGCGACGGCTGGGCCTTCATGGGCTCGTCCTCGGGTGGTTTCGCGGGGCTGAAGTCCGTACTGAAGTACCCGGAGAAGTTCAAGGCGGCGATCGCCAGCGGCCCGGACATCGTGCCGGATTCGCCCCTGTGGGCGGGGCACCAGGCGGAGAAGGACGCCAACAACCCGGAGAAGCTCGCCCAGCGCCTCCTGCAGAAGGGCGGCCCGGACGTCTACCTCGCCTTCCAGGCCGGCAGCAGGGAGTCCGCCACCGTCCCCGCCTCGATAGAGAAGTTCCGCCGGACCTACGGCAAGGGTCCGATACATACCTCGATGCAGCTCATACCCGGCGGCCGGCACAACGCCTGGGACTACCAGAAGGGCATGGCGGACGGCTCGATCAAGTTCATCAGCGACCAGCTGAAGGGGCCGGTGGCGAGCGGCTCCTGAAGAGGGACGGCGGCCGGGGGCGGGGGGGGCGGCGCCCCCGGTGCGCGGATGCAGATCGCCTGGTGGAGGGCGATGCTGGAGTCGTGGGGGGACCGTGGTGAGGAGGACGACTCATGTCCATGCTGGACAAGATCAAGCACATGCTGAAGGGCCACGAATCCCAGACGGACAAGGGCATCGACAAGGCCGGCGACATGGTCGACGACAAGACCCGGGGCAAGTACACGGGGCAGGTCGACACCGGCCAGGACAAGCTCAGGGACGAGTTCGGCGGCGGGCAGGGCAGGGAGCGGCCGCCACAGGGCTGAACCGGCGGTTGTCGCGCGGGCGACCCGGGGCCGCCGCCTCGCCCGTACGCTGTACGGATGATCTCCGCATCGTCCGTCCGGCTCACGTCCGATGTCCTGATGCGCCCGGCGGTGTCCGAGGACGCCGCCGGCCTCGCCCGTTCCTACCTGCGGAGCCGTGATCATCTGCGCCCCTGGGAGCCGGACCGGGACGAGGCCTTCTTCACCCCCGCCGGACAGGCGGAGCGGCTGCGGGAGATGCTCGCGGAGCGCGGTGCCGGGCGGTCGATGCCCTGGGTGCTGGTCCGGGAGCCGGACGGGGGCGCGGCCGAGCCGGACATCGTCGGCACGATCACCCTCTCCGGCATCGTGCGGGGCCCGTTCCACAGCGGCAACGTCGGCTACTGGATCGACGCGGGCCAGGTGGGCCGCGGGCTCGCCTCCGCCGCGCTGCGGGCGGTCTGCGCCGCCGCCGACACGGAGCTGGGGCTGCACCGGCTGCAGGCCGGGACCCTCGTCCACAACGCCGCCTCACAGCGGGTGCTGACCAAGTGCGGCTTCACCCTGTTCGGCACCGCCGAGGACTATCTGCACATCAACGGGGCCTGGCGCGACCACCGGCTCTTCCAGAAGATCCTCAACGGCCGCCGCCCCTGAGGGCCGGTGGCGCACCGTGCACGGCGGCGCCCGCCCCCGGGGGTCCGGGAGCGGGCGCCGGTGCCGTTGCGGCCGCGCTCACGCCAGCCGGATCTTCTCCGCCTGGGGTCCCTTCTGTCCCTGGGTGACCTCGAAGGTCACCTTCTGGCCCTCCTGCAGCTCACGGAAGCCGGTGGCGTCAATGTTGGAGTAGTGCGCGAAGACGTCGGCACCGCCGCCGTCCTGTGCGATGAAGCCGAAGCCCTTCTCCGAGTTGAACCACTTCACCGTGCCGGAAGCCATGTACGTCTCCTTCGTTCAATGGGCTTGCGTCGGTTTCCGCGCGTACCGCGGAAACCGGAGGTGATCGCCTTGGCCCGGACACGCACCGCACAGCAGGAACGCCCGTGAATGCGACACGGGCGCCCGGTACTTCGGAACCACGACAGCTGATCAGGACGCTACACCGAGCGACGCCCGGCGGGCGGTACAACCGTTGCTGACGCGTCGCCCATCACCGGGCAAGGCCAGCGGACGTCCCCCGTACCCCTGACACATCGGACTGATGTGCGACGACCGGTGGTGCGGAAGCAGCCTCAGTCCGACTCCCCCTCCCCGGCTTCGCGCGGCGCGCGCCGACGCCACCACAGCGCCGATCCGAGCCCGGCGACGGCCACGGCGCCGACGCCTCCGGCGGCCGACACCAGCCACCGGTGGCGCACCTCGGCATCGGATGCGGCCTGCGCCGCGACCGCCGCCTTGTGCGGTGCGGCGGGCGGCTGCGGCCGGTGGACGACGTGCTCCGGCCCCTCCTGCCGCTCCCCCGGCGCCATCGTGGGCAGCATGCCGACGGCCGCGGCCCGCGGAGCCGCCTCGAAGCCCCAGTCCAGCAGGGCGCGGGTCTCCTCGTAGACGGCGTTGCGGCCGCCGGACCGCGGGTGCATGACGGTGACCAGCAGCCGGCGACCGTCCCGCTCGGCGGCGGCGATCAGGGTGTTGCCGGCGTGCGACGTATAGCCGTTCTTCACCCCGATCAGGCCGTCGTACGGGCGGACGCCGTGCGAGCCGACCAGCAGCCGGTTGGTGTTCTGCATCTCGGACGCGTCCGGGGCGCCCTCGGGGACCTCGGCCCACTTCGTCGAGGCGAAGTGGGCGAAGTCGGGGTTGGTCAGGCCGGCCTGTCCGAAGAGCGACAGGTCGTACGCCGACGAGTACTGGCCCGGCGTGTCGAAGCCGTCCGCGGACTCCACCCTGGTGTCGCGTGCGCCCAGGCGGCGCGCCATCTCCTGCATGTCGTCGATGGTCTTGTCCCAGCCGCCGTTCATTCCGGCCAGGGTGTGCACCGCGTCGCTGCCCGAGCGCAGGAACACGCCGTACCACAGGTCCGCGACGCGGTACGGCACCTCCTGCCGCAGGCCCGCGAGCGAGCTGCCCGCCTCGATGCCGGTCAGGTCGGCGGCGGAGACGGTGTGCACCTCCCGCTGGGAGAACCTCGGCAGCACGGTCAGCGCGAAGAGGGCCTTGAGCGTGCTGGCGGGCGGCAGCGGCCGGTGGGCGTTCTCGGCCGCCAGGATGCTGCCGCTCGCCAGGTCCGTCACCATCCACGACAGCGCGGAGACCTTGGGCGGCGCGGGCACCTCCGGCCGGGGCAGGAACTGCAGGCCGCGGCGGTCCAGCCGGCTCCCGGGGGCACCCGGCCCGGCGGCGTACGCGCCGGCCCGCAGGTCGTCGACGCCGTGCGGGCCGTCGGCGCGCGCCGGCCCGGTCGCGGCCAGCAGGCTCGCGGCACAAACCGACAGCGCGGTCACGATTCTGACGGGGACCCACCTCACGCTCGACATGAGGCCACGCTAAGAACGCCCCTGGCCGCGCGCCGGTTGGCGTACTCCATCCGATGCCCGGCCACCGTGCGCCGTGGGGCGCCCGGGCGGCCCCCGCGCGCCCCCGCCCCACCCCGCCCCGGGGGGGGTTGCAAATCACGTTTTACCCCGCGGGGGGGGGGGCGAAACGGGTCCGGTTGTGGGGGGAGCAGGGG
>NZ_JBHYJC010000023.1:0-109560 GCF_042749045.1 Streptomyces sp. NPDC059008 | reverse complement strand
GGGGCGGGTGGGGTCTGTTGTGTGTCCAGGGGTGGGTTTACCTCAACACAACAGGCCCCTCCGGCCCGCCCCCTCCCGCCCGGTGGAGCGCCCCCGCCCCGGTGGGGATGTGTCAAAAAGACCAGAAGCTCGGCCCGTCACGATGCGGCCGAGCTTCTGGTCTTTTCGTCTTCCCCACCGGGGTGGGGTCCCGTTCGCCACCGGCACCCACCACCCACCCGGGGCCCCACCCCACAACCCACCCCGCTCCCGCCGAAGGCGGGGAAAAACGCACAGAAGAGACGCGGCGGGTCAGCCGGCAACGTGGGAAACAGCCCGCAGCAGCGCCTGCGCGCGGGGGTCCGCCGTCACATTGCGCTGCATGCCGTTGGTGACATAGCCGAAGGCGACCCCGCTTTCGGGGTCCGCGCACGCCAGCGCGCCCCCGCGCCCGGGGTGACCGAACGACCCGGGCGCGAGCAGCGGCGAGGCCGGGCCGTGCAGCATGAAGCCGAGGCCGAAGCGGGTGTTGACCAGGAGGGTGCGGTCGAGACCGGCGGACTCCTCGGTGCGGGCGAGGGTGAGGGTGGCCGGGGCGAAGAGCCGGGGCTGGTCGTCGACGGCGCCGATCAGCGCCGCGTAGCAGCGGGCCAGCGAGCGGGCGGTGGCGATGCCCGCGGAGGCGGGCAGCTCGCCGGCCCGGTAGGCGGGGTCGTTCTCGTCGGGGCCCGGGGAGATGGCGCCGAAGGCGCGGCTGGTGAGGGAGGTGGGGTCGGCGTAGGCGTCGGCCACCGACCGCTTCGGCCGGGCCCGCAGGCCCGACGCGGCCGGCGTCGCCGGCGGCTCGACGGCCGCGAGGCGGCCCACCCTCTCCTGCGCCGCGCGCGGAAGCCCGATCCACAGGTCGAGGCCGAGCGGCCCGGATATCTCCTCGGCGATCCAACTGCCGATGGTGCGTCCGGTGACCCGCAGCACCAGCTCGCCGATGAGCCAGCTGTAGGTCTGCGCGTGGTAGCCGTGGTCCGTGCCGGGCTCCCAGGCGGGCGCCTGGGCGGCGACCGCGGCGGGGCCGCTGACGCCGTCGACGGCCTGGGCGGGGGTGAGCGGGGTGTCCAGGACGGGCAGGCCGGCGCGGTGGGACAGCAGATGCCGGACGAGGACCCGTTCCTTGCCGGCGGCCTTGAACTCGGGCCAGTACGTGCCGACCGGCGCGTCGAGGTCGAGCTGTCCGCGCTGGTGCAGCAGCAGCGGGACGATCGCGGCGATGCCCTTGGTCGCGGACCGGATCACCTGGGCGGTGCCGGCCTCCCACGGCGCGGCGCCGCGCGCGTCGGCGTCGCCGTCCTTCGTACCGGCCCACAGGTCGACGACCTTCCGCCCGTGCCGGTAGACGGCGACCGCCGCCCCCCGCTCTCCGCGCTGGGCGAAGTTGGCCGCGAAGGCGTCCCGGACCGGCTCGAAGCCGTCCTCGACCGTGCCCTGGACGTCCACCACTGATTCCCGCTTCCCACTCATCCGTCGCTTTCGTGACCCATCAATGGTGCAACGCGCGGATCAGTGCTGATGACCAGGGCCACGGCCCGTGGTGTTCGTCACACGGCGACGGGGCGGCCGGCCGGTGCCCCGGGTCACCGGGGGACGGTCACCGACCGGGGGTCGAAGCCGAAGGGCAGCTCCAGGCGGTGGCTGCGCATCAGTTCCTCGTCGCAGAGCAGGTCCTGGGTGGTGCCGTCGGCGACCAGCACGCCCCCGGAGAGCACGACGGAGCGCGGGCACAGCTCCAGCGCGTACGGCAGATCGTGGGTGACCATCAGCACGGTGACGTCCAACGACCGCAGGATGTCGGCGAGTTCCCGGCGGGAGGCCGGGTCGAGGTTGGAGGAGGGCTCGTCCAGGACGAGGATCTCGGGGCGCATCGCCAGGACCGTGGCGACGGCCACGCGCCGGCGCTGGCCGAAGGAGAGGTGGTGCGGCGGACGGTCGGCGAAGCCCTCCATGCCGACCCGGGTGAGCGCCTCGGTGACCCGCGCCTCCAGTGCGTCGCCGCGCAGCCCCGACGCGGCCGGGCCGAAGGCGACGTCCTCGCGGACGGTGGGCATGAACAGCTGGTCGTCGGGGTCCTGGAAGACGATGCCGACCCGGCGGCGGATCTCCGCGAGGTTCTGTCCGGCGACCGGGAGCCCGGCCACCGCGACGCTGCCGGCGCCCGCTTCGAGGATGCCGTTGAGGTGCAGTACGAGGGTGGTCTTGCCGGCGCCGTTGGGGCCGAGGAGGGCGACCCGTTCGCCGCGGCCGACGGTCAGGTCGACGCCGAAGAGCGCCTGGTGGCCGTCGGGGTAGGCGTAGGCGAGCCCGGAGACGGCGAGGGAGGGGGCGGGCGTGGCGGTGCTCAAAGGGTCCATCCCAGGAGGCAGACGGCGAGGGCGGCGAGCGGGAGCGCGGCCGCGCGGGTCCATTGTGTGCGGGTGCCGGTGGTGGCGTCGATGACGGGCATGGTGCCGGTGTAGCCGCGGCTGACCATGGCGAGGTGGACCCGCTCACCGCGCTCGTAGGAGCGGATGAACAGCGCGCCGGCGGACTTGGCGAGCACGCCCCAGTGGCGCACGCCGCGGGCTTCGAAGCCGCGCGAGAGCCGGGCGATCCGCATCCGCCGCATCTCGTCGGTGATCACATCGCCGTAGCGGATCATGAAGGACGCGATCTGGACGAGCAGCGGCGGCATCTTGAGCCGCTGCAGACCGAGCAGGAATTCCCGCAGCTCGGTGGTGGCGGCGAGCAGCACGGAAGCGGCGACGCCCAGCGTGCCCTTGGCGAGGATGTTCCAGGCGCCCCAGAGCCCGGACCGGCTCAGGTCCAGTCCGATGAGGTGGATCTGCGGGCCCTCGGCGACGAACGGCATCAGCAGGGCGAAGGCGACGAACGGCACCTCGATCAGCAGCCGTTTGAGCAGGAACCCGGCCGGGATCCGGGCCGCCGCGGCGGCGGCCGCGATCAGCAGGGCGTACAGCCCGAACGCCCAGACCGCCGCGCGCGGGGTGGCGACGACGATCAGGACGAAGCCGAAGACCGCGGCGAGTTTGCACTGCGCGGGCAGGGCGTGCACCAGCGAGTGCCCGTGCCGGTAGAGCTTGTGGGCGTGGCCGGCTCCCATGTCAGACGTTCTCCGTCTGCCGCGCGGCGGGCCGAGCGCCGGTGTTCCTGCGGCGGCGCAGGACCACGAACACCCCGGTGCCCACCGCCAGTGTCGCGCCCACCCCGATGACACCGGCCAGGCCGCCGGACAGCCGCGGGTCGGTGATGTCCTTGACGCTGTAGTCGGCGAGCGGTGAGTCCTTGGTGGCGTGGTCCTTGGTCTTGGCGTCGATGCCCTGGTCGTGGGCGACCTTCTCCAGGCCGTCGGGGCTGGCGGAGGCGTAGTAGCTGACGCCGCCCGCGCACACCAGGGCGGCGGCCACCCCGGCCAGCCACACCCGGCGGGCCGAGCGGCGCGGGGCGGCGACAGCCGTGGGGGCGGGCGCGGTGGCGGGTGCGGTGGTGGCCGCCGCCACCGGCTCGGCGGTGCCCGGGGACGCAAGGGGCGAGGTCCGCAGTTCCAGCGGCTTGGTCAGCCCGCGCGCGCCGTAGACGAGATCGGGCCGTACGGCGATGACGGCCCCGACGGTCAGTGCGGTGATCGCCGCCTCGCCGATGCCGATCAGTACGTGCACGCCGACCATGGCCGTGAAGACCTTGTCGATCGCCACGTCCGCGGTCCCGCCCAGCGCGTAGAGGGCGGTGAAGGCCACCGCGGCGGCCGGCACCGAGACCAGCGCGGAGACGAACGACGCGACGGTGATCGAGCGCCGCCTCCTGGGCAGCACCTTCACCAGCCCCCGGAACAGGGCGTAGGCGACCACGGTCGTCACGAGCGCCATGTCGGTGATGTTGACGCCCAGGGCGGTCAGCCCGCCGTCGGCGAACAGCACCCCCTGCATCAGCAGCACGACCGAGACGCAGAGCACGCCGGTGTAGGGGCCGACGAGTATCGCCGCCAGCGCCCCGCCCAGCAGATGCCCGCTCGTACCGGCCGCGACCGGGAAGTTCAGCATCTGCACGGCGAAGATGAACGCCGCCACCAGCCCGGCCAGCGGCGCCGTGCGCTCCGCGGCCGCGGCGCCGCCCTGTCCCGCACCGGCCAGCTCCCGGCGGGCACCGCGCAGACTGACCGCGACCGCGACCGCGGCGACGGCGCCGGCCGCCACCGACACCGGCGCGTTGATGAATCCATCGGGTACGTGCATCTGGGGCTCTCCGCTTCGGGCTCCGCAAACCAGCCAGGGCTGGTACAACCGGCCAATCGTCGCGGCTACTGCAACCGATTCGCAAGAGCGCCCGTCATGCGGATGCGCGCCCCCCGCCGGGCAGCCGTCTCCGCCTGCGGGTCCGCGGGTGGCGACGGCGGGGTGGAGCGCCGCTCGCCGCGCGCTCGCGGGCCGGGCCGCCGCTGTCCGAGACCCGCCGGCCCGAGTTGCCACCCTCACCCCCGGCCGAAACCATGGATGGGTGAGCGATGCCCCAGAGGCCGTCGGGCCGCGAACGGAGTCGAAGGCCAAGCCGCGTGGCCGGCTGCGCCGCATGCCGACCACGCCCGACGCACCGCCCGGCTCGTACCTGCGCTTCCCCCATCTGCACGGTGACCTGCTCTGTTTCGCCGCCGAGGACGACCTGTGGGTGGCCCCGATCGCCCCGGACGGCCAGGAACCCGGCCGCGCCTGGCGGCTGACCGTCGACCGCACCCGCGTCGGACACCCCCGCTTCTCCCCCGACGGGCGGCACATCGCCTTCACCACCTGGCGCAGCCTCGACCCCGAGGTGTACCTCGCGGCGGTCGACGGCGGCCCGGCGCGCCGGCTGACGTACTGGGGCAGTACCGACGCGCGGGTGTGCGGTTGGACGCCGGACGGGCACATCCTGGCGGTGTCCTCGCACGGGCAGCCGTTCTCGTACTACTCCTGGGCGTACAAGCTGCCGACCGACTCCGGTCCGGGCGGGAAGCTGCCCTGGGGCCCGGTCTCCGACATCGCGGTCGCCGATGTCGCCGGTGAGCACAAGACGCTGCTGCTCAGCGGTACCCCGCCGCACGAGCCCGCCTCCTGGAAGCGCTACCGGGGCGGTGCGACGGGCAGGATGTGGCTGCACGGCGTCCGGCTGCTGCCGGACCTGTACGGGCATCTGGACTCGGTGATGTTCGTCGGGGAGCGGATCGCGTTCCTGTCCGACCACGAGGGCATCGCCAATGTGTACTCGTGCCGGCAGGACGGCACCGACCTGCGCCGGCACACCGATCACGCCGACTTCTACGCCCGGCACGCCTCGACCGACGGCGAGCGGATCGTCTACCAGTGCGCGGGCGACGTCTGGCTGATCGAGGACCTCGGCCCGCACGCCGTGCCGCGCAAGCTGGGGGTGCGCCTGGGCGGCCCGCGGGCCGGCCGCCGCAGCTACCAGGTCCCGGCCGCCTCGCACGTCACCTCGCTCGCGGTGGACGCCACCGGGCGGGCCAGCGCGGTCGGCGTACGCGGCAGCCTGTACTGGCTCACCCACCGCGACGGCCCGGCCCGGACGATCCACGACACCCCGGGCGTGCGCGTCCGGCTGCCCGAGATGCTCGGCTCCAGCGGCCGGATCGCCTACGTCACCGACGCCGAGGGCGAGGACGCCGTGGAGATCACCGATCTGCCGCGGGCCAGCGCGCCGGGCGAACCGCGCCGGCTGGCGGCCGGGCAGCTGGGCCGGGTCCACGAGATGACCGCCTCACCGGACGGCGAGCGGCTGGCGGTGGCCGCGCACGACGGCCGGCTGCTGCTGGTGGACGTGACCCGGCCGGAGGAGGGATCGACCGAGGAGGACCGGTCCGAGGAGGACGAGGCGGCCGGCCCCGGCGGCGTCACCGAGCTGATCCGCTCCACCAACGGGCCGGTCCGCGACCTCGCCTTCTCCCCCGACTCCCGCTGGCTGACCTGGTCGCATCCGGGCATCGGCCGTTCGCTGCGGCAGATCAAGATGGCCCGGCTGTCCGACCGGCACATCGTGGACGTCACCAACGGCCGCTTCGAGGACGAGCAGCCGGTGTTCACCCGCGACGGGCGCTATCTGGCGTTCCTGTCCTGGCGCGGCTTCGACCCGGTCTACGACGTGCACACCGGGGACCTGTCCTTCCCGCTGGGCTGCCGGCCCTACCTCGTACCGCTGTCGTCGGCGACCCCCTCCCCCTTCGCGCTGTCGCCGGAGGGGCGGCCCGCGGCGGGCGGCCTGGACCCGGACGAGATCCCTCCGCCGGCCGGCGAGGGGCCGGTGCTGGTGGAGGTGGAGGGGCTGGCGAACCGGGTCACGCCGTTCCCGGTGGCCGCCTCCAAGTACTCCTCGCTGGAACCGGTCGCCGGCGGCGGCCTGGTCTGGCTGCGCTGGCCGATCTCCGGCGCGCTGGGCGAGACCTTCGCCAACCCCGACAACACCTCCGGCAAGCCCACCCTCGAACACTTCGACCTGCCCAAGGCGCGCCGCACCGAACTCACCAGCTCCCTGGACGGTTTCGCGCTCAGCGGCGACGGCTCCCGGCTGGTGGTCAACGACGACGGCGAGCTGCGCGCGGTGCCGGCCACCGAGCCGGCGGACAGCGACTCGACGGTCTACCTGGACCTGCGGCGCATCCTGCACGACGTCGATCCCGAGGCGGAGTGGCGCCAGGCGTTCGACGAGGCGGGCCGGATCATCCGGGCGTACTTCTGGGAGCCGCGGATGTGCGGCATCGACTGGGACGCGGTGCTCGCGCAGTACCGTCCGCTGGTCGAACGGGTCGCCTCCCCCGACGAGTTCGCCGATCTGCTGCGCGAGGTGCTGGGCGAACTGGGCACCTCCCATGCGTACGTCACCGGCGCCCGGCGCAACGAGGGGCCGCCGCACTACCAGCGCGCGATGGGGCTGCTCGGCGCCAACTTCGCCTGCCGGGACGGCCGTTGGGTCGTCCAGCGGATCCTGCCCGGCGAGTCGTCGGACTCCAAGGCCCGCTCCCCGCTGGCCGGTACGGGCATCCGCGACGGCGCGGCGCTCACCCATGTCGACGGCCGGCCGGTGGACCCGGTCGCCGGCCCGTATCCGCTGCTGGCCGCGGCCGGCGGCACCACCGTCGAGCTGACGTTCTCCCCGGCGGAGGGCAACGGCCACGCCCGCCGGGTCGCGGTGGTCCCGCTGATCGACGAGCGGCCGCTGCGCTACCAGGACTGGGTGGCCAAACGGCGGGCCGTGGTACGGGAGTTGAGCGGCGGCAAGTGCGGCTATCTGCACATCCCCGACATGGGCGGCTCCGGCTGGGCGCAGTTCAACCGCGATCTGCGGATGGAGGTCTCCCGGCCCGCGCTGATCGTGGACGTACGGGGCAACGCCGGCGGCAACATCTCCGAGCTGGTGATCGAGAAGCTGACCCGGACCATCATGGGCTGGGACCTGACCCGCGACGCCGAGCCCGTCTCGTACACCGGCAACGCGCCGCGCGGCCCGGTCGTCGCGGTCGCCGACGAGATGACCTCGTCCGACGGCGACATGATCACCGCGGCCTTCAAGCTGCAGGGCATCGGGCCGGTGGTCGGCATGCGCACCTGGGGCGGGGTGGTCGGCATGACCGGGCGGCACCGGCTCGCCGACGGGACGACGATCACCGTGCCGATGAACGCGGCGTGGTTCCGGCTCTACGGCTGGGGCGTGGAGAACCACGGCGTGGAGGTGGACATCGAGGCACTGCGCTCGCCGCTGCACTGGGCCGAGGGCCGGCACCCGACGCTGGGGGTGGCGGTGCGTACGGCGCTGGAGTTGCTGGAGCGGCATCCGGCGGCGACGCCTCCGGACCTGTCGGACGTACCGGACCGGCGACGGCCGGCACTGCCGCCACGCAGCAGCGGCGCCACGGGGGCGGCGGGGGCCTGAACGGTCCGGCGACCGGGGCGAACCCGACGGGCGGCGAACTCGACGGGCAGGCGACCGAGGCGAACTCGCCTTCGCCCACGAACGAGGAACGGACGAGGAACGGACGAGGAAGGGCCTCGGCCGACAAGCCGATGGGGCGCACCCGGTCGACCGGGTGCGCCCCTCACGCATGGCGCGTACGTCGCCGCGCGTGGTGTTCAGGACGTGGCGTCAGCTCTGGTAGCGACCCTCGGCGTCGTCCAGCGCGTCCTGAGCGGTCCGGCGGCCCTGCTGGCCGCGGTCACGCTGCGGGTCGCGCTCCTGGCCGCCCTGGCGCCGGCCGCGCTCCTGCTCCTCGCGCCGACCGCGCTCGGGGGAGTTGCCGGCGCGAGGGCCGCTCGCGGCCTGGTTCGCCTGGTCACGGAGCTCGTTGGCCTTGTCCTGGAACTGGTCCTTGATGCCCATACTGTTCACTCCTAGTGGGGTGTGGGGGGCGGTTGGGCCCCGAAACAGCGTGACACGCCCGGACATTGCTCGCATTTCGATCACGAACGGCTACCCTCCGTGATCCGCGCGGCGGCCGGACAGGGCGGACTCAGGAGCCGAACTCGCAGGTCAGCGCGCCTTCTCGGCGGCGCGGGCCTTTTCGTCGGCCTCGCCGCCCGCACCGACCAGCCCGATCCGCATCCCGTCCAGCCGGTCCCCGAACCTGCGGATCTCGCGCTGGCCCACCGACCCGATGACGGCCGGCAGATACCCGCGCAGCGACTGCATCCCGCGCAGCCACCACTGCCCGTAGACATGGGCGGAGCGGCGCTCGATGCCGGCGACGATCCGGTCGACGGCGGGGCCCAGCGGATAGGTCTTGTTCGACGGCCAGGGCAGCCGGGAGCGCAACTCGCGCATGGTGTCGTCCTGGTCGGCGCCGCGCACCATGTCGGTGTCGGTCCAGCTCAGATAGCCGACGCCGACCCGTACGCCCTTGTGGCCGACCTCGGCCCGCAGGCAGTGCGCGAAGGCCTCCACGCCCGACTTGGACGCGCAGTACGCGCTCAGCATCGGCGCGGGGGTGATCGCGGCGAGCGAGGCGATCTGCAGGAAGTAGCCGCGGGACTCCATCAGGACGGGCAGGAAGGCCCGGCCGGTGACCGCGCTGCCTATCAGGTTGACCTCGACGACCCGCTTCCAGGCGACCGGGTCGGAGTCGACGAACGGGCCGCCGGTCGCCACACCGGCGTTGGCGACGACCACATCGACCTTCCCGAAGCGGTTCTTGACCCCGGTCGCGACCCGGGCCATGGCCTCGTGGTCGGTGACATCGGCGTGCCAGTGGTGGGCCGGGCCGTGCAACGAGGCCGCGACCTCGCGCAGTTCGTCCGGCTCCAGGCCGACCAGCGCCAGCGTCGCGCCGCGCGCCGACAGCTTGCGGGCCAGCAGCGCGCCGACCCCGCGCGCCGCGCCCGTCACCACCACGACCTGGCCGTCCAGGTTTCCGCTCGTCCTCATGCCGTCCGCTCCTTCTTCTGCCGCTGCTTGCCGTGGGGTGCCTGGGCGGGGACTTCCGAGCCGGCCGCCGGCTCTCCGGCACCGGTGCCGGCCGCCTTGAGGTGATCGCCTACGAGTTCGCGCAGCCGGCCGGCGACCGCGCCCGGGTCCTCGACCGGTGTCATGTGCCCCCGCCCCGGCAGCTCGGTCAGCCCCAGGAAGTCGGGGAGCACGGAGGCCATCCGGCGGGCGTGCACCGGCGGGGTGAGCCGGTCGGCGGTGCCCGCGAGGACCGCCGTCGGCACGTCCAGCCGGCCGACCTCGCCGGTCAGTTCGAGTTCGGCCAGCACCATGCCCCAGCGGGCCCGGACGCCCGGCGGGCAGCCGTGCACGATGCGCGCACAGGCCTCGACCTGCTCGGCGGTGGAGGCGGCGCCCATCGTCGCGTACTTCAGTGCGCTCTTGGTGAGCGGCGAAACGGGGCCCAGCGGCGCGCGGGAGCCCAGCAGCAGGCGGTGTGCGCGGCGCCGTCCGGCCGGGCCGCGCAGGGGGAACACCCGGGATTCCGCGGGTAGTTGAGAGAAGCCGGTGCTGCACAGCAGCGCGGCGGCGGCCCGTGCGCGCAGCTCCGGCCGGTCGGCGGCGGCCATGATCGTCATGCCGCCCATGGAGTGGCCGCCCACCACGGCGCGTTCGTCCGCCTCCAGGGTCGCCTCCAGTACGGCGGCGAGGTCGTCGGCGAGCGCACGGGTGCTGTAGCCGGCCGGGGCGACGGCCGGGCTGCGGCCGTGTCCGCGCTGGTCGTAGACGACGACCTTGTGATCGTCGGCCAGCTCGCGGACGACCGGGGCCCAGAAGGCCGTCGAGCAGGTCCAGCCGTGCGCCAGCACGACGGCCGGGGCCTGCTCGGGCCCGTGGAACTCGGCGTGGATCCGGGAGCCGTCGGCCGAGGTGACGGTCACTGTCCGGCGCGGCACCGGCGGGGCGTAGGGACCACTGGTGACGTGTCCGGGGCGGCGGCTCATGCGGCCACCTCCGCTCGCGCGTCGGCGGACCGCCCGGCCGTGGTCCCGGGTGGCCGCAGCACCTCGTACTCGGCGAGATCGACCTGCCGGGTCACCCTCTTGAACTCCGCGGTCGTCCCCGGCCAGGCGGTGGTGTTGCGCCCGTTGGCGTCCAGATACCAGCTGTCGCAGCCGCCGGTGTTCCACACCGTCCGCTCCATCCGCCGCTGGATGTGGCGCGTCCACTCGTCCACGGCGGACTGCCGGGCGCTCAGCGCGATCTTCCCGCCGAGAATGTCCAGTTGGCGCATGAAGTCCACCATGTAGTTCAGCTGTGCCTCGATCATCAGGATCATCGAGCTGTTGCCGAGACCGGTGTTGGGCCCGATGATCGTCAGGAAGTTCGGGAAGCCGGCCGCGCTGGCTCCGCGCAGCGCCGCCATCCCGTCCTTCCACTCCTCCGCCAGCGTCGTCCCCCTGGCGCCGGTGACCCGCTGCGCGATCGGCATGTCCGTCACATGGAAGCCGGTGCCGAAGACGATCGCGTCGGCCTCGACCTCGCTCCCGTCGGCCCCCACCAGGGTGCTGCCGCGCACCTCCTTCAGCCCGGCGGCGACGAGATCCACATTGGGCCGGGCCAGCGCCGGGTAGTAGGTGTTGGAGAGCAGTATCCGCTTGCACCCGATGCGGTAGTCCGGCGTCAGCGCGCTGCGCAGCTCCGGGTCCTTGATCGCCTTCTTCATGTGGCTCTTGGCCAGGAACTCGATCATCCCCAGCTCGTCGGGGCGCTTGGTGAAGGCGCTGACCTGCAGTTCCCTGATGCCCCAGAGCAGTCCGCGGCGTGCCGCGCGGGTGGCCGGCAGCTTGGTGTGCAGCCATTTCTCGGCCGCGCTGATCCTGCGGTCGGCACGCGGCAGCACCCAGGGCGGGGTGCGCTGGAAGAGCGTGAGCCGCTCCACGTCCGGCTGGATGGCGGGCACGATCTGGATCGCCGACGCACCCGTGCCGATCATGGCCACGCGCTTCCCGCGCAGGTCGTAGTCGTGGTCCCAGCGCGCGGAGTGGAAGACCTTCCCCGGGAAGGAGTCCAGCCCCGGCACGTCCGGGAGCTTGGGGTCCGACAGCGGCCCGGTGGCCGACACCACCACGTCGGCGGTCAGCGGCCCACCGGCCGTCTCCAGCTCCCAGTGCAGTTCGCTGTTGCTCCAGCGCAGGCTCCGCACCTCGGAATGGAACCGTATGTGCGGGCGCAGCCCGAAGGTGTCCGTCACCCGCTCCAGGTACGCCCGGATGTGCGGCTGCCCGGAGAAGTTCCGGGGCCACTGCGGGTTGGGCGCGAAGGAGAACGAGTACAGGTGCGAGGGCACATCGCATGCGCACCCCGGATAGCTGTTGTCGCGCCATGTGCCGCCCACCGAGCCGGCCCGTTCCAGGACCACGAAGTCGGTGATCCCCTGGCGTCGCAGCCGTACGGCCGCCCCCAGGCCACCGAAGCCCGATCCGATCACCGCCACGCGCACATGCTTCCGCTCGCGCTCGGCCATCCGCCGCCTCCCGAGTTCGACGCTCTGCACCGCAAACCTACGACGCCGACAGCCGCAGGCCCGCCCAATCGCGCCAGCAATCACTGGCACAGTTGGGCACAGGGGGAGAGTAGGGCAGCCGCGTACTGAGCGGTAGGGGTCCGGCGCCAGGAAGTTACCGCCGGTCGCACCCCGGTCCGCTGACACACCCCCGGCATAGGCTGACCCCGTGGCAGCGAACGAGAACTCCCAGGACGAGCGCCCGGCCCCCACCGCCCACACCCCCGCCGCGCGCGAGTTCCGCATGGCCGAGCTGGCCGAGGAAGCCGGCATCACGGTCCGTACGCTGCGGTTCTACCGCGAGCGCAAGCTCATCCCGCCGCCCCGCCGCGAGGGCCGGATCGCCTGGTACAACGAACACCACCTCGCCCGGCTGCGCACCATCGGCGCCCTGCTGGAGCGCGGCCACACCCTCGGCGGCATCGCCGAGCTCCTCTCCGCCTTCGAGTCCGGGCGCGACGTCGGCGAACTGCTGGGCCTGCAGACCCCGCTGCTCCCCCCGTGGTCCGAGGAGACCCCGGTCCGCCTCACCCCGGAGCAGCTCGCCGACCACTTCAGCCGGGACATCACCCCCGAGAACCTCACCACGTCCCTGGACATCGGCTATCTGGCCGTCGACGGCGACGAGTTCGTGCACATCAGCCGCCGCCTCCTGGACGCCTCCACCGAGCTGGTCAACAAGGGCGTCCCGCTGGCCGCCGTCCTGGAGGCCGGGCGCCGGGTGCGCGCCCACGCCGACGCCCTCGCCGACATCTTCACCACCCTCATCCGCACCCACCTCCTGGCCGACGTCCTGTCGCACCCGGGCGCGGACGGCCTGCCCGACCCCCAGGAGATCGACCGCATAGCCCAGACGATCGAGAAGCTCCGCCCGCTGTCCAAGGGCGTGGTGGAGGCCGAGCTCTCCATGGCCATGGACCGCCGGGTGCGCACGGAGCTGGAGCAGTGGCTGCGGGAGGACAAGGAGGAGGACGAGCCGGGCACCTGACCTCGGGGCGCGGGCGGCCGTAGCTCAGCCGCGCGCCGGCCGGGGCCGGGTGAAGTGGTCCAGCAGCCGCCGCACGGCGAGGTCCTGCGCGGACCGCGACTCCTCCGAGGCGACGCGTTGCGCGGCGTACAGACGCACCAACTCGGAGCGTACGTAGTGCCCCTGGGCCTGCTCCTGGAGCAGATGGGCGTCGCACAGCTCGGCGAGGTGGCGGCGGGTGCGTTCGAGGTCCTGCCCCGCCAGTGCCGCGGCGGCGGGCAGCTCCACCCCGGGTCCGGGGTGCAGACCGAGGACACGGAAGAGCCGGGCGGCGCCGCTCGACAGGGCACGGTAGCTGAGATAGAGATTGGCCTCCACGGCCAGATCGGCGTCGTGCGCGGACAGCTCCTGCAGGCGGCGGCGCTCGTCGGCCAGCTTCTTCGTCCAGAACTCCAGTGGCCATTCGGGGTGGGCCATCAGCCGTGCCGCGGCGATCCGCAGCGCCAGCGGGAGCCGTTCGCACCACTCGACCAGTCCCCGGGCGGCCGCCGGGTCCGCCTCGATGCGCTGCCGCCCCAGCGCGTTGCCCAGCAGCTGCAGGGCGTCGCCGGGGGCGAGCGGCCCCACCGTCACCAGTACGGCCCCGTCCCGGACCACCAGCCCGCTCAGCCGCCGCCGGCTGGTGACCACCGCCAGGCAGCCCGGCGCCGAGGGCAGCAGGGGCCGCGTCTGCTCGGCCGTGCCCGCGTTGTCCAGCAGCACCAGCATCCGCCGCCCGGCGAGCAGCGACCGGTACAGCGCCGCGCGCTCCGCCACGGACTCGGGGATCCTCGCCTCCGGGACCCCCAGCGCCAGCAGGAACGACGACAGTACGGTGCCCGCCCGCATCGGGGGGCGCTCGAAGCCCCGCAGATCGGCGAAGAGCTGACCGTCGGGGAACTCGGCCCGCAAGCGGTGCGCCCACTGCACCGCCAGCGTCGTCTTGCCGGCCCCGCCGCCGCCCGCCAGCACCACGCAGTGCGGCCGCGGCACCCGCTCCAGATGCTGGTCCAGCACCGCCAGCTCCCGTTCCCGGCCGCAGAAGTCCAGGACGCCGGGCGGCAGTTGGGCGACCCGCGGCAACGGAGCCGGCCGGTGGTCGGCGGCGTACGGAGCGGCGGGCGGCGACGCGGCCACCGGGCGACCGGGGCCCTGCCGCGCGGCGGCGCCGTTCCCGTCGAGCACCGCCAGGTAGGCCTCGCTCAGCACCCGGCCGGGGTCGATGCCCAGCTGGTCCTTCAGATGCCGGCGGGTGCGGTGGAAGTGGTCCAGGGCCTCGGCCTGCCGGCCGCTCGCCTGCAGGGCGCGCATCAGCAGCGCGGTCAGCTCCTCGTGCAGGGGATGCTCCGCGATCCACGCGGTCAGCTCCGTGACCACCTCGCCGTACCGGCCGAGCAGCAGCAGCTGCGCACCGAGCTCGTGCAGCGCGGCCACCCGCGCCTGGGCCAGGCCCGCCCCCACGGTCCGGCGCACCCGGTCGCCGGGCACATCCGCCAGTGCCTCGCCCCGCCACAGGCCGAGGGCCCGGCGCAGCATCGCGACCGCGGCCTGCGGCTCGGCCTCCCGGGCACCGGAGACCAGGCTCTGGAACCGGTGGACGTCCACCGCGCACGGATCGGCGAGCAGCACATAGCCCTGCCCCCGCGTGGCGAGCTCGGCCTGGCCGGCCAGCAGTTGCCGCAGCCGGTGCACGTGGTTGTGGACCACGCCGCGCGCGCTGGCCGGCGGATCCACGTCCCACGCCAGATCGATCAGCCTGCTCAGCGTGACCACCTGGTTGACCTCGCTGATCAGCACCGCGGTCACGGTACGGATCCGCCCCGACCCCAAGGCCAGCGGGCGGCCGTCGTCCGTCTCGCACTCCACCGGCCCCAGCAGCTTCAACTGAACCATCGTGCCCTCAAGTTCGTGACGCCGAACGGGCGCCTGCAGTCCGCCCCCTGTCTGCAAGGACCACCGGAAGGAAGGTCGGGTTCCGCTTGGCCGCCTCCCTCTCACTATGTGGACATAGTCCGCGAGTTGACAGAAATTCAACGCAAGTGCCGATCGGGCACACCCGCCCCATGAGCCCCACGTGAGCCGATCATGAGCGGCCCGGCCGAGCATTACTGCCGTACCGGTCGTGGCGGCCCACCCTTCCCGCCGCTCCGGCCGACTCTCCGCATCCCCGCGGTCCGGAGAGGTCGCACCCCCCACTCATGGAGGAGAACCATGTCCACTTCGGGCATCGTGAAGAAGAGCCTGGCAGCGGTGGCCCTGTGCGCCGCGCTCACCGCGACGGGTGCCGCCTTCCCGGCGACCGCCATGGCCGCACCGGCCGCCGCCGCGGCGCCGGCGGGTGACTCGCCGGTCGACATCGGCGCCAACGCGAACCTGAACTTCAACGTCGACGTGCTCGGCATAGCCAACAAGATCGAGTCGTCGATCAAGACCGCCCAGAACCGCGAGGGCTTCGTCAAGAACCTGATGGAGTCGGCGTTCTACGCCAGCAACGGCCAGTACAACGTCATGGTCCACAACCTCAGCCAGCCCTACGAGGAGCACGTCAACGGCGTCAAGGCGTACGGCTCGGCCACCTACGACGGCGTCGTCTACGGCATCTGGGTCTTCGAGGACGGCGAGTTCACCAACCAGGGCGACGGCGGCTTCATCAACTGGGCCTTCAAGGGCTGGTGGGAGCGCCCGAACAACGGCGGCTACGTGAAGTTCACCCGCCCCTGACCCACCCTCCCCCCAATCGGCCACCACCAAGGCCACCGACGGCCCGCCCCACCCCCGGCGGGCCGTCCCCCAACCGGGGCGCCCTCGTACTCCCCCGGAGGGCGCCCCACCTCACAGCGTCATGGACCGGCAGACGGAGGGGCGTTGTCACACGATCCAGGAGTCAGCCGGATCGTCCAGCCATACCCGCTGACTCTTGGCACTCACGGTCAGCCCGAACCGCGATGGGCCCGGCCGCCCATGGCCGTCCCACCATCGGAACGCGGCCTCCACGTCGTCCCACAGTCGGCGGGGTCCGTACTGCCAGACGCGCGCAGTGTCCCCGTCCCGGAACATGCAACACGCCCAGGACCGGTCGCTCAGGCTGTAGAACCAGACCGGCCGGGCTCCGTCGCTCTTCTCCGCCACGAAGTGCCAGCATTGCTGGACTCGAAGGCCCAGGGCGAACCGCTCCGGGCCGAATTGCTCCCCGACGAACTCCCCTTCCGTGATGGTCGTGGACGACTCGTCACCGTCGGCCACGCTGCCCGTGACGTACTCCTTGTGGACCACGGGCGATATCCGCTGGGACCGGAGTTTCATGAACTCCACGGGCCCGGTGAACTTCCCGGATGCGCTCTCTCCGTCCGACGCTACGACCAAGCGGGCCACCGCGTCGCCGTGGCTGTAGTTCGTCCCCCAGGGGGCCACGATGACGCCGCCGGGCCGGCACTGCTCCACCCACGCGAACGGGAGGGAGCGGAGGCCGCACGTGGCAATGACGCGGTCGTACGGGGCTCCCTCCGGGTAGCCCTGGAGCCCGTCGCCGTGGACGACGCGGACGGGGCTTCCCAGCCGCTCCACCGTCGCCATGGCAGCCGTGGCGACCGCTCGGTCCACCTCCATGGTGGTCACACTCCCCGGCCCCGCGCGGTGAGCCATCAGCAACGCATTCCAGGTGGTGGCCGTGCCGATTTCCAGGGCCGTATGACCCGGGTGGAGGTCCAGGGCCCGAAGCATCCGGAACACGACGGAGGGCATGGACGCGGAGCTGGTGGGGACGCGGCCGGGTTCGGTACCGGCGTGCATACCGTCGTCCCACTGGGTGACGATCGGTACGTCGGAGTCCGCGAACTCCTGCCACTTGGCGGGATCGTCCGCCTTCGATACGGCCACGCTCCGGCCGGCCTCCATGTCGAAAGGCCAGATGAGGACGGGCAGGACGGTGGAGCGGGGAACGGCCGCGTACGTGGGGGCCCAGTCGGAGGAGAGGGCCCCGGAAGACATGAGGGCGCGCCCCAACCCATCAAGGTCGGGACGGCCCTTGTGTGCGTCGGCGGTCACTCAGACAGCCTTGGGCGGGTTCGGCTGCCCTGGGCCCCCGTCGGGGGACGGGGGCTGATGCGGACCGGGGTACGGCTCTCCGGGGAGCTTGTCGCCACCGTCGTTCCGAAGTACTGCGTTCACGCTTCCTCCTCTTGAGGCTGTCGGCACGGAGTCTTTCCCTCGCATGGGCTGCTCAGGCACGGTGACCACGCTCGTGGTTCCTGATCCGCCGGCTCGCCACGACAGCCGTAGCGAACTGCCGGGATTTACGGGCCTCTTGGCGTTCCTTGTCCCATGCGCTGCACTCGACACAGCCAGGGCGTCAGGGTTCGCTCCCACCCCGGCGGGCCGTCCCCCAACCGGGGCGCCCTCGTACTCCCCCGGAGGGCGCCCCACCTTCTTCACCGCCCGAAGTCACCAGTGCGGAAAGGGCAGTTCCCTCCCGTGCGCCTGCCGCACATGCCGCCGCATCCGCACCCGCGCGTCCACCTCCAAGCTCGGATCGCGCGCGTCCCGCCCCCGGGCCTCCTGCGCCGCAAGCAGCTCGCACACGCCACATCCGTCATCTCTCCGCGTCTCGCTCTCCATACCGTGATGCTCCCGAGCCACGACAGGCCACTGCGACGGCATCAGGGCGTCATTCGGGCGTCACTCGAAGGCGTCAATCCGGTGTCATCGGGCAGGGCCAGGGGCTAGCGTGAAGCCATGACGACCGCCGAGCACGTACCGAACGACATGCTGCGCGCCGTACGCATCGGTCTGCGGCTCAGCCAGGACGACTTGGCCCGTGAGCTGCGGCAGGCAGGTGCCGAGGCCGGGGAGCCGAACGATGCCAGCAAGCGGCTCGTGCAGCGTTGGGAAACCGGCATCAGCCGTTCGCCGCGGCCCGTCTACGCCCGCGCCCTGGAGAAGGTGACCGGCCTGCCCGTCGAGGCGCTGGGATTCCGGCTTCCCGTCCCCATGGCCAGAGTCCGGGAGGACAGCGCGGGCGGCCACGACATGGCATCGGGCCCCGACGGGGTCGCCCCGCCGACCGGGAGCAGCCCCCGGCCGGTCGCGGAGGAGACCTCCCAGAGTGCGGGAGCGCACTACTCCGGGATCTGGCTGAGCCGCTACGAGTTCTTCTCGTCCGGGCGCGGCGAGACCTTCAGCGCCACCCACCATGTCGTCCTGGTGCAGCACGGCGCCCGCCTCACGGGCCACTCGCTGCCCGGTGCATCGTCGAACCCCGACTCGCCGCTGTCCCTCGACCTGAGCGTGGACGGCAATGTCGTCACCGGTACGTGGGTGGAACAGACCGCGGCCTCCGGCTACTACGCGGGCGCCCGCTATCACGGCGCACTCCAGCTCCTGGTGGAGCCCACCGGTCGGCGCATGGCCGGCAAATGGGTCGGCTTCGGCAAGGACTTCGACGTGAACACCGGCCCCTGGGAGCTGGTCTTCAAGGACCTGTCGATGAGCAAGGCCACGATGGACCGCTACAGCCGACCCCCCGAGTAGCGGCCGGGCCCGGGTACAGGAGCCGGCCCTGCACCCGATGCGTTCCTACTGCCCGTACGCCACCGTCACCGGCGCGTGGTCGCTCCAGCGCTGGTCGTACGCTGCCGCCCGCTCCACGTAGGCCTTGACCGCGCGCTGGGCCAGGCCCGGGGTCGCCAGGTGGTAGTCGATACGCCAGCCCGCGTCGTTGTCGAAGGCGCGGCCCCGGTAGGACCACCAGGAGTAGGGGCCCTCGGCTTCGGGGTGGAGGGAGCGGACGACGTCGACGTAGCCGCCGCGGGTCTCGTCGAGGACGTCGGTGAGCCAGGCGCGCTCCTCCGGGAGGAAGCCGGACTTCTTCTGGTTGGCCTTCCAGTTCTTCAGGTCGGCCTCCTGGTGGGCGATGTTCCAGTCGCCGCAGACCACGACCTCGCGGCCGTCGGCCGCGGCGCGCTTGCGCAGGTCGACGAGGTAGGGGAGGAACTCCGCCATGAAGCGTTCCTTCTCGTCCTGGCGCTCGGTGCCGACCTCGCCGGAGGGCAGGTAGAGGCTGGCGACGGTCACCCCGGGCAGATCGGCCTCGACGTAGCGGCCGCTGTCGTCGAACTCCGCCGAGCCGAAGCCGACCTGGACCCGGTCCGGCTCGCGGCGGGTGTAGAGGGCGACGCCGGCGCGGCCCTTGGCGGCCGCCGGGGCGAAGACCGTGTGCCAGCCGGCGGGCTCGCGCACCTCGTCCGGGAGCTGCGCGGTCTCGGCCCGTACCTCCTGCAGGCACAGCACGTCGGCGGCGGTCTGCGCCAGCCACGGGACGAAGCCCTTCTTGGCCGCGGCGCGCAGCCCGTTCACATTCACGGAGGTCACGGTGATCACAACGCTCGCCCTATCCCTTTCCGGCCCCTGCTCTCTCGTCGGGCCAGGGGTCAGGCTCCCATACCGGTAGTCGCCTCGATGACGGCCGGGCGCCACGGCCCGGCCGCCCCGGCTCGGCCGCGCCGCGCGCACACTCCGCCGTAGCCACACATATCCGGCATGTTCAAGCCCCGACTTCTCGGGTCGGGACGCGGTCGTCGCGACGGGTTTCCATCGGATCAGGCATTTCGCCGAACCAGGCTTCCCCCCGACGAAAGGAACCCGTCATGCCGATCCACCACTCCAAGCGCCGCCTCGCCTGCGCGGCCCTGCTCGTCGCGACGATCGCGGGCCCGCTCGCGACGAGCGGCACCGCGACGGCCGACTCGCACCCCCCGAAGCCCGTGATCAAGACCGGCCCGATCAAGGTGAAGAAGGGGCCGGGCCAGGCCGTGGCCCAGCAGTCGGGCCCGTCCACGGAGGGGCCCGACAGCGCGGTCATGCCCAACGGATGGAAGGTCGAGCAGGGGCACCAGTACACGCGCTGCTGGGAGGACCACGAAACGCTGCAGAGCGTCTGCGAGACGTTCATCAGCTGGCCCGACGGCAGCGAGACCGTGGTCGGGTGAGGGTGCGCCCCTCCCGCCGGGAGCGACCGCGGCCCGTCCCGGTCACGCGGTCGCTCTCCCGTCCCGCCACGCCCGCCACTCGCACGCCCGTACGCTTCATGGCATGGAGACTCGCCCCACCGGGACACCCCACGTCGAGATACGCGCCGTCCGCTACGACCACCCCGACGCCGTCGCCCTCGACGGACTGGTCCAGCAGGAGTACGCCCGGCGCTACGGCGACGGCGATATGACGCCGCTGGATCCGGAGATGTTCAACCCCCCGCACGGCGCGTATCTGATCGCGTACGAGGGCGGCCGGGCGCTGGCCAGCGGGGGCTGGCGGGTGCAGGACGACACCGGCAAGGGCTACGCGGTCGGGGACGCCGAGATCAAGCGGATGTTCGTGCTGCCCGAGGCGCGGGGGCGGGGGCTGGCGCGGCGGATCCTGGAGGTGCTGGAGGCGGACGCGCGGGCCGCGGGGCGGTCCCGGATGGTGCTGGAGACCGGCATCAAGCAGCCGGAGGCGCTGCAGCTGTACGCGTCCTGCGGCTATGCGCTGGTGGAGAAGTTCGGTCTGTACCGGACGTATGAGGAGAGCCGGTGCATGGCGAAGCCGCTGACGGGGACGGCCGGCTGAGGGGCGCCCCACCCGCTCACCGGCTTTGTTGACAGGCGTCCGGGCCGCTCCCCATACTCATTCCACTAATGAACTAGCTAAAGGGGGGATCCGGGTGAGCGACCCGAGCCCGTGGGCCGTCGAGGCCGTAGGACTGGGGAAGAGGTACCGCCGCGGGTGGGCGCTGCGAGACTGCTCCTTCCGGCTCCCCGCCGGCCACATCTGCGCGCTCGTCGGCCCCAACGGCGCCGGCAAGAGCACGTTCCTGGGCACCGCGACCCGGCTGGTGCAGCCCACCACCGGGACGCTGAAGCTGTTCGGCGTCCCGGTCTCCGACCCGGCCGCCCTGGAGCGGATCGCCTTCCTCGCGCAGGACAAGCCGCTCTACCCGCGCTTCACCGTGGCCGACACCCTGCGGCTCGGCCGTGAGCTGAACCCGCGCTGGGACCAGGCGCTGGCCGAGCGGATCGTGCGGTCCGGGAACGTGCCACTGACGGCCCGGATCGGCACCCTCTCGGGCGGCCAGCGCACCCGCGTCGCCTTCGCCCTCGCCTTCGGCAAGCGGCCCGAGCTGCTGCTGCTCGACGAGCCGATGTCCGACCTCGACCCGCTCGCCCGGCACGAGCTGTCGGGCCTGCTGATGGCCGAGGCCGCCGAGCACGGCACGACCGTGCTGATGTCGTCCCACATGCTCGCGGAGATGGAGGAGATGTGTGACTACCTCGTCGTCCTCGCCGAGGGGCGGCTGCGGATGGCGGGCCCGACCGAGGAGCTGGTGCCCTCCCACCTGCTGGTGACGGGCGTGGCCGACGGAGCGGACGGGGTGCCCGAGGAGCTGCGGCGGCAGCACACCGTGATCGAGTCCCGGGTCAGCGGGCGGCAGTTCAGCGCGCTGATCCGGTCCGGCGGACCGCTCGCCGAGCGCTGGGAGGCCCTGGTGCCGAGCATGGAAGAGGTCCTGCTGGCCTACCTGCGCTCGCCCGAGGCGCCCGACCTGATCGCGGACGGGGCACGGATCGACGGCGGAACGCAGGAGGCGGCATGAGCCGGACCGGCACCACCCACGACGCCGTCGCGGCGGCCCCGGCGGCCGGCCCGCCCACGTCCGCCACCGCGGACAACCGTCGCCGCGCCCTGCTGCGCGGCCTGCCCTGGCTGGTCTGGCACCGGCACCGCGCCTTCCTGCGCACCGGTCTGCTGGTCACGGCCGCGGCCTGCGCGCTCTTCGCCTACCAGCGCATCGGCGTGACGGAGTTCCTGGACCTCAAGGGCGCCACCCCGGACGCGGACGGGGAGCTGCTCAACGACTTCCGCAACCACTTCCATTCGGCCTTCGACCTCGACGTGGAGTTCCTGCAGTTCCTGCCGCTCTTCGTCGGCATCTTCCTCGGCGCACCGCTGATCGCGAGCGAGCAGGAGCACGGCACGCTCAAGCTGGTCACCACCCAGTCGGTGAGCCGCGGCCGCTGGATCGCCGCCACCCTCGGCCTGCCGCTGGCCCTCGCCGCGCTGTGCACCGGTCTGCTGTCGGCCGCCTTCACCTGGCTGTGGTCGCCGGCCCGCAACCTGGCCCTGGGCGGCGACTGGCTGGCGGGCGGCGCCTTCGACACCACCGGCCCGATACCGGTGGCCACCACCCTCTTCCTGACCGCCTGCGGCATCGCCATCGGCATGCTGGTCAAGCGGACGGTGCCGGCGATGGCGGCCACCGCCGTCTTCGCCGTGGTCGCCTCCCTGATCTGGAGCGAGAAGGTCCGCGACCGCCTCGGCACACCGCGCAGCGTCAGCTACCCGTACAACGGCGACGGCCCCGACCTGCCGCTGGGCTCCGTACGCATCGACGACTGGGTGTCCACCGCCGACGGCAGGCTCTACGGCTACGGCACCTGCGTCGACGGCGATGCCGAGGCCTGCCGGGCCAGGCTGGGCATCGTCAACCGCGTGACCCAGTACTTCGACTACGAGCAGATGGCCGGGATGCAGTGGCTGGGCGCGGGGATCCTGCTGGCCCTGACCGCCGTGGTGCTCGCGTTCGTGGTCTGGCGGGCCCACCGGCGGCCGCTCTGAACAGCCGGGCGCGGCACACGCCGGGCGGCGCTTTGACACCCGGCACCGGCGGCCGGATCATCAATCGGTCGGGCGGCCGAGGCCCGGCGGCGCCGCCACCGGCCCGGTTGGCGGCATGGTCGGCCCGCCGGGCGAGAGCATCGGCCCTACGGGCGAGAGCAGCAGAGAGGTGGTGAGCGTCGTCGAGTTCCGCATCGACCGCCGCAGTGGTGTCGCCACCTACCTCCAGATCGTCCAACAGGTCCACCAGGCGCTGCGTTTGGGCATCCTCGTGGAGGGCGACCGCCTGCCGACCGCCGCGCAGGTCGCCGCCACGACCAAGGTCAACCCCAACACGACCCTGAAGGCCTACCGCGAACTGGAACGCGAAGGCCTGGTCGAACCGCGCCCCGGCCTGGGCACCTTCGTCAGCCGCACGCTGGCCCGCCCCGAGTCCGCGGCGGACGCCCGGCTGCGCGAGGAACTGCGCTCCTGGATGGCGCGGGCACGGACCGAGGGCCTGGACCGGGAGGACGTCCAGGCACTGGTGAACTCGGTGCTGGAGGAGCGGTACGCGCAGGAGTGAGACGTACGGGAGTACGGAGTGCGGGGAGGGGCGGTCGTCTTGGCGGACGGCCGCCCCTCCTTCCCGTTTCGGCCCGCCGCTCCTCCGTCTCTCCCCCCCCGCTTGACCCTTACGTAACGTCAGGCCGCAGCCTGGGCGGCGGCGTGGACGGCTCGTCCGCCGTCCACGCCGCGTCCCCGTCACCACGAACGAAAGGCGCCGAGCGTGGGCTACTCGGTCGGGCAGGTCTCCGCCGTCGCGGGAATCACCGTGCGCACCCTGCACCACTACGACAAGGCCGGACTCCTCTCCCCCACCGACCGCAGCCCGGCCGGCTACCGCCTCTACAGCGACACCGACCTCGCCCGGCTGCAGCAGATCCTCTTCTACCGGGAACTCGGCTTCCCGCTCGACGAGATCGCCACGATCCTCAAGGACCCGCAGGCCAACGCCCTCGACCACCTGCGTGCCCGGCACCGCCTGCTCAACGAGCAGATGACCAAACTCCAGCGCCTGGTCGAGGTCGCCGAACAGGCCATGGAGGTCCAGCAGACCGGCGTGGAGCTGACGCCCGAGGAGCGGTTCGAGGTGTTCGGCGAGGTCGCCTTCGACCTCACCTACGCCACCGACGCCCAGCTGAAGTGGCATGACCGCGCGGGGCACCAGCGCTCCATGGCGAGCGCCGCCACCCACACCAAGGAGGACTGGGCGCAGATCATGGCCGAGGCCGCCGAGTGGCGGGCCCGGCTGACCGCCGCCTTCGACGCCGAGGACCCCGCGGACGGCGAACGCGCCATGGACCTGGCCGAGGAGCACCGGCAGAGCATCAGCCGCTGGTTCACCCCGTGCCCCACCGATATGCACGGCCGGATCGCCGACGACTTCGCGGCCGACCCCCGGGCGTTCGCCCTGATCGTCCCGCCGAGCGAGCAGCGGCCCGGCCTCGCCTCCTACCTGCGCACGGCCGTCCACGCCAACGCCGTACGCCAGTCGAAAGGCTGCTGACGCCCCATGAAGATCGTGATCACGGCCGCCGGCTCGTACGGCGACGTCGCCCCGTACACCGGCCTCGGCGCCCGGCTCCGCGCAGCCGGCCACGACGTCGCCCTCGCCACCCACGACGCCTACGCCCCGCTCGTGCGGACCGCGGGCCTGGAATTCCGCCGGCTGCCCGCCGACCCGCGCGCCGGGCGTCCGGGCGGCGGGCAGGCACCGGAGGCCTCCACCGGCGACCGACGCGCCCTGATGCGCAAGGCCGCCGCCTTCATCCGGGAACTGGGCACCGGGGTGGCCGAAGCCACCACCGAGGGCACCGAGTTGCTGCTGCTGTCCACCACCACCGCGCCGCTCGGCCGGAGCCTCGCCGAGGCGTACGGCATCCCGTCCTTGGAGCTTCCCCTCCACCCCAACGCCCCCACCGGCGACTTCGCCCCTCCCGTCGGCGGCGCCCGCTCCCTCGGCCGCTGGGGCAACCGCGCCGTCGGCCGCCTCTCCCACCGCGTCGTCGACCGCCTCTACGCCGACGCGAGCCGCGAACTGCGGGCCCGCCTCGGCCTGCCGCCCGCCACGCCCCGTACGCTCCGTCGCCGCGCCGAAGCGACCGGCCGGCCGGTCCTGCACGGCTTCAGCGAGGTCCTGGTGCCCCGCCCCAAGGACTGGCCCAGCGGCCTGGAGGTCGTCGGGAACTGGTGGCCCTGGCACGCACCCGACGCCCAACTCCCCTCCTTCGTCGAGGACTTCCTCGCGGCCGGGCCTCCTCCGGTGTTCATCGGCTTCGGCAGCATGGCGGGCGGCGAGGGCGAGCGGCTGAGCGCCCTGGCGGTGGCGGCCCTGCGCCGGGCCAAGGTCCGCGGCGTCCTCCAGTCCGGCTGGGCCGGTCTGACCACCGGCCCCGACGCCCTCGCGACGGACGACGTCCTCACCGTCGGCGAGGTCCCGCACGCCCTGCTCTTCCCGCACATGGCGGCGGTGGTGCACCACTGCGGTGCCGGTACCACCGCGGCGGGTCTGCGGGCCGCGGTCCCCACCGTCCCCGTACCGGTCACCGCCGACCAGCCCTTCTGGGCCGCGCGGCTGGCCGCCGTGGGCGCCGCCACGGCCCCGATCCCCTTCCGGGACCTCGCAGCCGAGCACGCCGCGGACCGGCTGGCCGACGCCCTCACCCGGGCCACCGCCGACCCCGCCCACCGCGAGCGCGCGCGGGGCGCCGCCGGCCGTCTCGCCGTCGAGGACGGTGCCGGCGCGGTCGCCGAGGCGGTGGCCCGCCTGACCGCGTAAGGCCGCACGCCGTGAGGCCCCGTCGCGTAAGCCCCCACCACGCAGGGCGGCACAATAGCCAGATTCCCGGCGCACCGATATAGGACCAATTTCTCATACCGAAGATCCTTGACGGCCGGATGGCGTTCCCGCAGGCTCGTGCTGAAATCCTCACGCCCTCAGCATTCAGGTAATCACCCCCTGGAGCACGTCTTGCCGGAAAGCCTGGAAACAGGGCGCTCCACCTCATCCTTATCCGATGAGGAACGAGCGCCGCTCGACGTACTGGGTGTCGGGTTCGGCCCCTCGAATCTGGCCCTCGCCATAGCTCTGCGCGAAACCTCCCACCCACGGTCCGGGGTGCACTTCTACGAGCGGCACCCCGGATTCTCATGGCATGGCGGCATGCTGCTGAAGAACGCCACCATGCAGGTGCACTTCCTCAAGGACCTGGTGACACTGCGCAACCCGCGCAGTGAATTCACCTTCCTCAGCTATCTGCACGACCGGGACCGGATGGTTGATTTCATCAACCACAAGGCCCTCTTTCCGAGTCGTGTGGAATTCCACGACTACCTGGAATGGGCCGCGGGCGCGCTGGCGGACCGGGTCAGCTACGGCCATGAGGTGCTGCGGATCGAACCGGCGGCATCGGCGGGGCGGGACCAACTGGACGTGACGATCGGCATACCCGGTTCCGACGGCATCCGGCGGATCGTGCGCCGGGCCGGGAACGTGGTGCTGGCACCCGGTCTGCGCCCGTCCCTGCCGGACGGTGCACGGGAGTCGGAGCGGATCTGGCACAGCAGCGGCCTGCTCCACCGGCTCGACGGCATACCGAGCGCGGCGCCCCTGCGCTTCACCGTCGTGGGTGCGGGCCAGAGCGCGGCCGAGGTCACCGCCCACCTCCACGAGCGCTTTCCCAACGGGCGGGTACGGGCCGTCTTCGCAGGCTACGGATACAGCCCCGCGGACGACTCCTCGTTCGCCAACCGGATCTTCGACCCGGTCGCCGTGGACGACTTCCACCGGGCTCCGCACTCCGTCCGGGACATGCTCGTCGACCGGCACCGGAACACCAACTACTCGGTGGTCGACAACGAGCTGATCTCGGAGCTCTACCGCATCTGGTACCAGGAGAAGGTGACCGCCGAGCAGCGGTTGCTGATCGACCACACCTCCTGCCTCATCGATGTCGAGGAGACCGCCGGCAGCCCGCTGTCGCTGACGGTCGAGTCCCTCACCTCGGGCGAGAAGCGCACCCTGGAGTCCGACTATCTGGTGTACGCGACCGGCTACCGCCCGGTCCCGCCCGACGAGTTGCTGAGCCCCGAGCTGCTCGGCCTGTGCAAGCGCGACATCACCGGCCGGCTGGACGTGGGCCGCGACTACCGCATCCGCATGGAGGACGGGGTGCGCTACGGAATCTATCTGCAGGGCGCCACCGAGCACACGCACGGCCTGTCCTCGACGCTGCTGTCCAATACGGCGGTCCGGGCCGGAGAGGTCGCCGACTCGCTCCTGCGCCGCCGGTAGCCGTCGGCGCAGAATCTCGGCCCCGAAGGAGAACCGCGCTATGTACGTTCCCGCACATTACAAGGGGAGTTCGGCGGCAGCGGTGGCCACGGTGCGCGCCAACCCGCTGGCCACTCTCGTCACCGGAGCGGAACCGGTGCCCTTCGCCACCCACCTGCCGGTCGTGCTGCCCGAGGACGTGGCCGACGCCGTCGACAACGGGCCCGCGGATCTGCGCGGCCACCGGGTGCTCGGGCATCTGAACCGGGCCAATCCGCACTGGCGCCACCTCACCGCCGGGCAGTCCGCCCTGCTGATCTTCCGCGGCCCCGACGGATACGTCTCGCCCGAGGTCTACGGATACACACCGGCCGCGCCCACCTGGAACTTCACGGCCGTCCACCTACGAGGCACGATCCAGCCGCTGCCGGCCGGCGAGGAGACCCGCCGCGTCATCCACCGCACGGTGCGCGAACTGGAGGGCCGTTTCGGCCGCCAGTGGGACATGGCGGGGTCGCTCGACTACTTCGACAAGATCCTGCCCGCGGTGGGGGCGTTCGAACTGCACGTGGAAGACGTCGACGGGATGTTCAAACTCAGCCAGGAGCTGGACCCGGAGACCAGGGACACAACCACTTCGCACTTCGCCGCCAGCCCGGAAGGCACACACCGGGAGTTGGCGTGCGCCATGGAGCGGTGGACCGGCGCCGATGGCCGGCCACCCGAGGGGAGACTCTGAAATGGGCAAGCAGTACGACGTCGCCGTGGTCGGCCTGGGCGGACTGGGCAGCGCGGCCGCCAACGCGCTGGCCGCGGCCGGCCTGAAGGTCCTGGGCCTGGAGCGCTACAGCCCGGTCCACGACCTGGGTGCCAGCCACGGCGAGTCCCGCGGCGTGTGGCAGGCGTACTTCATGGGCCCCGAGTACGTGCCGTATCTGCGCCGCGCCTACACCCTGTGGTCGGAGCTGGAGGAGGCCAGCGGCGAGCGCCTCTTCCACCGCACCGGCGGTCTGTGCCTCGGGCCCGCCGACGGCGCCCTGATACCCGCGGCCCGCGCGAGCGCCGAGAAGTGCGGACTGGAGCACGAGTACCTCACCGCGGACGAAGTGCACGCCCGCTACCCGCAGTTCGAGCCGGCGCCGGACTGTGTCGCGGTGTACGACCCGGGCTCCGGCTACGTCCAGCCCGAGCAGACCGTCCGGGTCGGACTGGCCCTCGCCCGGCGGCACTCCGCCGACCTGCACTTCAACGAGACGGTGCGGGAGATCACCGAGAACCCCGGTGGTGCGCGGGTGTCCACCGACCGCGGGACCTACGAGGTGGGACACGTCGTGGTGACCGCGGGCTGCTGGTCGCCGGACCTGCTGCCCGAACTCACCTTCCCCGTCGACGTGCTGCGCAAGGTCATGTTGTGGTTCGAGCCGGGCGGCGGCGCACAGGACTTCCAGCCCGGTCGTTTCCCGTACTGGATATGGGAGGGCGACGGCATGGTCGGATACGGGCACCCGGCCGCGAACGGCCTGAACGGCGGGGTGAAGGCGGGTGTGCACAGCGGCGGCACGCCCACCGACGCGGACGGCGTGGACCGCTTCGTGCAGCAGCGCGAGATCGCCGAGATCCAGGACTTCCTGCGTACCCGCATTCCCCGCCTCGGCGCGAGCGGCCGCTACCGCAAGAGCGCCGTCTGCCTCTACGACAACACCCCGGACCAGGCGTTCGTCATCGGTCCGGCCTCCGCGCACGGCCGCGTCGTCGTGGCGGCCGGCACCTCCGGCCATGCGTTCAAGTTCCTGCCGGCCATCGGCGAATCCGTCATGGAGATCGTGACGAAGGGAGCCGCAAGCCAGAATCTCTCGATCTTCGACCCGGCTCGTTTCGCGGGCAGCCGCTGACCACAGCGGAGGATGAACGGTCCCGCGATCAGGCTCGCCGCGGCGCGGAAGGCGGTCATCGGCAGGAACATCGTGCCGGCCTTCCTCGCCGCGGCGGCGCTGCCGTCGACCATGGCGCTGCCGACGGCGCGCCCTGCTCCTCGCCCCCTGGCAGGAAGTTGTCGGCGTCGGCTCCAGGGCCCTCAGCGCCGGTAGCGTCGCCGACAGTTGAACCCCCGGGGACCGTCGCCGACCTCGCAGCCGTCCGCGCTCGTGACCTCGCATGCCGACCGCAGAGCGGCGGAACGATGTGGAGGACGTACGCGTGGCTGGATCACCTGCGTTTGACGAGAAACACGGCAGCACCGGACGAGTGGCCGCCGTCGCCCCTCTCACCCCTCGTGAACTCGACGTCCTCCGGCTCGTCTCCAGGGGACTGGCGAATCGCCAGATCGCCCGCGGCCTGGGCATCTCCGAGAAGACCGTCAAGAACCACCTCAGCGCGATCTACGCGAAGATCGGCGCGGCCGACCGCACCCAGGCGGCGATGTTCGCCCTGGCCGCCGACGCCACCGGCGCCCCGCGGACGGACATCCGCGACGAGGAGCGCCGCGCCCGGCGACGGGAGGGAACAGCGGATCACGAGGAGCACCCCGGACCGCGCAACCGGCCCGCCGGCCTGACCGTTCGGGAGATGGACGTCCTTCGGCTGGTCACCCGCGGGATGACCAACCGGATGATCGCCTGCGACCTCGGCATCTCGGAGAAGACCGTCAAGAACCACCTCAGCGCGATCTACACCAAGATCGGCGCGGCCGACCGCACCCAGGCCGCCCTGTACGCGGTGACGAGCGGGCTGCGCGCTCCGGGACGCCGGGTGACGTTCCGCCTCACCGAGGCAGCACACCTCCCGGCCTGATCCACCCCTACTGGCAACAGCCTGCCACCGCGAAAGACCAGGTCGAAAAGGGCGTACCTCGACGCGCCGGGTACCCCACACTGGACCGGGGGGAAGCCCTCGATGCCGGGAGGGGCGCGTCGTCCTGCGGAAGCGGTCCCACCACCAGCGCGGAGGCGTCACCGCGGTGCCCTAAGGGACCCCCGACGCACCCGACCGCCCCTCCCGGCCCTCTCCCCGCCCCCACACCGCCGGCCACTTGGCACCCTCGCGGGTGCACTCCGCTGCCGGGCGATGGTTCGCAAAAGGTCCCGGCACTGACGGCGAAGGCGCCTGCGCCGCATGAAGCCCGCTGTTCCTGTGACCGCTCGCCGGCTGCCTCAAGGTGCCGGGTTCTTCGTCAGCGGCTCGTCCTCACGCAGTAGTTCGCGCTCGACCGGCGTCGATCTCGCATGCGAAACGTCCAATGACGTTGGCACCGGGCGACCGGTGGCGGCAAGCCGCGCTCGTGAACTTCCTTGGCCGGGCGGGGAACAGGTGGTCCGCGTCGATCCGCTGGACCGATCCGCATGGCCGAAAACGCGGGTGTTCCACCGCGGAAACGGCCCAAGTAGATCACCGCCGATCCCGCACCTTCGGCCACACTTCCGCGGAACCGTCCGGCAAGGCCGCGCAACGGCATCCAGTCGCTCGTCGCACAGCAGGACAGCCCCGAGGACGGTGCGGATGATCGCCCCGAGCGCGGGCGCGACGACACCGGCGACGCCCGACGGACTGCTCAAGATGATCGGCCGGGTCCGCGCCTCACCGCGGCACGGCGCGAAAAAGCCCCCACCGGATCTTCCCGGAGGGGGCTTTGACGTGTGCGGTGGACCTGAGGGGATTCGAACCCCTGACCCCCTCGTTGCGAACGAGGTGCGCTACCAGCTGCGCCACAGGCCCTTGCGACGAGTGAAACTCTAGCATCTCGGTCGCGGTGCTCGGAAATCGCTTCCGGCGCTGGTCAGCGGAGGGACCGTGCCGCGCCCGCCGGTGCGACGTGGGTCACTCGTTCGCGGCGCGCGGGCGGTCCTCGTTCTCGTACTGGTCGAAGAGCGGGGTGCGGCCGCGGGGGCGGCGGGCCGGGGCGTCGGGCTGGGGGTGGTCGGGGGCGGCGCTGGAGCGGGCGGAGCTCCAGGCGTCGTCGGCCTCCAGATCGACGTGGCTGGTGGCACGCGGGGCGACCGGGGCGGTGACGTAGGTGGGGAGCGGGACCGGGACGGGCTCCCAGCTGCCGGCCGCGGGGCGCGGGCGTTCGCGCTCGCGCTGCTGGTCGACCCACTCGGCGTGGTCGGTCTCCTCCACCACGGCCCGGCGGCCCGCGGTGTGCGCGGGGGGCGCGACGCGGGGCGGTTCCGGGACGGCGTCGACGGGGGCCTCAGCGCGGGCGTCGGCCGGGTGGTCGTCGGCGGGCGGCTGGTCGGCCGCCTGCCGAGGGCGGGGCCGGCCCTCCCGCAGTCGCTGCGCCGCCGCCTCCGCCTTGCGCTGGTCCATGGTGAACGTGAAACGGCGGCGCTCCTGGGCGCGCAGGTAAACGATGTAGGAGGTGAGCAGCAGGGCGGGCAGGGCGGGGGCCCACAGGAAGGGCAGGCCGCCCACCGCGGCGACGACGGCGCCGACCGTGAAGGCGAGGAAGAGCACGGTGATGGTGCGCCGGCGGCGGGCGAGGACCTTGGCCCGCTTGGCGCGCTCGGAGAGCGACGGGCGCGGCGGGGCGGGCTGCACCCGGGTGTGGTGGGCCTCGGGCTCATCGGCCGCGGGGTCGCCGAAGGGCCCGGCGACGGCCTCGTCGGCCGGGGCGTCCGGGTCCTGCTCCTCGCCCTCATCGTCGGCGGGGTACTCCCCGCGCTCCTTGTCGTAGCGGCGCTGCATGGCCGCGCGTCCGGACAGCAGCCGGATGGCGGTGCTGAAGCGCTCGGTCGGACGGGCCTCGTTGAGCTCATCCTGTCTACGGAGCCACATCGGCACCAAGTAGGCGGCCCAGGCCCCGACGATGACTGCGTAGATGAGGCCGCTGCTTCTCACAACTCACACGGTAGAGGGGTTTGCAGGGGGCCATCCGCCAATTGGGCCGGTGTGTCGCACGATCTGGCTGATATCTCGAACTTTTTTGTGATGGTAGAGATCCGCGCCCTCACCAATCCGGCCAATCGGGAATTTTGTTCGAACATTTATTTCATTTGTGGTGCGTGCCGGGCCTGCTGGGATTCTCCCGGTGCCAGCGGTGGAGCAGGCCCCCGGGCACCTCTTCCGCGGTGAGGGCGAAAACCGCGTGGTCGCGCCAGGCCCCGTCGATGTGCAGGTAGCGGGGCCGGATGCCTTCCTCGCGAAAGCCGAGCTTTTCGACCACCCGGCGGCTGGGGACGTTCTCGGGGCGAATGCAGACCTCAATGCGGTGCAGCCCCACGGCGCGGAAGCAGTGATCGACGGCGAGCGCCACGGCGGTCGGGATCACACCGCGGCCGGCCACTTCCTGATCGACCCAGTAACCGATATGGCCCGAGCACATCGAACCCCAGGTGATGCCGGCGACCGTCAGCTGTCCGACGAGCTGCCCGCGGTATTCGACGACGAACGGCAGCATCCGGCCGGCGTGTGCCTCCGCGCGCAGATGGCGGACCATTTGACGGTACGTGGGACGGTGCGGCGGGGCCAGGCCGGGCGGGGGCGGCGGGATGGTGGCTTCCCAGGGGCGCAGCCAGTCGCGGTTGCGGCGGTTGACCTCGCGCCAGGCGCGTTGGTCGCGCAGCCGTATCGGGCGGAGGGTGACATCACCGTCCGTCAGGACCACCGGCCAGGGCGCGTTCAGCTCGGGCTCCCGGAGGGGCGGGGGTGGTCGCCGCCGCGGATCTGGTCCACGGCGTGCGGGAGGAGGTCGGCGAGGACGGCGAGGCCGTCGCGGACGCCGCCCGTCGAGCCGGGGAGGTTGACGATCAGCGTCGTGCCGGCGACACCGGCCAGGCCGCGGGAGAGGGCGGCGGTGGGGACCTTCTCGCGCCCGGCGGCGCGGATCGCCTCGGGGATGCCGGGGACCTCGTGGTCCAGGACCCGGCGGGTGGCCTCGGGGGTGCGGTCGGTGGGCGACAGGCCCGTACCGCCGGTGGTGAGGACGACGGCGTAGCGGTCGGCGCCGACGGCTTCGCGCAGGGCGGCCTCCACCGGGTCACCGTCGGGGACCACCTGCGGGCCGTCGACCTCGAAGCCCATGGCCGTCAGGCCCTCGACCAGCAGCGGGCCGCCCCTGTCGGGGTAGACGCCGGCCGCGGCGCGGTTGGAGGCGGTGACGACCAGGGCGCGGGCGGGTCTCATGACCGGCTCCAGTCGCCGGACTTGCCGCCGGTCTTCTCCTCGACCCGGATGTCGGAGATCACCGCGGCCTTGTCGACGGCCTTGATCATGTCGACGACGGTGAGGGCGGCCACCGAGACGGCGGTCAGCGCCTCCATCTCCACGCCCGTGCGGTCGGTGGTCTTGACCGTGGCCACGATCTCGACGGCCTCGTCGGTGAGGGAGAGGTCCACCTTCACACCGGAGACGGCGAGGGGGTGGCAGAGCGGGATCAGCTCGGGGGTGCGCTTGGCGCCCATGATGCCGGCGATCCGGGCGGTGGCCAGGGCATCGCCCTTGGGCATGCCCTCGCCCCGCAGCAACTCGATGACCTGCGGCGATACCAGGACCCGGCCGCGGGCGCGGGCCGTGCGGGCGGTGACCTCCTTCGCGGAGACGTCGACCATCCGCGCCGCGCCCGACGCGTCGAGATGGGTGAGGTGTTGCTGGCCGCTGCTCATCGTTCTCCCGGTCGAAACTGCCGCCTGTGGGACGACACCGTACCCCCGGCGGCTCCGGGTCACCCGGCGGGCTGTCCCAGCGGGACGACCTCCACGGTCCCGCCCGCGGGAACCTCGGTGGTGTCCTCGGGGACGACGATCAGCGCGTTGGCGTGCGCCATGGCCTTGATCAGGTGGGAGCCGGCGCCGCCGACGGGGGTGACCGTGCCGGCCTCGGCGTCGTAGGAACCGCGCAGGAACTGCCGCTTGCCCTTGGGCGAGGAGGTGATGGCCTGGGCGCACCGGGCGGAGGCGGTCGGGCGGTGTACGTCCGCCAGGCCCATCAGGGCGCGGATGGCGGGGCGTACGAACACCTCGAAGGAGACGTACGAGCTGACCGGATTGCCGGGCAGGGCGAGGAGCGGGGTGCGGTCGGGGCCGATGAGACCGAAGCCCTGGGGCTTGCCCGGCTGCATGGCGAGCTTGCGGAACTCCACGCCGCCGCCCGCGAGGGGTGAGTCGTCGGGCTCGGCGGCGGACAGCCCCGCGAGGGTCTCCTTGACCACGTCGTACGCGCCGACGCTGACCCCGCCGCTGGTGACGAGGATGTCGGCCCGGATGAGCTGGTCCTCCAGCGTGGCGCGCAGCGTCTCGGCGTCGTCGGCGACGGCGCCCACGCGGTAGGCGATGGCGCCGGCGGCGCGGGCGGCGGCGGCGAGCTGGAAGCTGTTGGAGTCGTGGATCTGGCCGGGGCCCAACGCCTCGCCGGGCTGGACCAGTTCGCTGCCGGTCGACATCACCACGACGCGGGGGCGGGGGCGGACCCGGACCGTGCCGTGGCCGAGGGCGGCGAGCAGGCCGATCTGGGAGGGGCCGAGGACCGTGCCCGCCGCGAGGGCCGGCTCGCCTTCGGTGACGTCGCTGCCGCGGCGGCGGATGTGGGCGCCGGCGGCGGCCGGGCGGTGGACGCGGACCTCGCCGCCGGCGTCCTGCGGGGCGGCGCTGTGGGCGCGCATCGTGGCGGCCGGTCCCTGGCCCGTGCCGCCGTCGGTCCACTCCACGGGGACGACGGCCTCGGCGCCGGGCGGCAGGGGGGCTCCGGTCATGATCCGGGCGGCCTGGCCGGGGCCGACCTCCGGCAGCGCGCCGCTGCCCGCCGCGACATCGCCGATGACGGTCAGGGCGACCGGGGCGGCTTCCGTGGCGCCCGCCACGTCGGCGGCGCGGACGGCATAGCCGTCCATGGAGCTGTTGTCGAAGGGCGGCAGGGCGACGGCGACCGTGACGTCCTCGACCAGGACGCAGCCCTGGGCGTCGAGGAGCTGCAGCTCGATCGGTTCCAGCGGGGTGATCTGGGACAGGACGTCGTCGAGGTGCTCGGCCACCGACCAGACGCGGTCCTGGTGGCTGGTCCGGTCGGTGGCGTGGTTCAACGTCCTACATCTCCTCGGTCACGTAACTGCGCAGCCAGGTCCTGAAGTCCGGGCCCAGGTCCTCACGTTCGCATGCCAGTCTGACAATGGCACGCAGATAGTCGCCACGGTCACCGGTGTCATAGCGGCGGCCCTTGAAGACCACGCCGTGCACCGGCCCGCCCAGGGACGGGTCGGCGGCCAGCGCCTGGAGGGCGTCGGTGAGCTGGATCTCGCCGCCGCGGCCCGGGTCGGTCTTGCGCAGCACCTCGAAGACGGCCGGGTCGAGGACGTAGCGGCCGATGATCGCGAGGTTGCTGGGGGCCTCGGCCGGGTCGGGCTTCTCGACCAGGTCCGAGACGGTCACCACGTCGTCGTCGCCGGTGGGAGCGGCGGCCGCGCAGCCGTAGAGGTGGATGTTCGCCGGGTCGACCTCCATGAGGGCGATGACGGAGCCGCCGTACTGCTCCTGGACCTCGACCATCCGCGCCAGCAGCGGGTCGCGGGGGTCGATCAGGTCGTCACCGAGGAGGACCGCGAAGGGCTGGTCGCCGACGTGGGGAGCGGCGCAGAGCACGGCGTGGCCCAGGCCCTTGGGGTCGCCCTGGCGTACGTAGTGCATGGTCGCCAGGTCGCTGGACTCCTGCACCTTGGCGAGGCGGGACTCGTCGCCCTTGCGGTGCAGGGCCTCTTCGAGCTCGTAGTTGCGGTCGAAGTGGTCCTCGAGGGGGCGCTTGTTGCGGCCGGTCACCATCAGGACGTCGGAGAGCCCGGCGGCGGCCGCCTCCTCCACCACGTACTGGATGGCGGGCTTGTCGACGACCGGGAGCATCTCCTTGGGTGTGGCCTTCGTGGCGGGGAGAAACCTGGTGCCGAGGCCGGCTGCTGGGATGACAGCCTTGCTGATCCGTGTGTGCGATGGGGTCATGCGCGACACCATAACCGGCCCTATCGGAACGATGATGAGGGTCCGGTCAATAGAGCACGAGAGCGGGAGCAAGGGCACACAGTGAGCACGAACCACGATAGAAAGCGCAGGTTGCGGCGCGATCTCCTGGAGGTGAGGAGATCGTTGCCGGCGGATGTCATCGCGGCGACGGGCGAGGCGCTGGCCCGACGGACGCTGGAGCTGGACGAGTTGGCCCCCTATGTCGCCCCGCCGCCGGACGCCCCGCGCCCCGAGACCCCGCCGACCGTCGCCGCATATGTCTCGATTGGTGGCGAACCTTCCACCCGCGCCCTGCTGGACCGGCTGCGGGCGGCCGGGGTGCGGGTGCTGCTGCCGGTGCTGCTCCCGGACAACGATCTGGACTGGGCGCTCTACGAGGGCGCCGAGCGGCTCGTACCGGCGGGCTGGGGGCTGCTGGAGCCCGACGGCGAGCGGCTGACCCCGAAGGCCGTCACACAGGCGCAGGTGGTGCTGCTGCCGGGGCTGGCGGTGGACCGGCGGGGGTTGCGGCTGGGGCGCGGCGGCGGCTCGTACGACCGGGTGCTGGCGCGGCTGGAGCGCGCCGGTGCGCAGGCGTCGCTGGTGGTGCTGCTCTACGACGCGGAGGTGCTGGCCGAAGTGCCGGCCGAGCCGCACGACCGGTATGTGCACGCCGCGGTGACGCCGTCGGCGGTGCACCGCTTCCGGCACTGAGCACCACGGGCGGGCCGCGTACCGGCCTGCGGCGCAAACGCCTACGGGCGGGCCGGGAGACCTTCGTGGAGGTCTCCCGCCCGCCCGTAGGCGTCACAGGACGGCGGCGCCCCGGCGGGGCGGCGTCTGCCCTAGGGGGACAGCGTCAGCGTGTCCTTCCCGGCCTTCTTGACCGCCTCTTCGCCGAACGCCCAGGGCAGCAGTTCGCCCTTGGCCCACTTGTCCGTCTGGTCGTAGTAGTGGGTGTCGTAGGCGTGCCCGGAGGCGCCGGTGAGGTTGATCCAGCGGGACTTGTCGAGGTCGGCGAGGTTGACCACCATCCGCATCGACGGGACCCAGGTGACCTTGTAGCCGCCGGCGGCGTTCCAGCCGGTGGCGTCGACCGCGGCCTCACCGCCACCGAGGTTCCAGGGGCCGCGGTTGAACAGGCCCTGCAGCATCCCCGGCCCGTCGGTGCCCAGGGTCTGGTTCTTCAGGAACAGCTGGTGCAGCCGGCCCCAGCTCCAGTTGTCGATGTTCTTGCCCAGCTTGGAGGTCAGCTCGTAGCGCGCGTCGGTCATGGCGTGCGCGAGGAGCTGGTCGCGGTTCTTGTCGCCGGGCCGGCCGGGCCGGTCCTCGGTCTTCCACCAGGCGTTGTCGGGGTCGTCGAGGATGTTGCGGACCACCTCGTACCAGCGGTCGCCGCCGTCGGGCTGGGCGGTGTCGCCGTCGCGCTCACCGCATTCGCGGACGTAGGTGTCGTTCTCGTCGGCGGGGCCGGTCTCGTCGGCCGGGCGGACGTTGAGGCACTGGCCCTGGACCCGCAGCTCCTTGGGCATCTTGTTGCCGAAGGCGAGCTTGAGGGTGTTGCGCCAGACGGCGTTGAAGTAGGCGGCCGCGGCGGAGTCGGGCTCCTGGGTGAAGTCCCAGCCCTCCAGCAGCTGCTGGGCGTCGCGGACGTAGCCGTCCTTGATGTCGATCTTCGTCAGGTAGGGCGTCAGCAGCCGGGCGATCTCGCTGCTGTTGTCCTTCTGGAAGGTCTGCATGTCGTCGGTGGAGACCTTGCCGCCGTCCTTGATCTTCGACTGGATCAGGTCGTTGATCCGCTGGCTGCGGGAGCCGTAGCCCCAGTCCTTGGTGATCAGGTAGGGGTACTTCTCGTCGACGACGGCCTGGTTGGCGGTGACGATGTAGCCGCGCCGGGGGTTGTACTCGTACGGCAGGGACTTCTGCGGGATGTAGCTCTTCCACTGGTAGGCCGGGTCCCAGCCGGGCGCCGGGTAGGTGCCGTCGAAGTGCCCGTCGCCCTTGCCGCGGACCGGGATCCGGCCGGGCGCCTGGTAGCCGATGTTGCCCTTGGTGTCGGCGTAGATCAGGTTCTGGGAGGGGACCTCGAAGTGCTCGGCGGCCTTGCGGAAGCCGCTCCAGTCCTTGGCGCGGTTGAGCTCGAAGACGCCGTCCATGGAGTTGCCGGGGTCCAGCGCGGTCCAGCGCAGCGATACGGCGTAGCCGTCGCCGCGGTCCGGTGCGGCGTTGCCCACGGGGGCGTCCTTGCCCACGTTGCCGAGCTCGTCGTCGCGGTCGGAGACGATCGGCCCGTTGTTGGTGGAGCGGACGGTGATCTCGCGGCTCTCACCGCCGGCGACCTTGATGGTCTCCTTGCGGGTGGTGAAGGGCCGCTGCCGGTTGTCGTAGAGGTACCCCTCGGCGTTGATCTTCTCCAGGTACAGATCGGTGACGTCCGCGCCGAGGTTGGTCATGCCCCAGGAGATGTTCTGGTTGTGGCCGATGACGACGCCGGGCATCCCGGAGAAGGTGAAGCCGGAGACGTCGTAGTTGCACTTGGGGCCGGTGGTACGGCAGTGCAGGCCCATCTGGTACCAGAGCGAGGGCATCTGCGGGGCCAGGTGCGGATCGTTGGCGAGCAGCGGCTTGCCGGTGGTGGTGTGCGCACCGGAGACGACCCAGGAGTTGGAGCCGATGCCGTTGCCGTTGGGGCCGAGCAGCGCCGGGATCTCGTCGAGGGTCTTGGACAGCGAGGACAGCTGCGTCTGCAGGCCGCCGACGGCGGTGCCGGTGCCGGCGGGGGCGGAGTTGGCCGAGCGCTTGGGCGTGAACTGCTTGGTGGCCGGGTCGACCGTGCCGCCGTCGACGATCGGCTGGTTCCGCTTGTACGGGTACGCCGGGTAGAGCTGGGCGATCTGCTCCGGGGTGAAGCGGCTGGTCATCAGGGAGCGGTCGATCTCCTCCTGCATGTTGCCGCGCAGGTCCCAGGCCATCGCCTTGAGCCAGGCCACCGAGTCGACCGGCGTCCACTTGCCGGGCTTGTAGTCGTTCTCGAAGTCCAGCGCCGCGTACTCCAGGGACAGCGCCGACCCCTGGTGGTCCTTGAGGTAGGCGTTGACACCGGCGGAGTAGGCCTGGAGGTACTTCTTGGTTCCGGGCGACAGCTTGGTGTCGTACTCCTTCTGCGCCACGTGGTGCCAGCCCAGGGTGCGCAGGAAGGCGTCGGTCTTGACCTGGCTCTTGCCGAACATCTCCGAGAGCCGGCCCGCGGTCATGTGGCGCCGGACGTCCATCTCCCAGAAGCGGTCCTGGGCCTGGACGTAGCCCTGGGCGCGGAAGAGGTCCTCGTCGGTGTCGGCGTAGATCTGCGGGATGCCGTTGGCGTCGCGGACGACGTCCACCGGGTTTGTCAGACCCGGGAGTTTGAGCGATCCGGTCGTCTGCGGAATGGAGGCGCGTACGGTGCTGACCCCCCAGAACGCGCCGAAGCCGATGCCCGCCACGAGCAGCAGCACGACAGTGATCGCGACGAGACGGCCGCGCCGCCCCTTCTTCTTCCTGGGGACTGGGCCGGACTTGTTGGCGGGCATCTCGGTCCTTCGAGGGGCAGGGTGGGAGTGCTGGAGCAACCATAGGCGCACGGGTTCGGCGACCCCTACGCGGAGTCACCACCAGCACATCCGACTTTCAAGTAATGGTAAATTGTTAGTCTCAGTAACTAGATACGGTAAGGAAAGCTACCCACCGGCCCACCGCCCGAACCTGTGCGAGGAAGGACCAGCTCCCTGACTGTCGAACACCTCAACGAACTCCTGCTGATCTGCTCACTCGTGCTGCTCATCGCCGTCGCCGCGGTGCGGGTGTCCTCGCGCAGCGGGCTCCCCAGCCTGCTCATCTACCTGGGGATAGGCGTCGCCATAGGGCAGGACGGCATCGGCGGCGTCGCCTTCGACGGTGCCGAGCTGACCCAGATCCTCGGCTATGCCGCACTGGTCGTGATCCTCGCCGAGGGCGGCCTGGGCACCAAGTGGAAAGAGATCAAACCGGCGCTGCCCCAGGCGGCGGCGCTCTCCACGGTCGGCGTCGCGGTGAGCGTGGGGGTCACCGCGGCCGGTGCGCATTATCTGGCCGGAATTGACTGGCGGCAGGCGCTGCTGATCGGCGCCGTGGTCTCCTCCACGGACGCCGCGGCGGTCTTCTCCGTACTGCGCAACGTGCCGCTGCCCTCCCGCCTGACAGGTGTTCTGGAAGCCGAATCCGGCTTCAACGACGCCCCGGTGGTCATCCTCGTCGTCGCCTTCTCCACCGTGGGACCGGTCGACGAGTGGTACCTCCTGCTCGGCACCATCGCCCTGGAGCTGGCGATCGGCGCCGCCGTCGGACTGGCCATCGGCTGGATCGGCGCGTACGGGCTGCGGCATGTGGCGCTGCCCGCGTCCGGCCTCTACCCGATCGCCGTCATGGCCATCGCGGTCTCCGCGTACGCGGCCGGCGCGCTGGCGCACGGCTCCGGCTTCCTCGCCGTCTATCTGGCCGCGGTGATCCTCGGCAACGCCAAGCTGCCGCACGCACCGGCCACCCGCGGCTTCGCCGAGGGCCTCGGCTGGATCGGCCAGATCGGCATGTTCGTGCTGCTGGGCCTGCTGGTCACCCCGCACAAGCTGGTCGACGACTTCGTGCCCGCGCTGGTCATCGGGCTGATCCTGACGATCGTGGCCCGGCCGGCGTCGGTGTTCACCGCGCTGCTGCCGTTCCGGGTGCCCTGGCGGGAGAAGACCCTGCTGTCCTGGGCCGGGCTGCGCGGCGCGGTCCCCATCGTGCTGGCCACCATTCCGATGGTGAGCGACGTACCCGGCAGCGAGCGGGTCTTCAACATCGTCTTCGTCCTGGTCGTGGTCTACACCCTCGTCCAGGGGCCGACGCTGCCGTGGCTGGCCCGACGGCTGGAACTGGGCAACGGCAAGGAGGCCGCCGACCTGGGCATCGAGTCGGCTCCCCTGGAGCGGCTGCGCGGCCATCTGCTGTCCACGTCCATCGGCCCGACGTCCCGTATGCACGGCGTCGAGGTCGGCGAGCTGCGGATGCCCGCGGGCGCCGCGGTCACCCTCGTCGTACGGGACGGCGCCAGCTTCGTGCCCGCGCCGACCACGGTGCTGCGGCGCGGCGACGAGCTGCTGGTGGTGGCCACGGACCAGGTGCGCGACGCGGCCGAGCGGCGGCTGCAGGCGGTCTCCCAGGGCGGCAAGCTGGCCGGCTGGCTGGGGACGGACGGCGCCGCGCGGCGGCACCCCCGCGGGTAGGGCCCGCGCCGCCCGGGGGCCGGGCCCCCGCGGCGCGGCCGCCCGGAAATGTGCTGCAGATCTCCACGGAACCCAAGGAAATTTACGTGAAGCCCTGGCTAATCCCAGGGCTTCACGCGCTTGGGCCTGTAGTATGAAAAGGAACAACGACGAACCAACTCTGCCTGACGCAGAGCTGGCGCGACCGCTCGGCGGCCGCGGTCCCCTGCCACACGCAGCCACCTCTCGGGGTGCGGACCATGCGGTATCACTCGGTCCTGCGCGAGAGGACAGCTCTCGGCGCGTACCCGTGACGACCTCGCGGGTGGCGCGCTACCAGGCGGCAGAAAGGCCCGGCCGTGGCATCCGCGGTCAAGGACTCCCGTCCCGGTTACGGACAACTGCTCCGCACCCCAGGTGCATGGACATTCCTGCTGCCCGGCTTTCTGGCCCGGCAGCCCTTCGCGATGCTGACGATCGGCATCGTGCTGCTCGTCGAGTCCACCACCGGCTCGTACGGCACCGCGGGCGCGGTGTCCGCCGCCACCGGTGTCTCGATGGCGCTGTTCGCCCCGCAGAGCGGCAAACTCGCCGACCGCTTCGGCCAGCGCGCGGTACTGATCCCCGGCGTCCTGGTCCACGTCGCCGGCGTCACGGCACTGATCACCCTGGCCCTCGTCCACGCCCCCCTGTGGGCGCTGCTCGCCGTGGCCGTCCCCACGGGCGCCTCGACTCCGCAGGTCGGCCCGATGGTGCGGGCCCGCTGGGCCTCCCGGCTCGGCGGCAGCCCGTTGATGCCGACGGCCGCCGCCTTCGAGTCGGTGACCGACGAGTTCACCTTCGTGGTCGGCCCCGTCCTGGCGACCGCGCTGTGCACGGGCATCCACCCGGCGGCCGGCCTGATCGCCGAGGCCGCGCTGACGCTGGCCGGCGGGCTGCTGTTCGCCTCGCAGCGGCGCAGCCAGCCTCCGGTGCACCGGGCCGGGGCCGGCGACCGGCCGCGCGTCTCGGCGCTGTCGGTGCCCGGCGTCCGCGTCCTGATCGTGGCGTTCCTCGGCATCGGCGCCGTCTTCGGCGGTATGCAGGTCTCGCTGACCGCGTTCACCCAGGACATCGGGCAGCCCGGCATCAACGGCGTGCTCTACGGGATCTTCGCCGGCGGCAACATGCTCGCCGGGGTCGCCTGCGGCGCGATCGCCTGGAAGGTCGGCCCGCGACGCCGGCTGCTGGTCGCCTACGGCCTGCTGGCGCTGGCCACCACTCCGCTGTGGACGGTGACCGCCGTGCCGCTGCTGGGCGCCGTCGGCCTGGTCGTCGGCCTGTGCATCGCCCCGGCCCTGATCACCGGCTACACGCTCGTCGAGTCGCTGGTGCCGGCCGCCGCCCGTACCGAGGCCTTCACCTGGCTGACCGGCGCGGTCGCGCTGGGCCAGGCGGCCGCGGCCACCTCCGCCGGCCAGCTGGCGGACCGCTTCGGCCCGAGCACCGGCTTCCTGGTGCCGCTGGCGGGCACGGCGCTGGCCCTGGTGGTACTGGTCGCGCTCCGCGCCCACCTGCTGCCGCGCTCCTCGACCGTGGTCGCCTCCCAGGGAGACGCGGCTGTGTCCCCCGCTGCCGCCGACGACCGGGAGCGGGAGCTGACGAGCGCCTGAACGGACGTGGAGTCGGTCACCGTATCCCCGTCACGGTGGACTGACGGGCGGGAATACTGCAATATGGAGCGTCGTTAGCACTCATCGAGTGAGAGTGCCAGGAGGAAGTCAAGTGCCGACGTACCAGTACCAGTGCACCGAGTGCGGCGAGGGCCTCGAGGCGGTGCAGAAGTTCACCGACGACGCGCTCACGGAGTGCCCCAGCTGCAACGGACGCCTCAAGAAGGTGTTCTCCGCAGTCGGCATCGTCTTCAAGGGCTCCGGCTTCTACCGCAACGACAGCCGCGGTGCGTCGTCCAGCAGCAGCCCCGCGAAGAGCTCCCCCTCGTCGAGCGGCACGTCCTCCTCGGACTCCGCCGGCTCCTCGTCGAGCAGCTCCGACTCCGCGTCCTCCACCCCGGCCGCGGCGACCTCCAGCAGCACGTCGAGCACCAGCTCCGCGGCCTGAGCCGCACCCCGCACTTCTTCGGACCCCGCCGTCTTCGTGGACGGCGGGGTTCGGTTGTTCCGGGGGTCCGGCCGTGGTCGGGTGGCTCCGGTGCCTCAGGGCCTCTGGTGCTCCACGAGGCGGCCGGATCGCTGATCACGGGGCCGACCGGCACCCGCTCCCGCTAGTGTGGCCCGCATGGCTGACGCGGAGATAGGTGTCATCGGCGGCTCGGGGTTCTACTCCTTCCTCGACGACGTGACCGAAATCACGGTGGACACCCCCTACGGTGCCCCCAGCGACTCGCTGTTCCTGGGCGAGATCGCCGGCCGCCAGGTCGCCTTCCTGCCCCGGCACGGCCGCGGCCACCACCTCCCGCCGCACCGCATCAACTACCGCGCCAACCTGTGGGCGCTGCGCTCCGTCGGCGTACGGCAGGTCCTCGGCCCGTGCGCGGTCGGCGGTCTGCGCCCCGAGTACGGCCCCGGCACGCTGCTCGTCCCCGACCAGCTCGTCGACCGCACCAAGGCGCGCCCGCAGACCTACTTCGACGGCCATCCGCTGCCGGACGGCAGCGTCCCCAACGTCGTCCACCTCACCTTCGCCGACCCGTACTGCCCCACCGGCCGTCGGGCCGCCCTCACGGCCGCCCGCGGCCGCGACTGGGAGCCGGTCGACGGCGGCACGCTCGTCGTCATCGAGGGTCCGCGCTTCTCCACCCGCGCCGAATCGCGCTGGCACGCCGCCCAGGGCTGGTCGGTGGTCGGCATGACCGGCCACCCCGAAGCGGTCCTGGCCCGCGAACTGAGCCTGTGCTACACCTCGTTGTCCCTGGTCACCGACCTGGACGCGGGCACCGAGACCGGTGACGGGGTCTCCCACGAAGAGGTTCTCGCCGTCTTCTCGCAGAACGTCGGCCGGCTGCGCGAGGTGCTCTTCGACGCGGTCGCCGCACTGCCCGACAACACCGCCAGGGACTGCCTGTGCGTCGACGCCCACGCGGGCTGGGAGCTGGGCATCGAGCTGCCGTGAGCCTGTTCCGCCCGGCTCCCTCTCCCGGGTGGCCGGGTTGTCCACAAGGGCGGGGTCGTCCACAGCCCGGAGCGGGCGCGGGCGGACTGCGGCACGGTGAGACGTAGCCCAAGGCAAACCCCTCGTCACAGGCGGTCCTTCATGCCCAGCACATTCACCGACCCGACGCCGCAGCCCCTCCGCTCGGCCCCGCCCGCCCCTCTCCTGCCCACGCCTCCGCGCCGCGAAGTGGCGCAGTTCGCTCCGGTGCAGGTCACGCCCTCCCGTCATCGGTTACGAAGGTTCGCGCGACAGCGCCGCGGGGCCCTGGCGGCAGTCACCATGACCGCGGCCGCTCTGGCCATTACCGTGCAGCCGGAGACCGACGACGCACGAACTCGGTGCTCAGCGCACCTCACCACACACAAAGATCGCTTTATGCGACCCCACGGGCGACTGCACGTACCCATAGCCCAGAAATGAGAAGTGCGTCACCAATCGAAAGCCTTCACCCAGGCGCACATTTGATCGCGATAGCGCTCATGACAGCGGCGACATTTCAGAGAACTTTCAACGAACTCCCCTAGGCGAGGGCCATATCCGTCCTCTCCCTCCGCCCCCTTTACCCGCTCACCCGCAGACTTCCTTTGCGCTTGCCGCTGCCCGCCGCAAGACCGTCACGCACACGGGACGTGAACGTCGCGATCACCACCCCTTAAAGCCCGCCTTGTCATCCGAGAATCACTTATTGGCGACGACGAGCCGCCCGGCACCGCGGGCGCCCGCCCTGGGAGGGAGCAGCGCTCAGGACGGGGACAGCGGGCCCGCCGGGCCCAGGGGCAGCACCCTTCCATCCCCTACGGAGCAAGAATTTCCCCTTTCCCGTCTCCTTCCGACCCGGCTCGGAAACAAGTCGGACGTCAAATGTCCATACGTGGCCATGAAACGGAAGGGCAGGCATTCGGCCACGCGCCCACGCTCGACTCGCCTCACCACACCGATCCATGAAACAAAGCGGAGATCACCCATATCTCGACCCGAGCCAAAAGGGAGCCTTATGGAAAAACATCTCACCTGACCCGAGTTGCGCAGCCTGAGCAGGTCCGGGATCATCCTTCGAGGCGCATCGGCCAGACGAGAAAGGGTCCTCATCGGTGAGCACGGAGAAGAGAAGCGTCCTCGCAGGCTTCAGGGAATTCCTGATGCGAGGCAACGTGGTCGAACTCGCGGTCGCGGTCGTCGTCGGTGCGGCGTTCACCAACATCGTCAACGCGGTGGTGAAGGGCGTCATCAGCCCCATCGTGGGCGCCCTCGGTTCGCAGAACCTGGACCACTACCAGTCCTGTCTGACCGCGACGTGCGCCAAGGACCCCAAGACGGGCGCGTTCACCGACGGCATCTACATCCTCTGGGGCTCGGTGCTGAGCGCCGCGCTGACGTTCCTGATCACCGCCGCCGTCGTCTACTTCCTCATGATCCTTCCGATGAACAAGTGGAAGGAACGCCAGGAGGCCAAGAAGCCGGTCGATGACGCCCCGGCGTCCCAGACCGAGGTCGAGCTGCTCACCGAGATCCGCGACGCGCTGATCGCCCAGCGCGCCGGCTCGCCCACCCTGCCGTCCTCCGCCTCGGGGACCATCGGCAGCCAGAAGACCCACGAGTAGCAGGCGCCAGAGGCCGGCACACGCCGCCCCCTCGCCTCGCTCAGAGGTGGTGGGGCGGCTTTTCGTCGAGGAAGCGGGCGAGATCGGCGGCGCTGTCACCGCCGGCCGGGCGCTCGCCCCAGCCGCGATCGGTGTCGTCGGAGGACTGCTGGTTCAGCGGGTCGTCGAAGATCAGCCTTGCGGCGGGCCTACGGGCCGGGCGCGGTGCCGGCGCGGCCGCCGGAGCCTGGTCGCCGCTGCCGTCGGCATCGGTAGCCGCGGCGGCCTCGGGCCCAGGGGTCTGCTCGGATTCGGGGGTGGTGCTCACGCCTCCAGGGTACGGGCGGGCCGGGCACTGCCGGGCCCTGCCGCCCTGCAGCACCCGCCTGTGCCCTCCCGTCGGCTTCCCCTTCGGACCCAGGTCGCCTCGGCACGGACCGGCAAGCAAGCCCAAGCCGCCGGTCAGGCGGCCAGCCGGTGAAGTGGTCCGCCGGGCGAGCGGTCACTCACTCAGGCGCTCAGGCGGCCAGGAGGCCCGCCGGTCACTCGCTCAGGCGGCCAGCCAGTAGGACGTTCCTTCGCTCAGGCGGCCACCCAGTCAGGTGGCCAAGCGCAGTTCGCCGACAACCTGGTCGCCGCTCATCTCTCCGGTCCGTACGAAGCCGAGTCGCCGGTAGAACCGTTCCGGCCCGTGCTCGCCCGGGACCCAGGTCACCGTCGCCCGGGTCTGCCCGCGCCCGCGGATCTCCTCGCACACGGACTCCACGGCGAACCGGCCGTAGCCCCGGCCCTGTTGATCGGCGGCGATGTTCAGGCGCCAGATGCCCGAGCGCAGCCTGTCCCGAGGGTTCTCCGGGTCGAAGCGCACGAGGAAGAAGCCCATGACGAAGCCCACGAGCTGTTCACCGTCAAAGATCAACCGGGGCCAGGCGATCTCGGGCTGCGCATACGCCTCGGCCAGCGAGCGCGCCACCGGCGCCACCAGCCCCTCCTGGTCCGGCCGGACCCGTAGCCGGCATGCGGCCTCGACGTTGTCCGGCGTGACCGTCTCCAGGCGTAGCGATGATGACGTCATGCCGGAAAGCTACCGGCCGTTCGCCGAGGACTCGACGGGTTAATCGGTGCCCGCGGCGGACCGGCCCTGGCTGCCCTTGTCGTGGGTGGGTACGGGGTGCGGGCGCTGCCCGTCGTGGGGCCGGGTCGGCGGGCTCTGGGAGGCGTGTTTGCGCTTGCGGGGGCGGCCCGGGGCGGTGCCGGGGAGGGCGTGGCTCGCGTATGCCTGGTCGTGGGGCATGGGTGATCACCCTTCCGTTGGCCGTGGCACGGGTCCGTCGGCGGTGACACAGGTCCGTGGCTGTGGCACAGGTCCCACGCTAGGCAGCGAGGGGGCCGACCGCCTGTTGTGCGGCCTTTTCGGGTGAGTGCCCCTGGGAAAAGGGAAAGTCGGGTGTCCGCTGAGCCAGGGCGGCCGTGGCCGTCAGCGGCTCTTCACCGCCCCGTCCAGCGCCTCGTGCCACCACATGTCGCGGCCGGGCTTCCAGGACACCGGACGCGAGCAGCGGTTCACCACCAGCACCGTGCGATCGGACGCGCCCCCCGCGGCCGCGCCTCGCGCCAGTGCATGGTCGAGCAGGGCCTTCACCGGCCGTACGGCCCCGTCCCAGAACGCCGCGTCCGCGGTGATCACCACCCGGGCGTCCGACTCCCGGGTCCGCGCGACCAGTTCGGGCACCGTCAGCGAGACCGGCAGCGTGGTACGTATCGCATCCAGCCGGCCGCAGGCGAGGGTGGCGATCACCGACTCCGGGACCAGCGGCAGATGGACCGCCACCCGGTCGCCGGCCCGGACCCCGAGCCGGGCGAGCGCGGCAGCGGCCCGTGCGGCCTGGTCGAGGAGCATGCCGTGCGTCAGTTCCTCCAGACGCCCCGGCTCCCCACTCCAGGTGAGGGCGATCCGCGACGCTTCCGGCTCTTGCACTTCGCGGGCGTCTTCTACATGCTCTGTGATCACACTGCGCAACATGCGGATCAGCATGTAGATCACCGATCAACGATCGCTTAACGTCCGCTGTACGGGGCCGGCGCACGCCCCTTCCCGCACCTCGGCGGGCAACACCCCTACGGGCTCTTCCCCTAGAGGAACTCCCCTACGGGCCGTTCCCCTCAGGGCCCAGGACCCTGCTTCCTTCGGTCCCGGCCCTGCTGTCTACGGGTCCCGGCCCTGCTGCCCAGGGCTCCCGCCGCCTACGGGTCCTTCCCCCTTCTGGTGCACCCCACCCCTCCTCTCCCCTGCAGTTTTCCGCCAACCCCTGAGCCATCCGTGCCCGGGGGCTCATGAGACTCGTGAGAGGTGCCCTCATGCCCGCCACGCCGCAGTCCGTACCGCCCCCGCGTCCGTGCCCGGACCCGCCCGCGCGCTCTGCCTCCTCCGCGCGCTCGCGGGCCCGTTGGGCGCTGGCCGCCGTCGCCACCGGCGCCTTCTGCGTACAGCTGGACGCCTTCGCGCTGAACCCCGCGCTCCCCGTCATCCGCACCGACCTGGACGGTTCCCGGACCGCCCTGCCCTGGGCGGTCGGCGGCTATCTGCTCACCGCCGGCTCCCTGATGCCGGTCGCCGGCCGGCTGGCCGACCTGTGGGGGCGCCGCCGGACGCTGGCCCTGGGGCTGGCGCTCTTCGCCGCCGCAGCCGCGCTGTGCGCGCTCGCGCCGTCGCTGCCGCTCCTGGTGGCGGCGCGGTTGCTGCAGGGTGCGGGCGGCGCGCTGATCATGCCCGCCGGGCTGGCCCTGCTCACCAACGCCTGCCCACCGGGGCGCGTGCAACGGGCGATCGGGCAGGCGCTGGGCCTGGCCGGACTGGCCACCGTCTGCGGTCCGTTCGTCGGCGGCGCGCTCGCCCGGTTCGTGTCCTGGCGAGCCGTCTTCTGGCTGACGGTGCCGCTCGCCGTGGCGGCCGCCGCCTGCGCCCTCCGGACGGCCGAATCACATGCCCCGGATGCGGGAAGGCACCCCTTCGACCTCACGGGCGCGGTCGCCGCCACCGGCGCGCTGGCCTGCCTGGCCCGTTGGCTGGAACACCCCGCGGACTGGGGCTGGGCGGCCGCCGCGCCGGCGCTCGGCGCGCTCTTCCTACGGGCCGAGCGCCGCTCCCCCGACCCACTGGTGGACCTGGCGCTGTTCCGCAACCGCCCGTATGTGGCGCTGACCGTGGCCGGTGCGGTCGCCAACTCCGCGACCGTGGCCCTGTTGTACGTGGTCCCGCTGCTGCTCCAACAGGGCCGGGGGTGGTCCGCCCTGGACGCGGGGGTGGCGTTCCTGGCTCCGGCGGCCGCCCTGGCCGCCGGCGGCCCGCTGGCCGGCCGGGTGCGGCCGGAGCGGGCCGTGCCGGTGATGGCGGTCTGCCTGTCGGCCGCCGGGGCCGCACTGTGGGCCGTCGGTCCCCGCACGGACGTGCCCGCCCTGGTGGCGGCCTCGACGGTGGCCGCGGCGGCGCTGGGCGTGGCCGGCGGGCTGGCCCTCACCGGCACCCAGGCGGTCGTACGCCGCGAGCGCGCCGGCGAGGCCTCCGGGGTGACCAAGGCCGTGATGACGGCCACGGCAGGGGTGGGGCTGGCGCTGGTCGGTGCCGGCACCGGAGCGGGGAGCGGCCCCCGTCCGGCCCTGGCCCCGCCCGCTGCCGCCTGCCTCGTCGCCGCCGTGGCCATCGCGCTGGTACGCGTACTTCGCCGGAAGGGCCGGCGGCGGTGAACGGACGGTCGTGGCGCGGGCGTTCAGTCCCTCCCCGCGGCCACCGCCTCGTACCCGCCCACCACATCGCACACATCCCCGAACCCGTGCGCCTCCAGCAGCGCCGCCGCGATCACCGACCGGTTCCCGCTGCGGCAGTAGAGGACGACCGGGCGCGACGGGTCCAGTTCGGCGAGGCGGTCGGTGAGGCCGGCCAACGGGATGCTGTGGGCGCCGGGGAGGGCGCCCGTCGCGAACTCGGCCGGATTGCGGACGTCGATCAACTGGGCGCGCGCCACCCGGCCGTCGGGCGACGCAGCCGTGTCGGCCACCCGGGCGTCACCGGGCGCCTCCCGCTCCGCCCCCCTGCCGTCGACCGCCTCCGCGCCGAGCGCCCGATCACCGCCCGGTCCGCCTGCCTCCAGGGGCAGTTCCTCGGGACGGATGCGACGGCTGTGCCGGACCAGTGCGGACGTGGACGCGGACGCACGGTCCAATACGGCGGCGGGGTCGGGCAGATGGCCGAGGACGCGGTCATAGCCGATGCGGGCCAGGCGAAGGCGGGCCTCCTGCTCCTTGCCGGGGTCGGCGAACAGCACGATCGGGGTGCCCGGGGGGACCACGCTGCCGGCGTACTCCGCGAACCGGGTGTCCAGGCTCGTATGCAGCGATCCGGCCAGGTGCGCGCGGGTGTACGCGGCCAGCGGACGGCAGTCGAGGAGGGCGGCGCCGTGCTGGTCGCGGGCCGCGAGCGCCTCCTCCAGGGTCAGGGCAGGCAGCGGGGCGGACTCCAGCAGGGGGTGGCCGTCCCGGTTGAGTGCCGCATCGTGCGCGAAGTAACCGGGGGTGGCGGGCTGGCCCGCGGTGACCAGCCGGACGAACGCGTCCTTCGCCATGGGCTGCAGGGCGTAGTTGAGGCGGCGCTGGTCTCCGATGGTGGAGCTGGTCTCGGTGGACAGGCTCCGGCCGCAGGCCGAGCCGGCGCCATGTGCGGGGAAGACCCGGGTGGCGTCCGGGAGAACCATGAGTTTGGTGTGCAGGGAGTGGTGCAGCCGCAGGGCCATGTCCTCCGGGGAGTGGCCGGCCGCGGAGAGCAGATCGGGGCGGCCGACATCGCCGACGAAGAGGGTGTCGCCGGTGAGCACCCCGAACGGCACGTCGTCGTCGGGGTGTTCGTGGACGACCAGGCAGATGGACTCCATGGTGTGGCCGGGAGTGGCGAGGACGGTGAGGGTGACCCCCTCGGCGCTCCCCTCGCCCTCGCCGGCCCCCAGCCGGATGCGCTCGCCGTCCCGTAACCGCCTGATGGGGAAGCCGGTTTCGGCGGCCTCCCCGAAGGCGATGGCGGCGCCGGTGGCCCGTGCGATCTCAAGGTGGCCGGAGAGGAAGTCGGCGTGAATGTGCGTCTCGATGACGAGTTCGATGCGCAGGCCGGCGGCCTCCGCGTCGTGCAGGTAGTCGTCGATGTCGCGGCGCGGGTCGACGAGGACGGCGCGTCCGGTGGTCCGGTCGCCGATCAGGTACGACGCCTGGGAGAGGCAGTCGAGGTAGTACTGGGCGAAGTGCACGGTCGGCCTCCAGGGGGCGGGCGGACGCCGGGCGCGGGGGCGGAGTCCGCTTTGGGCGGGGTGCGGGTGGAGCGCGTTGTGCGGATGCACGGATGTACGTACATTAAGGAGCCGGGTCGGCGGGCGACAAGCGGGGGGTGGCCTCTCGCGCCATCCACCACCCCCTCGCATCAGCCCGCACCCCACGCCGGCTTGACACCGCTTCAATCCGATGCGGCGTCAGCTGACGAGACGTTCGCGACCGCACCCGCGCACCCACCCGTACGTTCCGGAGGAGCCACCATGACGACCGAGCCGCCACCGGACGGCGCCGCCGCCGGCGGGCACGCACCGCGCCCCCTGGACCGGCGCTCACCGCTCCCCCTCTGGGCGCAGCTCTTCGACGATCTGCGCCGCCGGATGGCAGCCGGTGCGTTCACCGACGAGTTCCCGGCCGAGCACCGGCTCACCGGCGAGTACGCGGTGAGCCGGCACACCGTCCGCGAGGCGCTGCGCAAACTGCGCGCCGACGGCCTGGTGATCGCCGAACGCGGCCGCGCCAGCCGGCTGGACACCCGCCGCATACAGCAGCCGCTGGGCTCGCTCTACAGCCTCTTCCGCGAGCTGGAGGGGCAGGGCGTCGAGCAGCGCAGCGAGGTGCTGCGGCTGGAGCGGACCGCGGACGCGACGGTCGCCGGTCAACTGGGGCTGATCCCGGACGCACCGCTGGTCGTACTGGAGCGGCTGCGGCTCGCGGACGGCGAACCGCTCGCCCACGACACCGCCTATCTGCCCGCCGAGATCGCCGAGCCGCTGCTGGAGGCCGACTTCGGGCACACCTCGCTCTACGGTGAGCTGTCGCGGCGCTGCTCGGTGAAGGTCACCGGCGGCCGGGAGCGGATCCAGCCGTTCCTGCCGGACGTCCGGCAGGCGTGGCTGCTGGGGCTGGCCGACCGGGAGGCGGCGTTCGCCATCGAGCGGTTGGGCCGGGCCGGGGAGCGGCCGGTGGAGTGGCGGGAGACGGTGGTCCGCGGCGACCGGTTCACCTTCGTCGCGGAGTGGTCGGACGACAGCCGCAACGTCGCCCTCGCGCCACGCGCCGCCGCCCCGTCCCCGGACGGGTATCCGTCCCCGGCCTCCTGTCCGTCCGCGTAGCGTGTCCGTCCTCTTAGTCGTCGCGGCGCTGCCGTGCGGGCTGCTGATAGGGCTGCTGCTGGGGGCGCTGGGCGGTGGCGGTTCGGTGCTGGCGGTGCCCGCGCTGGTGTATCTGCTGGGGCAGTCGCCGCACGAGGCGACCGCGGGCGCGCTGATCGTCGTCACGGTCGGCGCGGTGACCGGACTCGTCTGCCATGCCCGCGCCCGCCGGGTCCGCTGGGCGGCCGGCGCCGCCGTGGGCGTACTGGGTACGGCGGGCAGCTACCTCGGCTCCCGTTGGAGCGCGGAGCTGCCGTCCGGCGTCCTGATGGCGGCGTTCGCGGGGCTGATGCTCGTGGTGGCGGCGATGCTGGCGCGGCGGGCGCTGCGCGAGCGGCGCACGACCGGCACCCCGACGGAGGGCGCAATGGGGGCCCCGGCGGCCACCACTTCCCTACCGGACCCCGTACGGGACGGCGCCCTACCGGATCCCGTACGGGCCCCCGTCAGGGTCTCCCGGGTCGCCGCCACCGCCTCCGCCATAGGGCTGCTCACCGGCTTCTTCGGAGTCGGCGGAGGCTTTGTCGTCGTCCCCGCCCTCACCCTGGTCCTGGGCCTGGAGATGCCGGTGGCCATCGGCACCTCGCTGCTCGTCGTCCTGATCAACTCCCTCACCGCACTGGGCACCCGGGCCGGCACGATCGCCCTGGACTGGCCGCTGCTGGCCGGCTTCGCGGCCTGCGCGGCGATCGGCAGCCACCTCGGCCCGCGGCTGACCGCGCGCCTGCACCCGCGGACACTGGCCTGCGCCTTCGCGTTCCTCGTCACCGTCGTCGCCGTCGTCATGGCGGCCACCGCCGTCCCCCGCCTCTGACCGACCGTCAAGAACCGACCACCGAAGCCACCGTCCCGGCACTCCGGGCCGAACACCAGGAGGAACCGCATGACGTCCCCCACCGCAGCCCAGGCCCACCACCGCGTTGTGATCGTCGGCGGCGGCACCGCGGGCATCACCGTCGCCGCCCGCTTACGCCGCGCCGGCGTCCGGGACATCGCGCTGCTGGAGCCCTCCGAGACGCACTGGTACCAGCCGCTGTGGACGCTGGTGGGCGGCGGCCAGGCCCCGCTGCGCGCCGCGCTGCGCACCGAGGCGGAGGTCGTCCCGCCCGGTGTGCGCTGGCTGCGCGAACGCGCCACCGCCGTCGACCCGACCGCCCGTACGGTCACCACCGCCTCCGGCCGGGTGCTGTCCTACGAACGGCTGGTCCTGGCGCCCGGCCTGCGGCTCGACTGGGACGGCGTGCCCGGCCTGGCCGCGGCCCTCGGGCACGGCGGCGTGACCAGCAACTACCGCCCCGACCTCGCCCCGCTCACCTGGGACCTGATCCGCCGGACGCGCCGCGGCACCGCGCTGTTCACCATGCCGTCCGGGCCGGTGAAGTGCGGCGGCGCCCCGCAGAAGATCGCGTATCTGGCGGCCGACCACTGGCGCAAGCGCGGTGTCCTGGGCGCCATCCGCACCATCCTGGTGCTCCCGGAGCCTGCCATGTTCAAGGTGCCGGTCTTCAGCCGCGCGCTGGAGGAGACCGCACGGCGGTACGGCATCGAGGTACGCCTGCGCTCCGAGATGACCAGCCTGGACGGCGCGGCACGTACGGCGGTGATCACCGATCACGCCACCGGTGAGGCCGAGACCGTCCACTACGACCTCCTGCACGCCGTACCGCCGCAGCGCGCCCCCGAGTGGCTGGCGAACGGCCCGCTCGCCGACCCCGACTCCCCCTACGGGTACGTCAAGGCCGACCGGCAAACCCTCCAACACCCCGACTTCCCCGAGGTGTTCGTCCTCGGCGATGTCGCCAACCTGCCCACCTCCAAGACGGGCGCGGCGATCCGCAAGCAGGCCCCGGTCGTCGTCGCCAACCTCCTCGCCGGTCTGCGCGGACGCCCCGCCACCGCCCACTACGACGGCTACACCTCCTGCCCCCTGGTCACCGCCCGCCACAAGATGCTGCTCGCCGAATTCGACTACGACCTTCGGCCGACCCCCTCCATCCCCTTCCTCGACACCACGCGCGAGCGCACCGACATGTGGTTCCTCAAGCGCTACGGCCTGCCGCAGCTGTACTTCAAGGGGATGCTGAAGGGCATCGCGTAGGGGTCGCCCCTGACACGGCAGGGCGAAGACCCCCAGGGCCTGTCCGAGGGGCCGGGCCCTAGAACAGATGAGGGTACGAGTGGCCGCGCACCCGGTCGTAGATGCCGCGCAGCCACGGCTGCCGGACGGCGGGGAGCCGTGCCAGCGTGTCGAGGAAGATCTGCTGGTCGGGCCATAGCGGCCGCCATGGACGCAGCGGCGGTGGATCGTCGCGGAGGACCCCGTCCGGCAGCCCGCCGCTCGCCGGGACCGGCAGCCGTTCGCGGGGGAAGGCCAAAGAGGCCCACACCTCGGCGGGCAGCGGCACGGCCCGGGCGGTGCCGGGGGGCTGCCACGGGTCCCCCGTCCGCGGGTGCCGGGGCACCAGGACGATGTCGGGGGCGGGGTCCGCGACGGGCAGGCCCGGTCCGGCCGGCGCCACGGTCCTCGCCGGCGCCCCGCCCGGGAGCAGCACGTCGAGCGGGCGGCCGAACAGGTCCCGGAGCAGGCCGCCGGGGACGTTCAGGGGTGTGCCCGACGAGGCCGCCAGCAGATGCGCCAGTCCCGCTCCGGCAGCCGCCTCCCACTGCGGGCTCCACTGCCCGGACTGGTCGACCGGCGGCGGTCCCGGCCGCTCCCGTATCGCGGCCGCCTCCCAGCCGGACGGCCCCGCGGCCGGCCCGTCGGCGGGCAGAGCGCGGACGGCGTCCGGGGCGAACCACACCGCCTGCCACAACGAGCAGTCGTCGATGCGGGTCGCCACGGCCCGTCCGCACCGCTCGCATGCGAGGTTCGGGCCGTCGCCGCCGGTCAGTCCGCAGCAGTGGCCGCCGCATCGATCCGGGATCAGGACGGTGCCGCGGGTGTCACCGGGCGCGACGACGATCGCTCCCGGAGCGCCGTAGGACAGGGCGTACACCGGCGCGAACACGCCGCGGGCGGCCGCCTCGTCCTCCCCGACCTCGCTCCACCGCCGCCATGGCGGCCCCCAGGGGTCCGGGTCCACGGCGTAGGTGCCCGACTCCATGAGCACCGGGAGCAGTACGCCGTTCCCCCACTTCTGGTGGGCGTGGACGGGGAGCGCGACCTGGGACACCGGGGCGCTCAACACCGCGTCGCATCCCGCGCACACGAACACCGTCATGCACCCTCCCCGCCCCGAACATGCGGATTATCCCGGCCCGACGATCGAGGGCCAACGGCTATTGCGGGCCGCCGCGCCGACCGGCCGGGCCTGCCCCACGGGTGTCTCAGTCGTCGTTCACCGCGGCCACGTCCGCGACGACACAGCCGATGTTGTCCGGTGCGCCGGCCCGGTGGGCGAGCCCGATCAGGTCCCGTACGGCCTGGTCGGGGTCGGCGGCCGCGGTCAGCACCTCCGAGATCGCCTCGGTCGGCACCACCCCGGACAGCCCGTCGGTGCACAGCAGGTAGCGCTCACCGGGCCGCGCCTGCAGCAACTGCAGGTCGGGGGCGAACTCCGGGCCCCCGTCGAGCGCCCGCAGCAACTGTGCGCGCTGCGGGTGCGACGGTGCCTCCTCGGGCGTGAGCCGGCCCTGGTCGACCAGGGACTGGACCAGGCTGTGGTCGTGGGTGATGCGGAACAGGCCGGAGTCGCGCAGGACGTAGGCGCGGGAGTCGCCGATGTGCAGCAGGGCCAGCTGCGAGCCGGAGAGGAGCAGGGCGGTCAGGGTGCTGCCCGTCGCCTCGTCCGCCGACGGGGCGGCGCGGTGGGCGCGCTGGGCGGCCTCCTCCAGCGCGGTGAGCGGGTCCGTCGAGGCCGGTTCCACGTCCTCCAGAGCCCTCAGTTCCGCTATCGCGGCGGCCGCCGCCGGTCCGCCGCTCGCGCCGAAGCCGTCGGCCACGGCGAGCAGCCGCGGTCCCGCGTGGGCGGCGTCCTGGTCGGCCGCGCGGACCAGCCCCCGATCGGTGCGGGCGGCGTAGCGCAGGGTCAGGGCGGGTGAAGTGGTCATGGCGGTGTCCTTCCGCTGCAGCTGATCGACGAGGAAGGCGGCCAGTTCACGGCGCGCGGCGGTGTCGGCCTCGACCTGGGCCCAGTACGCGGCGACCGCCTCGGCCGCCGCGGCCCCGGTCAGTTCGCACACCTCGCGGACGCGGGCCAGCGGCATGCCGAGCCGGCGCAGCCAGGCGACCAGCCGGGCCCGCTCCAGCTGGGCCGGGGCGTAGTGGCGGTAGCCGTTGACCGGGTCCACATGGGCCGGGCGCAGCAGACCGAGTTCGTCGTAGAGGCGCAGCGCCTTGGGCGAGAGCCGGCAGGCGCGTGCGAACGCTCCGATGGTCAGCAGTTCGGCGGCCATGTGGCGTGCTCCTCCCGGGCCCGGTCGGCCCGTCCGGCCGTCCGCCCTCTTCCTCGTACCGGGCGCTCGGGGCCCGGCACCGCCGATGCTGGGGCTTTCCCCTGGGACAAGGTCAACCAGCCGATACGGCCCCCGGGGCGAACTGGTTCAGCGCCGCCGCGGTCAGCGCCTCGACGCCCATGGTGAGGGTCGGCCGGACCACCGGTACGAAGTGCGGTGAGTGGTTGGAGGGGATGTCCTGGGCCAGCCGCCCGGCCGCCAGGGCCGTCCGGAACTCCTCGGGGTCCCAGCCGCCCAGCCACCAGTAGTACAGGGGCGCCCCGGCGGCGGTGGCCAGGAGGCCGGCGTCCTCGCTGCCGGTGGCCGGTTCGTAGGCGAACAGCCGCTGCTCGCCGAAGAGCCGGGTGAACTCCGCGTTGACGCCGTGCAGGGTCGCCGCGTCGTTGACCGTGACCGGGAAGGAGTCCAGCAGCTCGGTCTCGGGTGCGCGGCTCGCGCCGGAGGCGGTGGCCTCGGCGCGGGCGATGCGGTCGACGGCGGCCAGTACGGCGGTGCGTACGGTCTCGTCGAAGGTGCGGACGCTGAGCCGTACGACGGCCCGGTCGGGGATGACGTTGGCGGTGTCCCCGGCGTGGAAGGAGCCGACGGTGACCACCACCCGGTCCTTGGGCGCGACTTCGCGGGCCACCACGGACTGCACCCGCTGGACGAAGGACGCCGCCATCAGGATCGGGTCGACGGTGGTCTCGGGACGTGAGCCGTGGCCGCCGGTGCCGTGGAAGGTGATCTCCAGGCTGTCGGCGGCGGCCATACAGGCGCCGGGGCAGTACGCGATCAGCCCGGCGCCGAACGGGGCGACGTGCTGGGCCAGCACCACGTCGGGGGTGGGGACCAGTCCCTTGCTGTAGAGCCCGGCGTCGACCATGGCGCGGGCGCCGCTGCCGACCTCCTCGGCGGGCTGGAAGAGCGCGATCAGCGTGCCGGACCAGTGCTCCCGGCCGGCCGCGAGCAGGTCCGCCGCGCCCAGCAGACAGGTGACGTGCACGTCGTGGCCGCAGGCGTGCATCAGACCGGGGACCGTGGAGGCGTAGTCCAGGCCGGAGTTCTCGGTGACGGGCAGCGCGTCCATGTCGGCACGCAGCAGGACCACCGGACCCGGGCCGTTGCGCAGTACCCCCACGACGCCGGTCCGGGCGATGCCGGTGGTGACCTCGTAGCCGTGGTCGGCCAGCCGGCGGGCGGCCTCGGCGGCGGTACGGGTCTCCTGGAAGCCGAGTTCGGGGTGGCGGTGGAGGTCTTCGTAGAGGGCGACGAGGTCTGTGAGGCGGTCGTCGAGCGGGGCGAGGACGGCGGCGGACGCGGTCGCCCCTGCGGTCGTGGCGCGCTGTGCGGTCGTAGCGGTCTGTCCGGTCATTCCGTACGTGTCACTGTCGCTCATACACGCATTCGACCATGAAGCGCCGCCCGCCATCGAGCGGCCGCCCGCGGCCGGCCCTGGTGCCGGACACACCGACCGCTGGCCGGACTTAGCGGTTGGTCACCGCACTTACCGTGACACCGCCGCCCCCGGCTGCAACCGTGGATCACCCCGCCTGCGACCGCCGATCAGCAGGCCCCAAGTCGACGACCGGAGGCTGACGTTGGCCACTTCCACCCACCACCCGACCGGCGAGCCCCATGACCTCTCGGCCCATCTGATGGAGCACGCCATGGGCCACCTCTTCTCCGCCGCCTTACGCACCGCCGCCCACCACCGCGTCGCCGACCATCTCGGCGAGGGCCCCCGCACCGTCGAGCAGCTCGCCGCCGCCACCGGCACCCACGCCCCGCATCTGCGCCGCGTACTGCGCTACCTCGCCACCCGCGGCATCTTCCGGGAGGACGCCGCGGGCGCCTTCCAGCTGACGCCGAGCGCCGAGGCGCTACGCACTGATGCCCCGCAGTCGCTCCACCCCGCCGTCATGATGATGACCGACGACATGTTCCTGCGGGCGTCGGCCGGTATGCCGGAGGCCGTGGAGCACGGCGGCGCCGCCTTCGAGCGGCTCTTCGGTGCGCCCTTCTTCGAGCATCTGCTGTCGGATCCGGCCACCCGCGCGCTCTTCGACAGCGGGATGTCGTCCCTCTCCGGCCCGGTGGACGAGGCCGTGGTGGCCGCGTACCCGTTCCCCGAGACCGGCACGGTCGTGGACGTCGGCGGCGGCCGCGGCGGCCTGCTGCGCGACGTGCTGCGCCGCCACCCCCAGCTGACGGGGGTGCTCTTCGACCAGGCGCCGCCGCTGGCCGACCACCTTCTGGACGGCGACGAGCTGAAGGGGCGCTGGCGCACCCAGGAGGGCGACTTCTTCACCTCCGTGCCGTCCGGCGGCGATGTCTACATCCTCAAGCACATTCTTCACGACTGGTCCGACGACGCCTGCCGGCGCATCCTGCGCTCCTGCCACGCGGCCATGGCGACGGGCAGCAAGCTGCTGGTCGTCGACTCCGTACTGCCGTCGGGCAACGCCCCGCACTTCGCCAAGACCCTGGACGTCGCGATGATGGCGATCCTCGACGCCCAGGAGCGCACCGCCGAGGAGTTCTCGACGCTGCTGGGTGCGAACGGCTTCCGGCTGACGCGGGTGCTGCCGACCGCGGCCTATCCGTCGATCGTGGAGGCCGTCGCCGAATGACGGCCGCCCCGCGACACACCCGCTCCCCTCATGGGCGCCGCCCCCGGCCCGCGCTCTACTGAACACGCCGCCCCGGTCGACGTCAGGAGCTCAGGTGCCGGTCCTCATGCGTGCCCGCAGCCGCGAGGAGGCGCACCGCGCCGCCACACCGCTGGAGCTCTTCTTCGACCTGTGCTTCGTGGTGGCGGTCGCGCAGGCCGGCGGCCAGCTGGCGCACGCCCTGGCCGAGGGCCATCCGGGGCACGGCATCACCGGCTATGTGATGCTCTTCTTCGCCGTCTGGTGGGCGTGGATGAACTTCAGCTGGTTCTCGTCGGCGTACGACACCGACGACGCGCTCTACCGCGTGGTGACGCTGGTCCAGATGGCGGGGGTGCTGGTACTGGCCGCCGGGGTGCCGCGGGCGTTCGACCACGGCGACTTCACCGTCGTCTGGTTCGGCTATCTGGTGATGCGGCTGGCCATGGTCACCCAGTGGCTGCGGGCCGCCCACGGCAGCCGCGGCGCCGAGCGGCGCACCGCGCTGCGCTACGCCCTCGGGGTGACGGTGTGCCAGGTCGGCTGGCTGGGTCTGCTCGTCCTGCCCCAGGACGAGCTGCCCTGGGTGTTCGTGGTCGTGGGCCTGATGGAGCTGGCCGTCCCGGTATGGGCCGAGCGCGAGCGGCAGACGGCCTGGCATCCGCATCACATCGCCGAGCGCTACGGCCTGTTCACCATCATCGTGCTCGGTGAGACCATCGCGGCGGCCACCGTGGCCGTGCAGTCGGCGCTGGACGAGAACGGCGAGCTGGGCACGCTGCTGCCGATCGCGGGCGGCGGGCTGCTGGTGGTCTTCGCCGCGTACTGGATCTACTTCGCGGTGCCCATCCACCTCCATCTGCGCTCGAACACCCAGGCGTTTTTGTGGGGCTACGGCCACTACCTGGTCTTCGGCTCGGCGGCCGCGGTCGGCGCGGGCATCGAGATCGCGGTGGAGGAGGCGTTCGGCAAGGCGCATCTGTCGCCGTACGGGGCGGCCGCCTGCGTCACCGTGCCCGCCGCGCTGTACATGTTCACCGTGTGGCTGATCCACTCCCGCCACCAGAAGCGCGGCCCGGCCCAGCAGCTGGTGCTGCCGGTGTCGTCCGTGCTGGTCCTGGCGTGCACCTTCGCCGGGCAGTGGGCGGTCCTGGCGGCCGGCCTGGTGGCCTCGGCCACGGTCGCCGTGGGCGTCACCCTCACGGCACGTCAGGGGACCGCGCTGACCGAGCCGCGACCGTAGCCGCTTCGTCGCCCGGCCGGCCGCACTCCGCCGCGTCACCCGTCTCGACGAGCCGGCCGGCGCCGATCCGGGCGAGCCCGCGGAAAGGGCGCCCCGGCCCTTCCCCCATAAGCGTGCCGAACGGCCGTACAGGCCCCGAGATCACCCTGATCCCGCATCAGATTCAGCCATCTTCCGCCATGGCCCGAAGAGGGCCTTCACCAGCACGGCGGCACCCGCCCGCTACCCCATTCCCCGTCAATTACCCACCAATGGACCTCACTTCCCGGAGTGTCGCCCTCTTGTTCCCCACCGCTCACGACGGCCTCCGGAGGCGCCCCGACGCAGACGCGGTAGGGTGCAGATTGCCCTTTTTATGACAGGGGGCCTCCTACGGGAAGCCCTCGGGGCCGTCCGCCGCCCGCACCTCTAGGAGACGTCAGCCATGGCCCGCCACGCTCAGTCCCGCGCGCGGACGAGACTGTCCCGGCGCAGCAAGGCCGTGGGCGGTCTCGCCCTCTCCACACTGGTCGGCACCGCCCTGTGGGCGTGGCCGGCATCGGGCGACGACCACGACAGCAGGACCGACGCCAAGAGCACCACGTCCACGACCGCATCCGGTCCGGACACGCCACGCACTCCCGCCGTCGCGGCGAAATCCGCCCCGAACGCCGCAGGGAACGCCGCGGCCGATCGGTCGATCCCCGGCCTGAGCGACGCCACCCGCAAGCGGATACCGGCGAATGCCCGGCAGGTGCTGGTCGTCTCGGGCCAGGACATGAACTCCTTCCAGTCCCGGGTCGTCCTCTACACCCGCGAGGAGGGCTCGAACGACTGGCAGCCGGGTCCCTCCTGGTCCGCGCACAACGCCGCGCGCGGCTGGACCAGCGACCACCGCTACGGCGATCTGCGCTCCCCCATCGGTGTCTACACCCTCACCGACGCCGGCGGCCGGCTGCCCGCCCCCGGCGGCACCAAGCTCCCCTACGACCGCAACGACAGCTTCGTCGCCGACGGCACCGGTGTGGAGGGCGAGCCGCTGGCCGGCGCCTTCGACTACGTCATCGCCATCAACTACAACCGGGAGTCCGGCGCGTCCCCCCTGGACCCCCGGCGCCCCATGGGCGACGCCAAGGGCGGCGGGGTCTGGCTGCACGTCGACCACGACGGCCCCACGCAGGGCTGTGTGAGCCTCAAGCCCAAGGCGATGCGGGAGCTGCTGCGCACCCTCGACCCCGAGCTGCACCCGGTCATCGTGATGGGACCGGCCGATCACTGACCGGGCCGGCGCCGTGCCGTACCCCGCGGGGCCACGGGACGCGCTGACCGACGTCGCGGGCCTGCGGGTCGGCCACGCCCAGCGGATCGGTGACGGCGCCCTGACCGGCACCACCGTCGTTCTCGCCCCCGAGGGCGGCGCCGTCGCGGCGGTCGACGTACGCGGTGGCGGTCCCGGCACCCGGGAGACCGACGCGCTGGACGCGCGCAACCTCGTCCAGCGCGTCGACGCGGTCGTGCTGACCGGCGGCAGCGCCTTCGGCCTCGACGCCGCGTCCGGTGTCGCCGGGTGGCTGGAGGACCGGGGCCGCGGCTTCCGGGTGGGGCCGGACCCCGCCCAGGTGGTGCCGGTCGTCCCGGCCGCGGCGCTGTTCGACCTGGGCCGCGGCGGCGACTGGCGGGCCCGCCCCGACGCCGCGCTGGGCCGGGCCGCGGCCGAGGCCGCCGCGGCCACCTCCCCCGGCGCCCCGGTCGCACAGGGCACCACGGGCGCCGGCACCGGCGCGGTGGCCGGCGGCCTCAAGGGCGGCATCGGTACCGCGAGCGTGGTGCTGCCCTCCGGCACCACCGTCGCCGCCCTCGCCGCCGTCAACGCCGCGGGCTCCCTCGCCGACCCGCTCACCGGCGCCCTCTACGGCCTGCTGTTCGAAGGCCCGGTGACGCCGCCCGCTCCGGAGCGGCACGCCGCCGCGCTGCGCCGCCTGGCCGAGGCCAGAGAGGTATCCCGGGCCCGTGCGGCCGCGTCCGTGTACCCACCGCTCCACACGACCCTCGCCGTGGTCGCCACCGACGCCGCCCTCACCCGCGCCCAGGCCCACAAGCTCGCCGGCACCGCCCACGACGGCCTGGCCCGCGCCATCCGCCCGGTCCATCTGCTCACCGACGGCGACACGGTCTTCGCCCTGTCCACCGCCGCCCGCCCGCTCGCCTTGGAAGGGGCCCCGGCCACCCCGGCGTTCGGCGTCCACCCGGAGGCCGGCGCCCTGAACACCGTGCTGGCCGCCGGCGCGGACGTCCTCACCCGCGCGGTGGTACGCGCCGCCCTGGCGGCGGAGTCGGTGGACGGCCCCGGGGGCGTCTTCCCCTCGTACCGGGAGCTGTACGGGGCCGCGGCCGGCTGAGCCGCGGCGAGCGGCCTCAGACCCCCACCGCGCCCAGCGCCGAACCCGCGGCGTACGTGACCGCCATCGCCAGCGCCCCGCCGCCCACGTTCCGCAGCACCGCGCGGCCCGCCGGGGCGGCACCCAGCCGGGCGCTGCTCCACCCGCACAGCGCGAGCGCGACGAGCACCGCGACCACGGTGATCCACAGCCGGTGGTCGGCGGGCGGCAGCACGATCGCCAGCAGCGGCAGCAGCGCCCCGGCGGTGAAGGCGAGGAAGCTGGCGCCGGCCGCATGCCAGGGGTTGGTGAGTTGGTCGGGGTCGATGCCCAGCTCGACCTCCGCGTGGGCGCGCAGCGCATCGTGCTCGGTCAGCTGCTCGGCGACCTCCCGGGCGAGCTGGCGCTCCAGTCCCTTGCCGGCCAACAGCTCGGTCAGCTCGATGAGTTCCGCCTGCGGCTCGGTCGCCAGCTCCCGCTTCTCCTGCGCGAGGGCGGCCTTCTCCGAATCCCGCTGGGTGGAGACCGAGACGTACTCGCCGGCCGCCATCGACATGGACCCGGCCAGCAGTCCCGCCAGACCCGCGGTCAGCAACGTGCCGCGGGCGTCGGTCGCTCCGGCGACACCGACGACCAGTCCGGCGGTGGAGACGATGCCGTCGTTGGCGCCGAGCACCGCGGCCCGCAGCCAGTTGAGCCGGCTCCCGAGCCCGCCGCCGTGCGCCTCGTCGTGCTCCGGTGTCTGCATGGTCACCAAGAGAGCGTCTCATTCCTCGGCGGAAGCATCCCCTACGACGCGACCGCACGGCGCCCGGCTCGCTCCGCCCCTGCCCGTTCGATGCGCCCCGGCAGCCGTCAACGCGGCCGTCCCCGCGCCCGACGCCCCTGCGGCGCCCCTCATCTGCCGGTGGTAGAAACGGCCTTATGTCCGCACCACCCCCCTCTCATCCTCCACCGCCCCCGCCGCCCACGCTCCTTCAGCCGGCGCCGCGCGAGCCGGCGCCGCGCCGGCGGTTGTGGTGGCACCGGCTGATACTCGGGCTCTGGTACCGGCCGGTGGACGTCATGGACGAGGCGCGGGACCGCAGCGCCTGGAGCGCGGCGATAATGCTGTCCTTGATCAGCGGCGGTATCGGGGTCGTGTCGATGGACGCGTTCCCCGGCCAGTGGGCGGCCGACCGCACCGAGGCGCTGCAGCTCGTCGGGCTGGCCGAGGCGGGGGTGCTGACCGCCAGCCTCGCCCTGGGCGTGGTCACCCACGCCATAGCCCGCACCCTCGGCGGCAGCGGCCGCTTCGCGCCGACCGCGAGCCTGTTCATCGTGCTGTTCTGGGTGACGGACCTGCCGCGGCTGGCGATCGCCGCCTGGCTGCCGACCGGTGCCACCTTCGTCCAGGCCGCGACCTGGACGACCTGGGGCTTCGGTTACGTCCTCGCGGTGCTGCTCATACGCGGCCAGCACCATCTGCCGACGTGGAAGTCCGCGCTGTCGGTGTCGGTGCAGATGCTGGCCGCGCTGGCGCTGCTGAGGCTGGCTCCGATCCACTGAGCGCCCGGGGCGCGCACGGCACGCACCGGGCCGCCCCGGCTCAGCTCTGGCCGGACAGCTGCCGGACGAGCCCCTCGAACGCCGCGCGCTCCGCGGCACTGAGCTCCACGCACTCCGCCGGCGGGCCGGCCGTCCCGGTCTGCCGCGGCACCGACCCGAGCAGCTCCGGTGCCGTGGGCGGCTCTTCCCGGTCGCGCACCGCGTAGCGCATCCGCATCTCCCGCCGGTCCCGCCGCATCGCCGCCTCGTACCGCCCCCGTCGCAGCAGTCTGGACAGTCCGACGACCCAGACCACCGCCAGCGCGAAGAGCACGCCGAGGCCGATCTGCTGCAGAATCGATGCGGAGGGAAGCATGCAGTCCTCCCGGACGGATGAGGCGCTGGGCTTACGCCAGTAGACACCACACCTCGGGACTTTTGACAGGGGATCTTGGGACTTAAGTCCTGAAGTGACGCATCTCCTATGACTTTTCGTCACATTACCGGCACCGCACACGGCCGCCCCGGCAGGGTCGCGCCCGCCCCGTTGGACACCTCGGCGGCTTCCCCGCGAGGCCGGCCGTCACCGACGATGGCACCTCCTCGCCCGCGACGTCAGGAGTACGCACGTGCCGCAGCAGCCGCACCGTCCGCACCCCGAGCCGCCCACCGCCGCCCCGCCCACCGAGTGGCCGGCACGTGCACTGGAGGGCGTCCTCGTCGCCGACTTCAGCCGCGTACTGGCCGGCCCGCTGGCCGCCGCCACGCTCGCCGACCTCGGCGCCGAGGTGATCAAGGTGGAGCGGCCGGGCACCGGCGACGACACCCGCGCCTGGGGCCCGCCGTTCGCCGCCGACGGGACGGCCGCGTACTTCGACGCCGCGAACCGCTCCAAGCGCGGGCTCGCCCTGGACCTCGGCGATCCGGACGACGCGGCCACGGCCCGCGAACTGGCCTGCCGGGCCGATGTACTGATCGAGAACTTCCGCCCCGGCTCGCTCGCCAAGTACGGCCTGGACCACACCGCCACCCGCGCCGCCAACCCGGGCCTGGTGCACTGCACCATCACCGGTTTCGGCTCCGGCGCGGGCGCCCACCTGCCTGGCTACGACTTCGTCGTCCAGGCCGTCGGAGGCCTGATGAGCATCACCGGCGAGCCCGGCGGCACCCCGCTCAAGGCGGGGGTGGCGCTGGTGGACGTGCTGACCGCGAAGGACGCCGCCACCGCCGTCCTCGCCGCGCTGCGCCACCGCGACCGCACCGGCCAGGGCCAGCTGGTGGAGGTGAATCTGCTCTCGTCCCTGCTGGGGTCGCTGGTCAACCAGGCGTCCGGCCATCTGGCCACCGGCCGCGACCCGGGCCCGATGGGCAATCGCCATCCGAGCATCGCCCCCTACGAGACGCTGGCCTGCCGGGACGGGCAGCTGCTCGCGGTGGCGGTGGGGAACGACCGTCAGTTCCGGGCGCTGGCCGAGGCGCTGGACTCGCCGGAGCTCGCCGAAGACGTCCGGTTCGCCCGCAATCGGGACCGGGTCCATAACCGGACGGATCTGATCAAAGCACTGGAAGGCCGACTGGCGGCCGACACCCCGCAGGGCTGGACCGCGCGACTGGCCGCTGCTTCGGTCCCGTGCGGCCCGGTCAACACGCTCTCCGCGGCCCTGGAGTTGGCGGACCGACTCGGACTCGACCCGGTGACCTGCGTCGGCGAGGGCCGGATTCCCCAAATCGCCAGCCCACTGCGCCTCTCGGCGACCCCCGTGACCCAACCCGCCGCACCACCCCGCCTGGACGAACACGGCACCCCGCTGCGAACCTGGCTGTCGGGACCGGACGACCACCCACTACCCCCAAGAATGTGACCTTCATCACAACAACACCCGGTCCGCAACCAAATCCGCCCGTAGGTGCTGTTTACCAGCACGGAATCACAACACCCTGGTATGGAGCAGCTCGTGACATCGCCGGACAACCCCGCGCCCGCCCAGTCCCGCACCCCGCACCAGCTGCTCCTGTCGGACGAGCAGCGGACGCCGGGCAGGCCGCGCCGCACCCGTCGGATGCGCCGCACGCTGGCCGTGACCGCCCTGTTCGCGGCAGGTGCGCTGGCCCTGTCGGCCTGTGGCGGCGACGCCGAGGCGGGTGGCCACGACGACGGCAAGAACGGCCAGGCGGGCGCGGACGCCGCAGCCGCCAAGGACGCCTCGGACGCCAAGATCACGGTGTCCTCGAAGGACGGCGCGACGGACGCCAGCATCAACGACACCGGTGTGAAGGTCACCGGCGGCAAGTTGACCGATGTGAAGCTCACCGTCGCCGACACCGGGGCCACCGTGGCCGGTGCCATATCGTCCGACGGCAAGTCCTGGAAGCCCGGCGTCCAGCTGGAGCGCGGCACCAAGTACAAGCTCGTGGCGAACGCCAAGGACGCCAAGGGCCGTTCGGCCACCGAGAACGCGACCTTCACGACGGTCTCCTCGGCCAACAGCTTCATCGGCTCCTACACGCCCGACAACGGCAAGACCGTCGGCGTCGGCATGCCGGTGTCCTTCAACTTCGACAAGGTGATCACCAACAAGAAGGACGTCCAGTCCCACATCAAGGTGACCTCCAGCAGCGGCCAGCAGGTCGTCGGCCACTGGTTCGGCGCCCAGCGCCTGGACTTCCGCCCGGAGGAGTACTGGAAGGCCGGCTCCAAGGTCACCATGGAGATCGACCTGGACGGTGTGAAGGGCGGCGAGGGCATCACCGGCGTGCAGTCCAAGACGGTGACCTTCACCGTCGGGCGCTCGCAGGTCTCCACCGTCGACATGGACACCCAGATGATGACGGTCAAGCGGGACGGCAAGACCATCAAGTCCGTCCCGATCTCCGGCGGCAGCCCCGACAACCCGACCTACAACGGCCAGATGGTCATCTCGGAGAAGTTCGAGCAGACCCGGATGGACGGCTCGACGGTCGGCTTCACCAAGGAGAACGGCAAGGGCGAGTACGACATCAAGGACGTACCGCACGCCATGCGGCTGTCGTCGTCCGGCACGTTCATCCACGGCAACTACTGGGGCTCGCCGTCCATCTTCGGCAAGGCCGGCACCAGCCACGGCTGCGTCGGCCTGCAGGACAACAAGGGCGGCGGTGGCGACACCCCCGGCAAGTGGTTCTTCAACGAGTCGCTGGTCGGCGACGTCGTCATCGTGAAGAACTCGCACGACAAGACCATCCAGCCCGACAACGGCCTCAACGGCTGGAACCTGTCGTGGTCGGCGTGGCAGGCGGGCAGCGAGGCCTGACGAACGGCGCTCGCGGCACGAACCGCAAAGGCGGTGGCCGGCCCTGTGAGGGGGCCGGCCACCGCCTTTTCGTATACGGCGCCGGGGGTCAGGCCGCGACCGCGACCTGGGAGCCGTCGGCGGCCGGGGTGCCGGCCGGGCCCTCGGTCGACGGCTTGCGCAGGCCCTTGAGGACGACGACCAGGGCCGTGCTGACGAGCGTGCCCGCGGCGATGGCGAGCAGGTAGAGCAGCGGCTGGCCGATCAGCGGGACGACGAAGACGCCGCCGTGCGGGGCCCGCAGGGTGCAGCCGAAGGCCATCGACAGGGCGCCGGTGACCGCGCCGCCGGCCATCGCGGAGGGGATGACCCGCAGCGGATCGGCGGCGGCGAAGGGGATCGCGCCCTCGGTGATGAAGGAGGCGCCGAGCACCCAGGCCGCCTTGCCGTTCTCCCGCTCGGCCTTGGTGAAGAGCCGGCCGCGCACGGTCGTGGCCAGCGCCATCGCCAGCGGCGGCACCATGCCGGCCGCCATCACCGCGGCCATCACCTTCAGGCTCCCCTCGTTGGGGTGGGCCAGGCCGCCGATGGCGAAGGCGTAGGCGACCTTGTTCAGCGGGCCGCCGAGGTCGAAGCACATCATCAGGCCGAGGAGCACACCCAGCATGATCGCGTTGGCGCCGGAGAGGCCGGACAGCCAGTCGGTCAGCCCCTTTTGCAGCGCGGCGATCGGCTTGCCGACCACGAGGAACATCAGGAAGCCGACGATCGCGGAGGAGACCAGCGGTATGACGACGACCGGCATGATGCCACGCAGGACCGGCGGCACACCGACCCGCTGGATCGCCCGCACCACCCCGCCCGCGATCAGTCCGGCGATCAGGCCGCCGAGGAAGCCCGCGTTGATGGTGAGGGCGACCGCGCCGCCGACGAACCCCGGTACGAGGCCGGGCCGGTCGGCCATGCCGTAGGCGATGAAGCCGGCCAGGACCGGGACGAGGAAGCCGAAGGCGACGCCGCCGATCTGGAAGAGCAGGGCCGCCCAACTGGCGGACTCGGTCCAGACGAAGTGCTCGGCGACGGACGGCGCCTTGTTGATCGCGTAGCCGCCGATGGCGAAGCCGAGCGCGATGAGCAGACCGCCCGCGGCGACGAAGGGGACCATGTAGCTGACGCCGGTCATCAGCCACTTGCGCAGGCGGGTGGCGAAGCCGTCGGCGGCACCGGCGTCCTGGTCCATGGGGGCCGCGGCCCCTGCGGGGGCGGTCACCGCACCGCGTTCGGCCTTCTCGCGTACTTCGGCGATGAGTTCGGCGGGGCGGTTGATGCCCGCCTTCACCCCGACGTCGACGGTCGGCTTGCCGGCGAAGCGCTCCTTGTCGCGCACCTCGACGTCGTGCGCGAAGATCACCCCGTCCGCGTCCGCGACCAGCTGCGCGTCGAGCCGCTTGAACCCGGCCGAGCCCTGCGTCTCGACGAACAGCTCGACGCCTGCGGCTTCCGCGGCCTTCTCCAGCGACTCGGCGGCCATGTAGGTGTGCGCGATGCCGGTGGGGCAGGAGGTGACGGCGACGATACGGAAGGGGGCGGGCTCCTGGACGGGCACGGCGGGCTGCTCGGCGGGCTGCTCGGCGGCCGCGGCGGGCTCCTCCGCCGCCTCCGGCTCGTCGCCGCGGATCAGCGCCGCCGCGCGGGCCGGCTCGGTGGCGGACCGCAGCGCGCCGGTGAAGTCCTCGTCCATCAGATGGCGGGCGAGGGTCGAGAGGATCGACAGATGGTCCGCGTCGCCGCCCGCCGGGGCCGCGATCAGGAAGACCAGGTCGGCCGGGCCGTCCGGCGCGCCGAAGTCGATGCCGCCGGCGCTGCGCCCGAAGGCCAGCGTGGGCTCGGTGACATGGGCACTGCGGCAGTGCGGGATCCCGATCCCGCCGTCCAGCCCGGTCGGCATCTGGGCCTCCCGCGCGGCCACGTCCGCGAGGAAGCCCTCCAGGTCGGTGACGCGACCGGAGGCGACCATCCGCTCGGCCAGTGATCGCGCGGCGGCTTCCTTCGTCTCGGCGGACAGGTCGAGGTCGACCAGTCCCGCGCTGATCAACTCACTCATCACGCGGCTCCCTTGCTCGCAATCGGCATCAAACCCGTCAGCCCCGGGCCGGGCCGGCGGCCGTTCATGGCGCCGGCTCCGTGAGCTCCCGGTCCAGCGGCACCGCGTCCGTCACCCGCACCGCCGAGGGGTCCAGGTCCTTCGGCGCCGGCATCAGGCTGCCCGGCAGCTGAACCGCCGCCGCGCCATGGGCGAGGGCGGCGGCCAGCGCGGCCACGCCCGTGCCGCCCGCCGCGAGGAACCCGGCCAGCGAGGCGTCGCCGGCACCGACGTTGCTGCGCACGGCGGCGACCGGGGCGCTGCCGAAGTGGATGCCGTCCTCGTCGACCAGGAGCTGGCCGTCCGCCCCCAGGGAGGCCAGCACGGCGCGGGCGCCACGATCCCGCAGCTCCTCGGCGGCCTTGACCGCGTCGCCAAGGGTCGCGAGCGGACGGCCGACGGCCTGCGCCAGCTCCTCGGCGTTGGGCTTGATGACGTCCGGGCGTTCGCGCAGTGCGGCGGTCAGCGACGGCCCCGAGGTGTCCAGCGCGATCCGGGTGCCCGCACGATGGGCGCGGGCGACCAGTTCGGCGTACCACTCGGGCGCCAGACCGCGCGGCAGGCTGCCGCAGCAGGCGATCCAGTCGGCGCCCGCCCAGCGCTCGCCGACCTTCCGCAGCAGCGCCTCGGCCTCCTCGGCGGTCAGCTCGGGCCCGGCCGCGTTGATCTTGGTGAGCGTGCCGTCGGGTTCGGCGACCGAGATGTTGGAGCGGGTCTGGCCGGACACCGGCACCCCCGCCACCTCGATGCCCTCGGCGCCGAGCAGCCCGGCCAGCGCCGCGCCCGCGGGACCGCCCAGCGGGAGTACGGCCAGCGTGTGGTGGCCGCCGGCGGCGAGCGCCCGGGAGACGTTGACGCCCTTGCCGCCGGGGTCGATGCGGTCGGTGGTGGCCCGGAGCACGGCCCCGCGGTCCAGCGCCGGGACCTCGTACGTACGGTCCAGGCTGGGGTTGGGGGTGACGGTGAGGATCATGCGCGTACTACTTCCGTGCCCGCGCGTTCGATGGCGAGGGCGTCGTCGGGGCTGAGCCCGGTGTCGGTGATGAGCAGGTCCACGTCCGACAGCTCGCCGAAGCGGGCGAACTGCTGCTGCCCGAACTTGGCGGAGTCGGCGAGGAGGACGACCCGGCGGGCGGCGCGGATCAACGCCCGTTTGACGGCCGCCTCCGCGAGGTCCGGGGTGGTCAGACCGCCGTCGAGGGAGAAGCCGTTGGTCGCCAGGAACAGCACATCGGCGTTGATCTCGCGGTAGGCGCGCAGCGCCCAGTCGTCGACCGCGGCGCGCGTGCGGTGCCGGATCCGGCCGCCCACGAGGTGGAGGGTGAGGCCGGGGTGGTCGGCGAGCCGGGCGGCGACCGGCAGGCCATGGGTGACGACGGTGAGCTCGGCCTCCAGCGGGATCTGGGCGGCGAGCCGGGCGGCGGTCGTGCCGGCGTCCAGGATCATGCTTCCGGAGCCGCTCTGGCCGCCGGGGAGCTCGGCCAGCGCGGCCCGCGCGATGCGCTGCTTCTCGTCGGCGGCGACCGCGTCCCGCTCGGCGAGGTCCGGCTCGAAGTCCAGCCGGCCGGCCGGGATGGCGCCGCCGTGCACCCTGCGCACCAGGCCGGCCCGGTCCAGCGCCTTCAGATCGCGCCGTACGGTCTCGGCGGTGACCTGGAACTGCTCGGCGAGGGAGAGCACATCGACCCGTCCGCCCTCACGGGCGAGCCGCAGAATCTCCTGCTGGCGCTCCGGTGCATACATCAGCGTGTGTGTCCGTTCCATGCCCGAACCTGTGGTTTCACTGCGATACTACGCCTGGATTTCCGAGAAGTAAATGCATTCGGACTTGATGTGGACCCAAACGGGCACCACGTGCCAGGCGACGGCAGCAGGCGGGGTGGGGCGGGCGCCGGGCACCCGGACACAACAGAGCCCCGACGCCGGAACCGGCACCGGGGCTCGTCCTATCGGAAGGGGAGTACTACGCGGCCGCGTCGAAGCCCGTGTCGCGCGCCATCCGCTTCAGCTCCAGCAGCGCGTGCTTCTCGATCTGCCGGATCCGCTCGCGGGTCAGACCGTGCTGCTTGCCGACCTCGGTCAGCGTGCGCTCGCGACCGTCCTCGATGCCGTAGCGCGCCTTGATGATCGAGGCGGTGCGGTGGTCGAGGCGGTCGATCAGGTCCTCCAGCTCCTCGCTGCGCAGCAGCGTCAGCACCGACTGCTCGGGCGAGGCGGCGGAGGTGTCCTCCAGCAGGTCGCCGAACTGGGTGTCGCCGTCGTCGTCCACCGACATGTTGAGGCTGACCGGGTCGCGGGCCCAGTCCAGCACGTCGGTGACGCGGGCGGGCGTGGAGCCCAGCTCGCCGGCGACCTCCGCCGGCTCCGGGTCACGGCCGTTCTCGCGGTTGAACTCGCGCTGCACCCGGCGGATCCGGCCCAGCTCCTCGACGAGGTGCACGGGCAGCCGGATCGTGCGCGACTGGTCGGCGATGGAACGGGTGATGGCCTGGCGGATCCACCACGTCGCGTACGTGGAGAACTTGAATCCCTTGGCGTAGTCGAACTTCTCGACGGCGCGGACCAGGCCGGCGTTGCCCTCCTGGATCAGATCCAGCAGCGGCAGCCCCGCGCGCGGGTAACGGCGCGCCACGGCGACGACCAGCCGGAGGTTGGAGCGGATGAAGACGTCCTTGGCCCTGACCCCCTCTTCGGCCAGCGCCTCGAGCTCCTCGCGGCCGGCGCCCGCGGCATTGCCGTCGGTGATCTCGCCGTCCAGGATCTGCTGGGCGTAGACGCCCGCCTCGATGGTCTGGGACAGCTCGACCTCCTTGGCGGCGTCGAGCAGGGGTGTACGCGCGATCTCGTCGAGGTACATGCCGACCAGGTCGCGGTCGGCGATCTCCCCGCCTACGGCGCGAACACTGGTGGCCCCGTCAGAAGCGCTGCTGCTTTCCTGACGACGGGCGACGGCACGGGTTGCCATGCGTGTGCTCCCTTTGCGATGTTGGGGTCTCCCCTGCTCGAGCGAAGCCGAGAGCTTGGGGAAGGTCGCGGGACGTTGGGCGAGCCGATTGGTGGTGCACCCACTGCGATGCTTGCCGGGTGGCCCGTCCGAAGGAAACAACGGCTGGAATCCGGACAGAATTCCCACACCGCGCTTCTATTTTTCTGATCATGCAGTACCCTGCACCCCGCACGGGGAGCTCATACGCTGCGCGAACAGCGGGAACCGCAGGTCAGAGCGGACACCGAAGCGGATCTCCCACCCCTTGTGGATCTTTATCGCCACCACATCCGTGAGACGTGCATCACGTTCGGAGTAGCGCCCATCCGTTCCTGCCGTCCTACCGGCGCCGCTCGTGCACCGCTCTCCCACCCCCCAAGACGACCCGCACCGCGTTCTGGTTGCCCAGGAGGCGGTGGACGGCGCACCGCCCGCCGCCGGGAGCCACCGCCCGGCGACGTGACCGGCGGCCCCCGCCGAGGTCGCCCCGCCCGCCGTTCCGGGCTGATCCAGTTGACGGAAGCGACCCCCGGGTGTCGCCTGGACAGAAGGGCACGGGAGCAGCAGGACACCGGGCGCAGGGGCGATCGAGAGGAGCCCGCCATGGACCAGCACGCTCAACGGCACGGCGCGAGGGCGGCCCGCTCGCACGGCAGCGTCGAACTCGAACACGGCGCGACGGCGGGCACCGGCGACCGGCCCCCGCAGCGGCCCTCCCGGCCGGCCGCCATGGCCGAGCGCGTTCCGGCGACCGTCTCGCTGCCGATCGTCGCGGCGCTCGCCTTCGGCTGCTTCACGATCTTCCGCACCCACACCGCCGGCACCGAGGGCGGCCCCGCGCTGCTGTACGGGGTGGCCGCGGCCGTCGTCACCGGCGCACTGGGACTCGTCCTGGTCCACTACCAGTCGTCCATGCTCACCGAGACCCGGGCGCTCGCCTACGGCGCGCTCTTCGGCGCGGCGGTGGGCTGGAACTACAGCCTCGGCGGGGAGACGATCCTGAAGTCGTGCGGCTTCGGGCTCGTCATGGGCGTGATCATGTTCGTCGTCTCGCTGTACGTCTTCCGGACCCACCGCACCCGCGAGCCGCACGGCCGGCATCGGTCCACCGCGTTCGGCTGACGTCGCGGGCGGCGGCCCCGACGTCGCGGCGGTGGGGCGCGTAGGCCCTCGGGTGCGCGCTGGCGACGGCCGCGGACTCCCTTGACGGCGAGTCAGGACGGACCGGCCCTCCGCCCCCACCCAGGTCGGCCGCAAGGGCGGCAGGCCCTGGACTTCCAGGGCCTGCCACCCCCGGTCGTCGCACTCCCCCGGCCGGGCGGGCGCCGCCTGGCCCTCAAAACGGGCTGTCGGCCGGACACCCCGCCCCTCCACGTACCGACGGATTCTGGACGGGCACGGGCGAGGAAGCCGCTGCGGCCGGCATGGGCGACATATCAACTCTGCGGCGTCACACTGGGCGGTATCGGCACACCGGAAACATTCAGTCACCGCACTCTGCAGTACTTGAACGTTCAAGCGTAGGAATCCAGCCTAACCCGACGTTGTTAAAACTTAAAGAACTCTCTGAGCGGTGAGAGAGTGGATGCTATGAGCACCGAACCCGCAGCCGAGCCGCGCTGGCTCACCGACGAGGAGCAATACGCCTGGCAGTGCTACCTCCACGCCACCACGCTCCTTGAGGACCACCTCGACCGTCAGCTGCAGCGCGACGCCGGGATGCCGCACGTCTATTACGGCCTGCTCGTCCAGCTCTCCCGGGCACCGCGGCGCCGGATGCGGATGACCGAGCTGGCCCAGAACGCCAAGATCACCCGCTCCCGGCTCTCGCACGCGGTCGCCCGCCTGGAGAAGAACGGCTGGGTGCGCCGCGAGAACTGCCCCTCCGACAAGCGGGGGCAGAACGCGTACCTCACGGACGAGGGAATGCGGGTGCTGGAGAAGGCCGCCCCCGGTCATGTCGCCGCCGTCCGCTCCGCGATCTTCGACCGCCTCTCCCCGGAGCAGGTCCGCCAACTGGCCCAGATATGCCAGGTGATGACCGAGGGGCTGCAGCCGCAAGGCGCCGACCTCCCCTGGCTCCGCTGACGTATCAGGGGAACCGGAAGAGGCCGGCGCCTGCGGACCGGCTCAGTGCGCCAGCACCGGGACCGGCACCTCGTCCTCGGCCACGGCCTTGCCCGTACCGTCCCCGGACGAGGCCACCGGCGAACCGCCGCCCGGCCGCCCGGTGTTGATGAGGGTGAAGGCGATCGCCCCGGCCAGGAGCAGGATGCCCACCGCCCACCAGATGGCGGTGGTGTAGCCGTGCACCATCGACTGGAGCTTGAGCAGGTCGGCCGAGCGCGCGCCGGCCGCGTGCGAAGTGGCGTACGCGCTGGTGGCGCTGGCGGCGATGGTGTTCAGCAGAGCCGTACCGATCGCACCGCCCACCTGCTGCGAGGTGTTGACCATCGCCGAGGCGACACCGGCGTCCCGCGCCTGGACCCCGTGCGTGGCCAGCGACATCGCCGGCATGAACGCCGTACCCATGCCGAGGCCCATCAGCAGGAAACCGGGCAGGATCAGCGCCGGGTAGGACGTGTCCAGGTCGATCTGGGTCAGCACCAGCATGCCGGCCGCGGCCACGGTGAATCCGGGCGCCATCAGCAGCCGCGGACGGACCCGGTTCATCAGCCGGGCGCCGATCTGCGTCGAGCCGGTGATCATGCCGACGATCATCGGGAGGAAGGCCAGACCGGTCACGACCGGCGTGTACCCCTTCACGATCTGCAGGTAGTAGGTCAGGAAGAGGAAGAGGCCGAACATGCCGATCACGGCGAGGCCCAGCGAGGCGTAGACACCGGCGCGGTTGCGCTCGGCGACCACCCGCAGCGGCAGCAGCGGGGCCTTCACCTTGGACTCGACCAGCACGAACGCCAGCAGCAGCACGGCGGCCGCGGCGAACAGGCCCAGGGTCGGGGCCGCCAGCCAGCCGTCGGACTCGGCGCGGGTGAACCCGTAGACCAGCGAGACCAGTCCGAGCGTGGCCAGGATGACGCCGGGGACGTCCAGCCGGGAGGGGTTGCGGCCCTCCGCGGGCTCGCGGATGACCAGGAAGGCGCCGGTCGCGGCGACCACGGCGAACGGGATGTTGACGAAGAAGGTCCAGCGCCAGTTCATGTACTCGGTCAGCACACCGCCGAGGATCAGGCCCACGGCGCCGCCGCCACCGGCGATCGCACCGAAGATGCCGAACGCCTTGGCGCGCTCCCTGGCCTCGGTGAACGTCACCGCGAGCAGGGACAGTGCGGCCGGCGCCAGCAGCGCGCCGAAGACACCCTGCAGCGCCCGCGCGCCCAGCAGCATCCCCTCGTTGGCCGCGGCCCCGCCGAGCGCGGAGGCGACCGCGAAGCCGATCAGCCCGATGATGAAGGTCCGCTTGCGTCCCCACAGGTCGGCGATGCGGCCGCCGAAGAGCAGCAGGCCGCCGAAGGCCAGTGCGTAGGCGGTGATCACCCACTGCCGGTTGGCGTCGGTGATGCCGAGGTCCTCCTGGGCGGAGGGCAGCGCGATGTTCACGATGGTCGCGTCGAGGACGACCATCAGCTGGGCGAGAGCGATGAATATCAGCGCTTTCCAGCGCCGGGGATCGACGGAAGGGACGGTTTCAGGCATGGCGGGATCCACCTAGTGGTGCGGTGAGCGGACGGAGGCGTGGGCGAGCGGGAGCGTGGGAACGGACGGGACGCTCGGGCCCCGTGGAACGACGAGTGGGACGGGTGTGGGGTGTGACGTGCGGGGTGTGTGAGACCTGGGCCGGCGGTGTGTGAGACCTGGGCCGGCGGCCGGTCCGGTTACCCGCGGCGCCTGAGGTCTTCGAAGGTGGCGGCGGACCCGGGCAGTTCGGAGCGGGCGGGCGCCTGCAGGCCGTCCAGGAACAGCTGCAGGTGCCGGTGCACGAACCTGTCGAAGTCCACACAGCCACTGCCCGGCAACGGCCGGGTGAGCTGGGTGAGCGCGACCATCAGATCACCGACGGCGATGTCGGGACGCAGCTGGCCGCTGTCGCGCGCGGCGCCCATGACGGCCTCGATGGCCGCCTCCAGGCGTTCGCGCGCGGCGAGCAGTTCGGGGTGGTCACGGTCGATGCTGTCGGAGAGCATCGGGCACAGGGCCCCGATCCGCTCCTCCACCGCGTCGTGGACGAAGCGCCTCAGCGCTTGGAAGGCATCGGGCTCCTCGGCGAGAGCACTCTCCGCGCGGTCGGCCGTACGGGACATGACGGAGAGCGTGACGTGGTGGATCAACTCCAGTCGATCCGTGAAGTGACGGTAGAGCGTCGCATTGCCGACACCCGCACGTCGAGCGATTTCATCGAGCGGGACCTCGGCCCCGAACTCCATCACCGTCTCGCGAGCGGCCGCGATGATCCGCTCCCGGTTTCGCAGGGCATCGGCCCGCAGGCGGGGCGAGGGCCCCTGCTTCCCGGTCTTCGCGCAGTGTGCGACGGCGGTCATGCGGCTCACTCCTCTCGGTCTGCGGGTCCGGACGCCGGGCGGCGAACCGGGGAGACGCTCCCCGCTTCAGTCGGACGTCTGGTTAAACGGGGAGAGCGTCCCCGGATATTTCACGCTGCCATGTGACCTGACACACAGTTCCCCGAGCCGCCTCCCGGCCCGGTGTGCGAGGCCGGATGACGACGCCATGCCTCCAATTGACGCAACACCGCGCGCGGGGGAACACCCGGCGATCCAAGGTGATCGTCATGAGGCGCAAGATATCCGCGGTGCTGGCCGTCGGCGCGGCCTGCGCGACCGCGGCCGTCACGCTGGGCTCGCCCCCCAGCGCCGTGGCCATACCCCCGGGGCCGGGCGTTCCCCCGAGCGGCCCCTGCGCGCTGCGCGGCATCACCGACGACGTCGCCGAATCCGCCGACACCCCCGCCGGTTTCGCCCGCTCGTCCGGCGTCGTCAGGGCACTGACCCTCTTCATCGACTTCCCCGACGCCCACGCCCCGATATCGCCCAGCGCCCGTTTCGCCGAGTTCTTCCCGGCCGCGACGGACTACTTCCGGACCAGCTCGTACGGCAGGCTGAGCTATCTGCCCGTCCCCCTCTTCCGCTGGATCCGTATGTCACGGCCGGTCGCGGCGTACGGCATCGAGCGCGGCGCCAGCTTCGACCCGGCCTCGGACGGCGGCTATCACGCGCTGGCCCAGGAGGTCGTCCGCGCCGTCGACGGGACCGTCGACTTCCACGACTACGACGTCGTCAACATCATCGCCACACCCAACGCGGGCCCGCCCGCGACCCGTACGGTTCTCTCGGTCACCTTCAGCGGTGGCGACATGGGCATGAAGACGCCCGACGGGGTGCCGTTCCGGAACGTGTCGTTCATATGGAGCCGGCAGATCGGAGCGAGCGCCTTCCGCGTCCTCAACCACGAGAACGCGCACAGCTTCGGCCTGCCGGACCTCTACTACAACGACGCGCGCCATGCCCCAGCCCCCGCGGGGCACTGGGACCCGATGGACGAGGACTGGGGGCCGAGCAACGACTTCGTCGGCTGGCACAAGTGGAAGCTCGGCTGGCTCTCCGCCGACCAGGTGCACTGCGCACCGCCCCGCGGAACGCCCGCCGAACACACCCTCACACCGATCTCCGTCCCCGGCGGCACCAAGATCGTCGTCATCCCGACCTCACCGCACACCGCGCTGGTGGTCGAGGCCCGCACCCACGGGCTGCTCGAACCGGCGGTCTGCCGGCCCGGCGTCCTGGTCTACCGCGTCGCCACCGACGTCCCCTCGGGCCGCGGCCCGCTCCGCGTCGTGGACGCCACCCCGCGCAGCGGCGGCTGCTACCAGAAGGACAAGTACGTCGACTCGGAACTCACCGACGCCACCTTCCGCCCCGGCAGCACCTACACCGACCGCGCCAGCGGCACCTCGGTCACCGTGCTCACCGAAAGACCGGACGGCACCTACCGCGTACGAGTGACCCCGGCCCGCTCCTGACACCCACCGCCACCCGCGCCCACGGCACCAGGGACCGCCACAGGTCCACTGGGGCCACCAGGCCCACCCGCCCCACCGAGACCTACTACTCCCTACCCCCCTACTCCCTACTCCCCGCCCTCCTCCCCCCAGTGCCGCCGGCCGATGCTGATCAGCCGCAACTGCCGACGGGCCGTCCGCACCACCCGTTCGGCCGCGCCCTCGGCCCCGTCCTCCTCGGCGTCGAGCAGCGCCGCGGCCGTGGTCACCAGCCGGTCCACATACAGCTCGGCCAACATCCGCACATCGTCGTCGCGCCAGCCCTCCGACACCGGCTGGGACTTGAGAGCCGCGGCGACCTCCTCCGCGAACCGGTCCAACTCCCCCGCGATGGCCTGCCGCACGGCCCGTACGCCCCCGTGCCGCTCCCGCGCCACGAACCGGATGTGCAGCGGGTACGTGCGCACGTGCTGCTCGACGACCGCGACCGTACGGTCGATCCGCTCCTCGGCCCCGTCCTGCTCGGCGAGGATCGCCCGCACCATCACATGCAGACTGCCCAGCGCCTCCTCGACCAGCGCGACGCCCAGTTCGCCCAGGTCCCTGAAGTGCCGGTAGAACGCGGTCGGCGCGATGCCCACCACCCGCGTCACCTCCCGCAGCCCCAGACTGCTCAGACTCTGCTCCTCCAGCAGGCCGAGCGCCGCGTCGAGCAGCGCCTGGCGGGTCTTCTGTTTCTGGGCCTGCCGGACCCCAAGGGTGTGACTCATGTCATCCAGTAAACAACCGTTCTCCGAACTTCTCCACCCGTGGGGAGTCGTATGCTGGAGTCAGTGAGTGAACAACTGTCCTCCGAATCGGAAAGGCGGATCATGCTCTTCCTCGTCGCTGCCCTCCTCCTGATGGGGATCGCGCTGGGCACCGCGGCACACCTCCCCCTCCCCGCCACCCTCGTCGCGGCAGCCGTCATCGCCGTCTGGCTGCTCGTCTTCTCCCTGCGCGAACGCCGCCACCGGACCGAGGTGACCGCCCGATGACCGCGCTCACCCAGGCCACCTCGACCGCCGCGGCCAAGTCCCCCCGCCGGTCGGACCGTTCGCGCTCGCACGCCGACGGCATGGCCGTGGCCTCCTTCGTCCTCGGGCTGCTCGGCACCCTGGTCCTCAACCTCGTCCTGGGCCCCTGCGCCCTGATCCTCGGCGGCCTGGCCCTGGCCCGTGGCACCACCCGCCGCGGCCGCGCCCTCCTGGGCCTCGCCCTCGGCGCCGCCGACCTGCTCGTGCTCGCCCTCCTCGTCACCCTCGACGGCACGGTCAGCTGGCACATCGGCGGCTGACGACCACACCCCACCCGGCCGAGCGCACCCACGCCCCCAGGGAGGCGGCCGCGGGACGCCGGCCGCCCCAGGGAACGGCCACCGCTCCCCCGGAACGCCCCCTGAGGCACCGGCCGTCCCTCATCACCCCGCCCCCATCCGCTACGCTGTCCTGGGCTCCCCTCAGGGGCGTCCAGGCCCTTGCCGAGACCGGATGTATTTCCCACGCACCACCGCCATCCACGTCTCCCACAAGGCCCGCCTCCGTAGCTCAGGGGATAGAGCACCGCTCTCCTAAAGCGGGTGTCGCAGGTTCGAATCCTGCCGGGGGCACATGGCTAAGGGCCAGTTCAGAGGCTTGATCCTCTCGAACTGGCCCTTTCGCGTGATCACGGTCGTGCCACACACGTGCCACAAGCCCGCTAAGAGTCCTCCCCTCGCTCCTTGCGGATCATCGAGCCGAGCCGATCAGCGATCTCCCGATCACGGCCGTTGACCATGTGCTGATAGATCAGCGCCGCCCGGGGCGTGCTGTGCCCCATCCTGGTCATCAGCTCACGCAGGCTCGCGCCGGACGCAGCGAGGGTGTTTCCGGTGTGCCGAAGATCGTGGAAGTGGACATCGGCCGTGACGCCCGCCTTAGTCCGTGCCTTGATCCAGTCATCCCGGAAGTTGCTCCGGCGCAGCCGACCGCCCTGGGGCCCGAGGAACACGTGACCGTCACGGCCAGGCCCGGCGTAAGCGTCGAGGTGCTGCTTCACGTCCGGCAGGAGTTCGGTCGGGAAGGCCACCGGCCGAACGCCGGCATCGGACTTGGGCGCCTTGTCGAAGAGACTCCCTGTCTGCATCTCGGCCTGAGATCGCCGGACCATCAGCGCAGCACTCTCTGCATCGACATCCCTCCGCCGGAGCGAGGCCAGTTCCCCGAAGCGCAGACCGGTGAAGGCAGCCAGGAGGACCAGCATCCGGTATCGCGACGTGATCGCGTCGGCCACGGCGTACACCTCCGCCACGGTGAGTACCGGCCGCTCCGGCACGTCGTAGCGATCGGCACCCTTGATCCGGCACGGATTACGCCGGATCAGCTCATCATCAACGGCCGTGTTCAGAATCGCCCGCATGATCTGGTACGCCTTGACCACCGTCGGCTCACCGGTCCGTGTAAGCCACGCCGTACGCCAGGCTCGAACCTGAGCCGTCGTGATCGAGGACAACGGCCGCTCGCGAAAAGTGGGCAGCAGATGCAGCCGAATCACCGACTCATGACGCTCATGCGACCGGTCTGCCAGCTTGCGATCCTTGAGCCACGCAGTCGCGTACTCACCGAAGTGGACCTTGCCCGCATCAGGGTCGGACCACTGACCACGAGTGATGTCCGCCTCGATGTGGGTCAGCGCGACTTCCGCGTCCGTCTTGGTCGCGTACGTCTCCTCAGCGCTGCGGAGCTGACCGGTGTTCGGATCACGGTAGCGAACCTGCCAGCGGCCGGACTTGAGCTGACGGACCGAGCCGAACCGACGCCGCTTGCCCTGGTTGTTCGCCATCAGGCAACCCTCCTGAGCACGGAAGGACGAACGATCACCGGGTGGACGGTGTGCTCAGCGACGTAGGCAGACAGGGCGCTCTCCGGGATACGGACATGCCGGCCGACCTTGACGAAGGTTATTCGCCGTTCCTCGATGAGGCGTCGAGGGAAACGGACACCTGTGCCGAGCAGTTCGGCAACTTGCTGCACGTTCAGCAGCCGATCGGCCATGGTCACCAGTCCCCCTCGATGTCGTCTTGGAGCTCCGCCAAGGCTTCGCGGGCGGTGTCGCGATTGGCTTTGATCTCGCGTGCGAGCTGTTCAGCGAGCCAGGATTCGCCGGGGGTGTGGCCGTGGCCGGCGTAGGCCCAGTGGGCGACGGTGAGCGTGGTCGCCTCGGGGCAGTCGTCGGGGTCGGGTAGGCCGAGGGCGGTGCGTTGCTGGGCGGCGCGGTAGTCGGCGCGGACCTGGCGCAGGGCGCCGAGGGTGGTGGAGTAGCGACGGGACTTGGTGGAGAAGTGGCCCCGGAAGCCGAGCATGTGAGCCCACTGCCAGAGCCGCCGGTCCGGGTAGAGCTCGTCGAGGTCCCAGCAGGCGCGGATGAGGCGGCGAGTGTGGTCGGGTAGGTCGGGGCGTTTGTCGAGTTCGGCGAGTTCGCCGATGCGGCGGTCGACGGTGCCGGTGGTCTCGGCGGCTTTGGTGGCGTACTTGGCGACGTAGGAGGCGACGGCTTGTTCGGTGAGGTCTTCGCCGCTGCCGAAGGCGCCGATGGGCTGGACGTCGAGCTGGGTGCCCCAGCGCAGGGTCCGGGCCGGCTGGTCTCCGGCTGGAGGTAGGGAGACTTCGGCGCGTGCTGCGGCGGCGCGTAGGGCGTCGGTGAGCAGGTCGAGGGTGGCCCAGGCCGGGGGTTCGGTGTCGGGGCCGTCGGGTCCGTCGAAGCGGATGACGGCGTGGAAGTGGATGGCGCCGCGCTTTTGGTACTCGGCGACCTTGCCGTAGGAGACGCGGAGTTGGGCCTTGAGGTCCTTCTGAGTGAGGCCAGCGCGCTTGGCCAGCTCGCGGGGCAGGTAGATCGTCACGTAGCGCCAGAGGTGTCCGGCGTGGTTGTTCCACAGGACGGCACCTGCGTAGTCGTAGTTGGTGGGGTTGAGGGCGGTGCCCAACTCGGGTGCGTCTTCGGGGTGGTGGGTGCCGCAGCGGCAGGGGCGGTTGCCGGGGCGGTTGTGGACGGGGCCGAAGGACGGGGCGGTGAGAGTGGCGAAGACCCGGGGGTGGTCCCGCACGGTCTCTGGGGTGCCTTTGGCTTCGTCGCCGGTGAGACCAGCGCGGATGAGGTGGTAGGTGTCGCCGGCGTAGGTCCAGGCGCAGGAGGGGCAGCGCGAGGCGCGGCGGTTGCCGCAAGCCACCCGGAGCCGACCACCGGGCTCGTGGTCGGTGCTGTAGGCGTGCAGGACGGTCTTGGTGGCCGGGTCGAGGGTCTTGGTCGAGCCGACCAGGTGGATGGGGTCGGAGCAGCCGCCGGTGCGGCGGATTTGGTCTTGCCAGCGGTCGAAGCCGGGGGATCCGGCCACCCGGAGCAGGTCGCCCAGGGTGGTCGGGTCCAGGCCCGCCAAGGTGGCGGCGTCGGTCATAGCCACGGCGGTCAGCGAGTGGCCAGGGTGAGGGTGGACTTCCAGTACCGGGGCATCCGGGCGATGACGCCCAAGCCCCAGCAGGCGGGGCAGTCCTTGGGCGCGGTGAGGCGGTGGCCGTGCGAGTCGCGGAGGCCGCAGTCGATGACGACGGTGGCGAAGCCGTCGCAGTGCGGGCAGACGCGGGCAGCGAAGGGATTGTTGTGGTGCATGATGGACTCCCCTTTCGGGTCGGTGAGGTCTGGATGGGGTGCCGGCGTCCGGGGCGGCGGAAGTTTGGCGACCGAGGCCGTCCCGGGGGCCGTTCAGCTCTTGTGCTGCTTGCGGGCGAGCTTGATCGTGAGGCTGGCGCCGCCGATGGTCGGGACGGCTGCTGCGGCAGCGGCGGCCGCGATCTGGAAGGCAACGGCGAGCACGATCAACACGACGGAGACGCCGAGGGTGATCGCGATCGTGAGCAGGATCGGCCCGGCGTAGGAGCGGGGCGGGGCCTGGACGATGACGACGTTGCGCGGGTCGACGCCGGGCGGGATCAGGTGTGCCGGGCGGTGGTTGGCACGCAGTTGGGCGTCCGGGTAGCGCACGGGGTTGCCTCCCTTCGGCGGGTTAGGGGTTGCAGCGGTGGGTGCGGGCGGCGAGTTCGGCGGCGGAGCGGTCGCGGTAGTCGGCGGAGAAGCCGCAGCCGGGCGCGGTGCAGGCAGCAGTGTGCTTGGTGCGGCCCCGGCCGTCGTAGTGCGAGCCGACCTGGACGGGGCCGATGCGGATCACGTCGTAGAAGCGGTTCGGACGAGCCATGTGAGCCTCCTTTCAGGCGAGTTGGGCAGTGATGGCGTCAGCCAGGACCGGCGGGACGCCCAGACGATCGCGCAGGGTCCCGGGGTCGATCGGTGAGCCGGTCGTGGCGCGGTGGGTGTCGGCGATCTTCCGGGCGTGATCCAGCAGGGCTGGAGGCACCGCGGGGACCGGGGCTGCGGCCGGCTTGGTGGCCGGGGCAGACGTGGGTGCAGGGGCGATGGGACGGGTGTCTGGCTCCTCGACCGGCACGGGCGCGATCTCCGGCGCAGCCGGCACCTCGGGCAGGACCGGAGCCGGAGCAGTCTCCACGTCGATCTCGTCGTGCTCGTCGGCCGGGGCAGGCGTGGGGCCCGGTGCTGCATGGGTGGGTGTGTGGGCGAGGAGGGTTCCGCCGAGGAAGGCCAGGGCTGGCCATCCGGCGACGAGGATGCGCAGCCAGGCCGGTACCGCGTTGAGGTCGAGGAGTCCGGCGGTGGCGATGTTGGCGCCGAGGGATGCGGCCAGGGCGATGACGAACCAGGTCCAGGCGGATCGGGCTGCGTGGTCGTTGGCTCGTAGGGTGCGTAGGCGTCGCCAGGCGGCGACGAAGAGCAGGTCGACGCTGACGGGGTAGGCCCAGGCCTTCCAGCCGTGCTGGCCGGCTGCTTCGGCGATGTCGTGGAGGTGGGCGAAGGACAGGGCACCGGCGATCACGGCCTGGACGAGCACGGCGTCCAGACGCATCTTCGATCGCATCGCGGTACCTCCTTCCGGGATCAGGCCGGGTCGGGCGGGGTTGAGGTGTCCGCCTGGCGCGCGGCAGTTCAGTTGATGGGGGCTTCGCCGGTGCCCCAGCAGGTCAGGCACAGGGCCTCCTGCTTGTGCGGGCTGTCGTGCTTCTTGCGTGCGCCGACCTGGAAGGTCTCGGAGGTCTGTCCGGCGTCCTTGCAGTCCGGGCACGGCTTCTTCGTCGCCGTCTTGCGAGCGGCGGCCTTCTTGGCGGCCATGCCGGTCAGCTCTCGTTGCTGGGGTAGCCGTGGCCCTCCGGCGGGTACTCCTTCGGGCTGGTGGTGACGCAACCGTTCATGACGACCGAGGCGAAGTCGGAATCCGCGTCGTCGCGGTAGCAGTAGGACTGTGCGGAGTGCTGCAACTGGCCCGTCAGACGACGGTCGTTGGCAGAGTCGCTGTTGCTGCGGCGGTCGCGTGCCATAAGTGATCTCCTTCGCTTGAGCCCGATTCGGGCATGACGGGGTAGGGACTTGGCGTGAGGCGGTCACGCCGACCGTGTGAAGCAAGGGGTGTTAGTCGGTAACGGGCCGGGTCTTGACCAGCGACGGCGACTCGCCGAGCGTCGGCTCAGCAGCAACGGCCGGCCGGAACGGAGCCAGCGCCGGGATGTCCGGCGTCAGGTAGGCGAACTCTCGGCAGACCGCCGCAGCCTCAGCAGGCGAGGTCTCGGGGGTGCGGATGCGGGACCAGCCGCCGGACGTGTCACCGGCGACCGCGACGCCGGGCCGGTCGGCTTGGATCGAGGTTGCGGCGACGATCGCGTCGGCCCCGATGTCCCCAAGGCCCATCTCGGCGGTCTGCTTGTCGTTGACCCGGTGCACCACACGGCCGGTGAGCTGAGCGCGCAGGGCGGTCGCCCCCTTACCCAGGTCGGAGCCGAAGCGCTGGCCGCAGACCTCCAGGTAGATGCCGATGGCTCGGGCCATCTGGCCAAGGCGGACCAGTTGCATGACCGTGTGGTCGCGGGCCGGTTCCTCCTTCTTCGAGGTCACGAAGAACAGCTCCGCGATCTCGTCGATCAGCACGACGAGCGGCACAGGGCGAACCTCATCGGACAGGTCCCACAGATCCGAGACGCCATGCTCGGCGAGCAGATCGAAGCGATCTTCCATCTCTGCGACCAGCACATCGATCAGTGCGGAAGCCTGCTCCGACGTGATCGCCAGGGCGGACAAGCGAGGCGCGTAGGCACTCTGCTCCACCCCGCGCTTGCAGTCGATGCCGACCAGGCCCACCGGCAGCTTCGCCAGGCCCTTGATCAGGTTGCGCTGATACATCGACTTACCGGACTGGTTCGCGCCCAGCGTCAGCCCGTGAGGGGCCTTGCGGTAGTCGCGTACGAACGCCGTCCCGTCCTCACGCAAGGCCACCGGCACAGCCATCGATCCGGCCTTGAGGCGGCGCGGCATCCGGACCCGCTTGAGCACGTCGTAGCCGGTCATCCGCAGCTCCACCACACCCGGCTTCGTCTCGACGACGATCACGGAGTGGACGCCCCAGGCATGCCGGAGTCGCTCGGAGGCCGCCGCCACGTCCGCCGGTTCCAGACCGGCCGGAAGCCGGAGCGAGACCCGAAGCCCGGTCGAAGTGCCCCTCAGCCGGCGGACTTTCGGCGGAACCGGCTGAACTTCGCGGCGGGCGATGTTGCGGGCCATGAACGCCCGCAGGCGCGACGGCTGCACCGTCAGCCCGCACACATCCATCGTCGAGCGGTACGTCACCGTGAACCGACCCCACGTGACCGGCAGACCCACCAGCGACCAGTACACACGCGGCGCGCGAGCCTTCGCGTAGCCGAGGCCACCCACGCCAGCCAAGGCGCCGGTCGCTTCGAGCACGGTGGTCAGGTCCGACATGATCAGGCCCCGGCAGTGATCGCGACCGCGCGGAACGAGATGCCGTGCCGCTGCTTCCCGTTGATCTCGTTCTCCCAGTCGCGAGCCTTCAGGCCCACCACCGACACCGGCATGCCCGGCGCCAGCCCCTCCGGGACGCCGGTCTGCGGGATGGCCACCTGGTAGAGGTTGCCCTCCCCCTCATCGGAGACCAGCAGGCCCACCGTCATCAGCGTGGCGCCGGTCTGGATGTCGATGGCCACTTCCCCGGTCTTCGCGTTCTTGAGCTTCGGAGTCGGCGGAGTCGCGACGAAGACCACAGCGGTCGAAGTGTCGATCTTGAACGAAGGCATGAGGAACTTCCCCTCAGAAGGTGACTGACTTGGCTAGCCTTGTTGGCTACATGACTAACGTAAGCAACATGGCTAGTCATGTCAACACCTGACTGACCTGGCTGTCCCACTGTCGGTAGGGCCGCGTAGCATCGGGCCATGACCTTCGCTCCCGACCCGCTAGACCCGGACGACGACCGGCCGCCGTATGAGCAGGTGGCAAGCAGCCTCGGAGCGGCCATCCGAACCAGGAAGCTCGCTCCCGGAGAGAAACTCCCGTCGCACAAGACGCTGACGGAGATGTACGGCTTCGCACGGGCGACCATCCAGCGCGCCCTTCGGGACCTGGAAGACGAAGGTCTGGTGGTGTCCCGGAAGGGCAGCGGAGTCTTCGTCCGTAATCGCACTGAGCGGCCCGCCGGCCTACGCCCCTACGTCGAGCAGGCTTTCTCCCGCAAAGAGGTCACGATCGACTTCGCAGGGTTCTCCAGCGAGACGCTTCATGGCGCGCTGCAAGAGCCCCTAGACAAGATCCGCGTGGGGCGTCTGACTCCGACCAGCATCACCGTCCGGATACTCGTGCCGGACATGTCAGTTCCTCAGGCCGCACCGGTGCGCCGCGAAGACGGCGAGGACGACGTGAGGCTCCGCAACCGGATGCACGACATCATGGTTGGCTACACGCGAAGCATCCGAGATTCGATCACGGAGCTGGAGCACCTCGGGCTGGTACCGGAAACTCGCGTCGACGTACGCGTTCACAGCGGGACGCAGTTCTTCAAGCTGTATGTGATCAACCGCGAAGATGCGTTCTTCGGCTACTACCCGATTAAGCCCAACAAGGTCGTTGCCCAGGGCGAGGCGATCGAGATCTACGACCTGGTGGGCAGGGACACCGTGCTTTTCCACCACTCGGTGAACGACAGCGATTCATCCAGTGGCACTCAGCAGGTACAGCAGGCCCGCATGTGGTTCGACAGCGTGTGGGAGACGATCGCGAGGGACTTCGATCTCGATGGCCAGTGACGACCTCAGCAAGACGCTGGCCCGAGCGTCCGCAGTGCTCTTCGACTTCGACGGTCCGCTGTGTGACGTGTTCGCTGGTCTACCAGCGCCTAAGGTCGCTGACGATTTGAAGCGCCAGGTTGCCAGGCAGGAACCGACGCTCAGCATGAAGCTCACTGAGACAGACGACCCGATGGAAGTCCTGCGCCTGAGCTACGACTTCAACCCTGGACTGGGCTTGCAAGTAGAGCGGGCCCTTACCGCTGCTGAGATTGAAGCTGTAGCAGTCGCTGGAGCCCCCACGGCCGGCGCAGTAGCTGCGCTCAAAGCAGCAGAAGCCGCAGGGCGCCGGGTTGCCGTCGTGAGCAATAACTCTGCTGAATGCGTCCGCGCGTTCCTCGCACGACACTCATTGAGCAACCACGTGCGCGAGGTCGTTGGCCGTGCTGCTGATCGCCCCGACCTGATGAAGCCGCATCCTCACTCGTTGCTACGAGCTGCCGAGCTCCTTGAGGTTGGGCCATCCGAGTGTGTGCTGATCGGCGACTCAGTCACTGACATCCAGGCCGCCCACTTGGCTGGGGCCACGGCCATCGGCTATGCCAACAAGCCGCACAAGGGCGAAGCGTTCACGGAAGCCGGAGCCGAGGCGGTAACTGACCGGATGGGGGCCATCGCCAACGCGATGCGATGAGGCGGGGTGAGTTGTTACAGGTTTCTCTACCTCATCAAGCCCCGCCCTTCGGCCGGGGAAGTGGGGGAGGGGGAGCACTCCGGGAACTCTCGCGGGTGGTGCCGTTCCCTTGCCGGGGCTCCAGGTGTCGATCGCTCGGTCTCTGCCCGTTGAGTCCGTGGAGTGCCCATCGAGGCCAGCAGTAGCCGTGTACCTCGTTGGTCAGCGTCTTGCGGACCGGTCCCCGCCGGGAGGGCTTGCGGCTTGTGGCTTTGGCCTTGTGGGTGCTCTTGCCTTCGGCATCCGGCGCGCAGGCCAACGGCTTTGACAGCCGCCGCTACGAATCACACCCCACCGGCCCGCCACGCGGGCCGGCGCGGGCTCGGGGACTGGGGCGACGCTCCTGCCTGCGGCCCGCTCCGCCCCGCCCCCGGCCCCGCGCCACCACAGTTGCCACGGGGTGATCCGTTAGACGCTTTGTCCCGCCCAAATGCAGCGCCGGACCGAGCAGACACCCCACCGGCCAACGCCACCACCGAGCCATCCAGCAGCCTGGCCCCAGTCACCCACCACCAGGACGAGCTGAGCAGCCGCGAAGGCGCCATGCCTCAGGAGCAGGTCCATGCGGGGCCCCGAGGGCGGCGAGGAAGTGCGGAGAAGTTGGTGGTGAGGTGGGGCGGAGACGGTGAGCGGTTTACATGGCGGGCTCGCTGCCGACCGTGCCATAGGTCTTGGTTCCGTCGACAAGGCTGGCTACGGGAGGAGTGGGGGGTGGCAGGGCTGAGCGCTCCGGGCATGCAGGCCGGCATGGGCGGGCCGCCGTACCGCCACCGTCACGGATGCGAGCGCGTGAGCGGACCGGACCCTGGTCCGTGGCTGAGGGGGAGCTGTCTGCTGCCGCGATGTGGCTCAGCCCGCCATGGGCGCTCCGCTCACTAACCCACCGTCGTGGCAATTCCGGCGTGCCACTTGTGTGCCAGATCCAAGGGGGAATCACGGGGAACAGCGGCCACGGGCAGAGCAGCGGGCAGTCACGACCCGAAGGCACAAACGCCCAGCTCAGCTAGCTAGCCCACCTACCTCGCTCCTAAAGCGGGTGTCGCAGGTTCGAATCCTGCCGGGGGCACCAGTGAGAAGGCCACCTACCGATCTTGGTAGGTGGCCTTCGACATCTACGTCTGACATCAATGGGGGCGGTCACTGACGACCGGGACGCCTCCTGAGCAGCCGGTCCATGTGACTCATCGCCTCGCGTTGCGTGTCTTGGACCACGTGCGCGTACACGTCCATGGTGATGCTGATCTGAGGAGTGCCCGAGGATCTCCATCACGACGCGGGGTACGACTCCCGCAGCTGTGAGGAGGGTGGCCGTGCCGTGGCGGGCATCGTGCGGCCGGATGATACCGGGACCGGCGGACTTGGCGACACGCGTGAACGAGCGCTACACGATGCGCGGCTCGACTGGGCGGCCGGTGCGAGTGGTGAAGACGTAGTCCGACTCCGCCCAGGCCTCCCCGGCCTTGGCACGAGCAGCTGCTTGCCGCATCCGGCGCCAACGCAGGGGCGCGATGCAGAGGCCCGGAAGCAGGACGACTCGACGACGACGGCTCTTCAGATCGTCGTCGTACAGGACGCCACGGCGGCGCTGCGTCTGCTGGCGCACGTGGAGGACGCGGCTTTCGAGGTAGAGGTCCGACCAGCACAGGCCGACGATCTCTCCACGGCGGAGACCCAATGTTCAGGAGCTTCGCCACCTCGGCGACCTTCCGGCTCGAAGCGACCAGATCGAGGATGGCGGCGGGGCAGACCACCTCCACCAGACCCCGAGCGGTTCAGTGCCCGCAGGCTGGACTTCGGTGCCGTGGGACGGGCTGGAGTCGGTGTTACGCTGCCGTCCAGTTTCTCGCTTCGCCCATACGACCGGCGACTGGTGGGTCTCGGCTGTCGACCTCGTCGCGGACTTCGTCCCAGTGGATCTCGTCGGCGCCTTGATGGACGTGTGGACTGCCGAGGCCGCCGCTGGAGTCCAAGAGTTCGGGTGGAGGGTCTGATGTCTGCTGGTTTCGACCCGGTCGTCAGTGCGCGTATGTCCCGAGTCCGAGGGCGAGACACCGCACCCGAGATAAAGGTGCGTCGGGAGTTGCATCGGCGCGGTCTCCGGTACCGGGTGAACTTCAAGCCTGTGTCCACGTTGCAGCGGACGGTCGACATCGCCTTCACCAGGCAGCGGGTCGCCGTCCTGATCGACGGGTGCTTCTGGCATGGCTGTCCGGAGCACTTTCGGCCAGCGAAGGGAGATCGAAAGGAATTTTGGGCGGCCAAGGTCGCGGAGAATCAACGGCGTGACCAGGACTCCACCAGAGCGTTCACGTCGGCGGGATGGGCCGTTCTTCGTTTTTGGGAGCACGCTGACCCAGTCGAGGTGGCCGACAAGATCGAGAACGAAGTGATTAGACGGTCCGTAAGTCGGCGGTCGCCTTCCGAGAGACCGCGTAGGTGACCTGCTCGCATCGTGCTCTCAAGATGGTGGCTAGCGAGAGCGCGAGGTGCCAGTCGTCGTCGGGCAACGGTGCGGTGTTGGGCTTGGTGACGGCGATGGTGATCAATTGCGACTCGGACTCCGCTCGACGTAGGCAGGCGTGCCAGACCATGCCCTGCAGGCCGTTCATTGGTCCCCAGGTGACGAAGGCCGACTCACCTTCGGGTCCATCGGCGAGGCACCTCATCGGCTTCACGTCCAGTGTCTGCGCGCGAAGGGTCCATCCCGAGCCCATGGCGAGCCGAATGACCGCCTGCGGACCGGGGTACTCGCGTGTCGTCATCTGAGCCATCGGCCCCACACCTTCGAGCGCCCGACGGTACTGCTTGGCCGGCCCGTCCTTGATCCACGGGCGTATCTTCTCCGTCGGCATGAACCTAGCGAGTCGCCCCCCGATCTTGGGATCCTTGACGAACCGGTCGTACATCTCAGTCGCTGCGGGCGAAGAGACCTCTTCCCACCGCATGGCGTCGAAGTGGCGGGCTAACTCCGCAAAGATCTCCAAGCGGATCGGTTCCGGAAGGGCCGCCATCAGACCCCCTCGATGGGCGGGAACTCCAAACGGACGCTGTCGTCGGCTCCCCCGAGGTCACCCACGTCGGCCATCCATTGGTCCAGGAGTCCCTTTACCCTCAGGTCCTCGAACTCGAACTGGTTCCGTCCGACCGACACCTGCTCGATCTCGCCCTCGGATACCTGTTCTCGCATGTCGTACACCTCGGCCAACCGTCGGATGTCGCTGACGAAGTCCAGTACCTCTACGTGGGTCTTTCCCCTGCGAAGGCGGAGTCCGCGGCCAAGCTGCTGCACGAAGATGCGTCGGCTGTGGGTCACCCTGGCGAAGCAGAGAATGTTGACGTCGGGCACGTCGACGCCCTCGTTAAGGATGTCTACGGCAACGAGGATGGGCACTTCTCCTGAACGGAACTTGAGCAGTCGTGCCCGCCGCTCCCGCGTCTTCAGCTTGGCGTGCAGCGTCTCGGACCGTTCCCAGCCGGGACGTCGGGCGAGCAGGTCGCGCATCCGCTCGGCGTGCTCGATCGTCTGGCAGAAGATGATGGCCCGCGGGTTCGTGGTCTGGTCCCAGACCTTCTCGAGGTGTCCTCGGACCGACTCGTCCCGCTCCGGGATGAAGAGACGCTTGTTCAGGTCCTTGATGGAATAGCCGTGCTCGGAGGCGTGGCGGACGAAGTCCCAGTCGATGTTGTCGGCGAACACGCGGTACTTCACGTCGGCGAGGTAGCCCAGCCTCATGCCCTCCGAGATGGACACTCGCTCGACTGGTTCACCGAAGGTTCGCTCGATGTCGTACTTGTCGCCTCGCCAGGGCGTGGCCGTCACACCTATCCGTTTGGCCTTGGGGAGCAGACCCATCATGGTGGCGTAGGTCCCGGTCTCTCCCACGTGGTGTGCCTCGTCCACGATCACCAGCTGGGGGTCGTAGCCCGATTGGATGTAGTCACGTGCTGTGTTCGATACGCCGAAGGTGACGCCTGGCAAGGAGTCGGGTTTCGAGTCGCCGTGCAGCAGACGCGTCGGTACGTGCTTGGGGACGTCCCGCCACATCGCCCTTTCGAGTTGCTCCACGAGATCGATCATGTGCGCGGTGACCAGCACCTTGGACCCCGGGTTGGCGAGCAGGAATCGTCGCAGCACCCTGCCGGCGACGACTGTCTTACCAAGGCCCGTGGCGAGGTAGATAAGTGCCTCACCGGTGTCCTCTAGGGCGGCCCAGGCCGCTTCCACGGCGCGGTCCTGATAGGGGTGGAGGTCAAACGGTGTGACTCGCTCCGGAGCGCGATCGTAGATCGTCGCCAGCCGTCGGCCGTCCCAGAGGGTCACGTTGACTCCGACATCCCTCAGCGCGTCCGCTCGCTCCTTGGCCTTCTGGGTGAACAGTCGGTTGGTGACCACGACCGCTCGGTGGATGGCGTAATGCCGCATCGCCGCGTGGGTTTCGTCCACGGCTTCGCGATCCACGTTGCCCGACTTCTTCCATTTCGACTGGAAGATCCAATCCTCATCGTTGAGTCGGCCAAGGAGGTCAGCGCCCTTATCGCCGGGTCCATCGATGTTGACCACATCCGTGAACGAGACCAGGCCGAGCAACCGCTCCAGCTGGCGTGTGAAGCCCTTCGGGCCTTCCTCGACAAGGAAGGCCGACTCTAGGAATGATCTATTCATGTCTGGACGATCTCCGCGTCCAGTAGGTCCGCGGTAAGGAGCAGGCGGGACAGTTCCAAGGTGTTCTGCAGGGGTGGGCCCACAACCATCCGCTTGAGGTCGGTGAGGAAGGCGCTGACACGGGCCACTTGGTCCGCCTGCGTCTCCTCGCCGAGCGCAGCGTAGGTGGTGCGGAACAAGCCGCCGTCCAGTACCAGTTCGGGACCGCTCGCAACGAGGTCGAGGACGCCTTCGACTCCCAGGTAGCGTGCAAACTCGCCGTTTTCGACTGCCGCCTTCCAATCGACGTCCGGTGCCACCGCGATGGCATAAGACTCGGCGGCCCGCTTCGACTCGCCGGACAGCGCGGACCAGAACGTGGACGCGTCCTTCGAGGTGAGGTCGGCGAGCCGATCGCGCAAGCCCTCCAGCAGCATCTCCGCGCGACTGCGCACCGCGCTGGAGTCCACCCGCCGGTCAGGGAACTGCTCGAGGATCGAGGTCACCAACCCGTCGATGGAGCCCGATACTGAGTACACGCTCTTCAACTGTGGTGCCGCGCAGACGAGCGCGACATTCAGCGAGGACCACCCGTACCGCGCGATCAGCGCGGTACCGGAGTCCACGTAGATCTCGACCTCGCCAGCGACGATCCGAACCACGGCCGGCTGCCGGTGACCGTCCTTGAGCAGTTCGACTCCGGAGGTGACGTAGACGCGAAGGATCGCCTGAGCGGTACCGAGGCGCACTCCACGGTCAGTGTCGGGGAGCAGCACCGCGTGCTCCCTGTACCTCGCGAAGCGTTGCTCTTCGGTCTCCGGCCGTGTCTCTGCGACTGGCTCCGGCTGCCTCTGATCTTTGGGCGGTGTGTGACCGTCGGCCGCCCCCGTCCCCAGATGTCCGAGCCCCTCCTGCTTGAGCCAGTCATCCTCGTCAGAGGGCAGTGCTGGCTCCGGCGGCGGTCCATGCTTGACCCGATCATGATCGGCTGCGGCCTCGTACCATTTCCCGTCGGTCTGATACTCCGGATCCCCGCTACGGAACTTCTGTGCCCATCTCTTCGCCTCATTGTGGATGGCGGTGCTGCCGTTGCCGGGCATGAGGTACCGGAGACCCGGCTTGTTCTCCCGGAAGGCGTTGAAGAACCGGCTCATCGGAGAGTCGTTCTCACGATTGAACAGGCGCTTCGCGAGCTGTGGACGCAAAGGCAGGTCGCCTCGCACCTTCTCAACCATGTACCGCCACTCCGGCGACGACGTGTCGAAGTTGGTCTTGCGGACGTTGACCGGCGCGTGGTCGAGGTGGATCTCGCCGACGATGCGGCCCATACCGAGTTCGATCGGATACTCCAGCTCGATGTCCCCGTCTGGCCCCTCCCAGTCGAACAGCGACCTGTCCCTGGTCGTGATCGCGCGCCCGCTCCGGAGGAACGTCAGACCGAAGTCGGACTTATCGGCGAACCTCTGCACGGCCAGCCACCCCACGATCCGGCGCTCTCGCTCCTGGATGTCAGTGCTCTCGCAATCAACGCACTGGTCGTACCTTGAGGTGTACCAGCGCCCGCAGTTCATGCAGGCGAACGCGTTGGTCAGTGGCACGTGGATTCGTTCCGCAGCAGGCACCTTCCCAGCCTTGTACGTGACCGACCGGGTCGGGTCCCAGATGCACGGCACGAGAGGAGACACCTGGCGAGCGTTGACGTACAGGCGCTGGTTCAATCCGCCCATCAACTCCGCGCCCGAATGAGGACCATTGGGATCACGCAGCATGTATGTGTAGATACGCCCCAGGTTCTTGCTGACCTCCCGGGTCGAACTCGCCGACTTCAACTTGTCGACCACGTCTTCGCGGAGGTTCGTCACCGACACGAGGGTGCCGTGCTCGTCGGGATCCTTCCGCTCGTAGCGCAGGGGAACCTCGTACGACGACCGCCGCTGCATCTCTCTAAGGTCGATGGTGGCGGTGATCCAATGGTCGTCGCCACGTCGTCCCGTACGGACCTCCGTTACCGTGCCCAGGCGGGCCGTGGCGATGTTGAAGCCCATGCCGAACAGGCCGAGGCTGCCGAACCGTTGCTTACCCGACGTGCCGGCGCTCAGGGCGTACCGCAACTCCGCCTGAGACATCCCCCGGCCGTTGTCGCTCACGATGACCTTGGCGCCCCTGTTCACCTTGCCCGCCGTGGGCAGGGTGATGTCTATTCGAGGTTCCAACGTTTCATCGACACGGGTGGCCTCGACGAGCTCGTCGAGGCAGTTGTCGATCAACTCGCACAGGCACTGGTGCAGTTGGAGGTCGACCTCCGCAATCATCTCCAAGATTCGAGGGGACGGCGTCAGGTTGAGGGTGCTGGGTCGCGTCTCCGTCTCCGTCATGCTTCGGCTCCCCCCGCGCACAGGGCGGCGTGGACGCTGTCGGCTACGACCCGCGCCAACTCGACGGGGACAGCGTTGCCGAGCTGGCGCATCGCCTTGCCCCAAGGACCATGCAACTCGTAGTCGTCCGGGAAGGTCTGCAGGCGGGCGCTTTCTCTGACCGTGAAGTAGCGGATGGAGCCGTCCGTCTCACGCAGCATGTTCTCGCCGCCGGGGACCCCGTGATGCCCGGCTTTCAACGTCTTCGCTGGCCAGTCCATCGGGCTGCCGGTGTGACCAGGATAGGAACGAGCTCCGGGTTGAAGGACGTGGTTGAGGACGCCCTTAGTGCCTGTCAGCGTTGGCTCGGGAAGACCGGTCAGCGCGTCCCGTATGGTGCGCCAGCGTGCTTGGATCTCGTCCGGCCCCAGTTCCGCAGGGATGGGGACGTTGGGCCGTTCCGGGCGTTTCGCCTTGGGCACTTCGTGTTCCTGCCAGTACTCGCCGGTGGTCCACTGGGCATGCAGAAGCGCGCGCTTCGAGTGTGTGACATGCGGGAATTCCCAGGTCACGTCCAGATCATTTCGGAAACCGACCAGGAAGACGCGCTGGCGCTGTTGCGGCACTCCGTAGTCTGCCGCGTTGGCGAAGGCGGGGACGACCCGATAGGACAGCTCTTGGTTGCTGGTGTCCTTGTCTGCCGCCCGGAGCCGCCGCAGGTGATCCGCCCACAGTTCGTCGGACTTCGCGGCGAGGAGGGGCAGTGAAAGCCTGGCCTGGATGTACTGGAAATAATCGGCGAACCTTGGGCGCGCCAGACCCCTCACGTTCTCGATGATGAACGCGCGGGGCCTCAGATGGGCGATCGCCTCCACCGTGGCCGGGAACATGTCACGTTCGTCGTCGTCCGCCTTGCCGCGGCCGCCAATGGAGAATGGTTGGCACGGCGGGCCAGCAGCGACGAGATCCACCTCGTCAGTGACGCGGGACCAGTTGAAGTCCCGCACGTCGCCCTCTTCGACGTGCCAGTTCGCGACGAGCGCGTTCCCTCGGGCCTGGTTCTGTCGCACCGTGTCACAGGCCCACTTGTCTAGCTCCAGGGTCGCCAGCGGGTCGAAGCCAGCCTCCTGACAACCCAGCGCAAGTCCGCCAGCGCCAGCGAATAACTCCACGCTCGCGAGCCGGGCGGGCGTGTTCCTCATCAATAAGAGGGAAGGGTGGCGAACGGTAACGCTCGCAGGAACGACCGCAGTCTCAGACATGCACTTCTTTCCAACCATAGCCTTAGTCCGAATATCATGATGCCGCACGATCCGACGACCTCGCCAGGACCTGTTGGTCTCCTGATCGCCTTCCGGGCCGTGACCGCTTGGCGCCACGGTTCAGGCGGCGTCGCCGAGGTAGCCTGCGACCGGATGTGCGCGGTCGCCTGCGCGCCGCCCTTGGCCTTTCACCAACCTGGCCGCCGCCTGCCGTGCCTGGCGCGAGCAAGTCAACAACCCCGCCAGCATGTTGCCAACGGCGTAGTTCAGCGTGCCGCACAGGGGATCCACCACCACTAGCGCACAGCGTTGGCGGCACCTTGCTGCCCGCCTTCCTCGCCGAGCACAGCACCCTCGGGCGTGCGGTACGGATGACTCTGAGGATCGTCTTCTCGGCCTCCACATCGGCGGTGGTGACACAGTCCCCGGTGCCCTTGTCGATGTGGTTGAGCCGCTGGCCGTACATGTTGCGGACCACGTCCGCACCAGCCCGCTCCCCGGCTATCGCTGCGCGGAGGAACTCGTAAGCAATGTCAGCGGCTTCGGTGCACCTACAAACGCCCTCGCGGCGGTCCCGACCTAGACCGTCTTGGTCGAGGGCACGAAGGCGGTGCCGGTCGACCGTGGACTATCCGTGGACTCGTCCCGCCTGATCTGCCACGTGCAGGGCCGTGTCCTGCCGCATTGCCCAGGTCCCAAGGAGACTCCGGAGCCGCGTGCCCATAGCCGTCCAGTGGAGTTCACAGAGGCATGCACGCCTTCGCCACGGTCAGGAGTTCCGTTGGTGTAGCAGCCCGAAGGGTCCCCGTTCCGCGTGGACATGAAGGCCCTGGGCAGGCAAGGCGATTGGGAGAGCCGGACCGACGACAAAGTCCCGGCGCCGACAGAGATCGCGGCGTGGCTCGGAATCGCCGAAGGCGACCTCGACCTCTGCGTTCCGCCGAGGAGGCGTCGCTACTGGGCATCCAGAAGGGCACGCGCTCGTCACGCACATCCGGCGGACGTACTACTGCGACCAGGGGCGGCCCGCGGAGACGGCGGGCTTTGTGGTGCCCGCCGCTCACTGCGAGATCGCCTATGAGATCCCGATCAACCGGTAGCCGACGCACGCAGGACGACATCTGACATCCACGGCTGACATCAACGAGGCCGGGCGGCGGCGCACACCGGCACCACTGCCCGGCCGTCGCACCAGAGGACAGCGGCCACCGGAACGGGCTCGGATCGAACTCCTAAAGCGGGTGTCGCAGGTTCGAATCCTGCCGGGGGCACCAGTGAGAAGGCCCCGGACCGATCATGGTCCGGGGCCTTCGGAGTCCCGGCCCGGGGCGACCGCTGTCGGCTGACGGCCGGGGTGTGCTCCCGGTGTCCGGCCCAGGTGGCTCATGGGCTCGTGTCGGGTGTGTGGGAGTGGGTGCGTTTTCGGTCGGGGGTGTCATCCTGATGGGGTGTACCGAGTGAGCGTGCACCTTCGATTGCCCTTCGGGCTGCGGCTGTTCCGCCGGGGCGAGCGCCGCGGGCCGCTGTGGGGCGGGGTCCGGTCGGCGGCGGTGGCCGGGCTGGTCTCGTCGGTGGCGGCCCTGGTGGCGGTCGGGGTCTCGGGGTGTACGCGGGCCGGGTCCATGGAGGGGGCGGGTCCGGCGCGGCCCGGGGGGCGGGCGGTCTCACCGTTCACGGGGCTTTCGGCGCGGTCCGGGCCGGTGCTCGCGGTCAAGATCGACAACGTCGGTCCGGCGCGGCCGCACACCGGCCTCGGTGCGGCGGACCTCGTCTACGTCGAGCAGGTGGAGGCCGGGCAGACCCGGATACTCGCCGTTCTGTCGTCGCGGCTGCCCCCGAAGCTGGGGCCGGTGCGCAGTGCGCGCGCGTCGGACATCGAGCTGCTGGGGCAGTTCGGCAGGCCCGCGCTGGCGTACTCCGGGGCGCAGTCGAGGCTGAATCCGCTGATCACGGCCGCGCCGCTGTACGCGCTGCCGCCGGGAAGGGCGCCGGGCGCCTACTTCCGCGACGGCGGGCGGGCCGCGCCGCACAACCTCTACCTGCGGCCCGAACGGCTCCTGGCCCAGGCGCCGGAGGCGTCCGCGGCGGCGGACATCGGCTTCCGGTTCGGGCCGCCCCCGGCGGGCGGGCGGCGGGAGACGGGGTACACCGTGCGGTATCCGGCCGCCCGTTACGACTTCACCTGGTCGTCCGCCGGCAGGAAGTGGCTGGTGGCGATGGACGGCGTGGCGTCGCGCACCACCGACGGCGGCCGGCTCGCCGCCTCCACCGTGGTCGTCCAACGGGTGCAGGTCCGCGACTCGGAGTTCCGGGACCGGTGGGGCGCGGTGTCGCCGTTCACCCAGACCGTGGGCTCCGGCTCCGCCCTGGTCCTGCGCGACGGCAGGGCGTACGACGCCCGGTGGCACCGGAACTCGACACGGGACGGGACGGAGTTCACCACACCGTCCGGAGCGCCGCTGAACTTCGCCACCGGGCAGGTCTGGGTCGTGCTCACCGGCGACCGGTGAACACGCCCCGGACGGAGCCGGCGCTCGGCCGGATCAGCGGCCGAGCGCGTGCAACACCGCGTCGGCCATGGCGCGTTCGCCGGTGGCGTTGGGGTGCAGCGGCACGGCCGGCGACGTCGGGATCAGGCCCTCCACCCACTTGTCCGCCGAGCAGCTGTCATGGCCCTTGGTCGGGCCGAGCGTGTCGACGTACGTGGCGCCCGCGCCGGTGGCGGCCTTGGCGACCTTGTCGTTGAGCTCGCCGAGTACGGAGCGCAGGAACGTCAGGTCCCCGGTCGTGACGGGCATCTTGCCCAGGCACTTCGCCGGGTCGTCGGGCAGCACGGACGGGTAGCCGACGACCAGCACCCTGGCCTTCGGGGCCTTGGCGCGCATCGTCCCGAGGTCCTTGGCCAGCCGGGCGGTCGCGGAGTCCAGCCAGGTGCTGAGCGTGTCCTTGTACAGATCGCGGCAGGGCGCACCGAAGGGGTTGGTCAGGGTCACGGCCGAGCAGACGACCGCGACATCGCCGAAGCCGAAGTCGGAGCGGCCGAGGTTGTTGCCGGTGATGGTGAGCGTGATCAGGGAGGTGTCCGCGGTGACGGCGTCGAGCTGGGGGCCGTTGACCACGATCCCGGCGTCCTTCTGGGGCTCGGTGAGCGCGCTCACCTTCGCTCCGGCGCAGGTCTTGTCCACGTACGACGACGGGGCGAGCGCCGCGGCGACGAGATGGCCGTAGTTGTGGTCCGAGCGCATGCACAGGCCCGCGGACTGCGCCAGGACCCCGGCACCGGCGGCGTAGGAATCGCCGAGCGCCACATACTTGCCGGTCCCGGCGGTGTCCGCGGCATGGGCGGGCGAGACGCCGGTGGTGAGAGTGGCGGCGAGGAGCCCGGCGCCGGCCAGGGCGGATGACCACTTCTTGGCGCGTGCGGTGCTCTGTGGTGCGCGGGTGTTCGCAGTGCTGCGTGGTGTGTCGGTGTTCGCAGTGCTGGGTGTGACGGCTCTGGGCACAGTTCCCCCTGAGGAAGCAGCGAGACGGAAGCAGGTCCGATACCGGCCGGTAACGTCTCCGACATCGTTGCGGCCCTCAGCCGTACGAGCCATGTGCCGGCGCACAGCAACACCACCGTCCCCGTTGTCCCCGGGCACAACTCCGTTCATCTGCGTGCCGGTCTTTGTAATCTGCGGTTCATGCCCCGCGTACCTGTCCCGCCTGCCGAAATCACCCCCATAGCGGCCACGCTGCTGGGCCGCGCACCGGAACTGAGCGTGCGGATGGCCCGCCGTATCCGGGCCGAGGTGACGTACTACGGCAATGAGGAGCGTGTGCCGTTCGAGGAGCTGAGGGCCTCCTGTCTCAGCAACGCCGAGCTGGTCTTCCAGAGCCTCATCAGCGGCTGCGACACCTCCGACATGACCACCGCGCAGGACACCGGCCGCGAACGGGCCCGTCAGGGAGAGCCGTTGGCCGAGATGCTGCACGCCTACCGGGTCGGCTCCGAGTTCCTGTGGTCCGAGCTCGCCGACGAGGCCCGCTCCGCCGAGGGCGTCACCACCGACACGATCGTCTCCCTGGCCGCGTGGTGGGTGAACGAGGGCCTCGCGGCGGCGGCCAGCGACGCCTACCGCGAGGAGGCGTCCGAGCTGGTGCTCCAGCGGGAGCGCGAACGATCCGCCCTGGTCGAGGCGCTGTTCACCGGGGTGCTCAGCGATCGCACGACCCTGTGGGAGGCCGCGGACGCGCTCGGCCTGCCGACCGGCGGGCCGCATGTCGTCGTGGCGGCCGAGGTGCCCGCCCCGGGCCGGGAGGCGGTCCCCGGGATCGAGGCGCGCCTCCTGGCCGAGCAGCTGCGGTCGGCCTGGCGCCTGCTGCCCGACCTCCAGGTCGGTGTGATCGCCGTCCACCATCCGGGGGCCGAGGAGGTCGCGCTACGGGTGCTGGGGCGGTCCGCCGCCTCCCGGGTGGGCGTCAGTCCCGCGTACCGCGATCTGCGGGAGACCCCCAGGGCGCTGCGGCTGGCCCGGATGGCGCTGGCGGGCGGGCGCGGGCGGGCGGCGGGCATCGCGCGGTTCGACGACAGCCCGGCCGCCCTGCTCGTCGCCGCGGCCCCGGAGGAGGCCGGGCGGATCGCGCGGGCGGTCTTCGCGGGCGTACTGGAACTGCCGGTGGTCGAGCGGGACCGCCTGCTGCGGACCCTGGAGTGCTGGTTCGCCTCGGCCGGCTCGACCGCCGGCGCGGCGGAGCTGCTGTACTGCCACCGCAACACCGTGCGCTACCGGCTGCACCGGCTGGAGGAGCTGACCGGGCGCTCCCTGAAGGACCCCCGCGCGACCGCCGACCTCGCCGTGGCGCTGCACGCGCTGCCGCTGCTCTCCTTCGACCAGCCCTGAGGCGCCTTCGCGCGCCCACCGGACCGGTGCGGCCCGGCAGCGTCCATGACAGGAGTTGTCCACAGGCCCGGCGGCACGCCCGCGGAACCTCGTAGGCTTCTGGAATGGCTCTGGCGGACGTGGAAGTGGTCGTGGACATGGATGTGGAAGACGCTTCGGAGGCGAACGAGGCGGTGCAGGTGCTGCGCCGGGTGTTCGGGTATGAGGCGTTCCGCGGCAGCCAGCAGGAGATCATCGACCACGTCATAGGGGGCGGGGACGCCGTCGTCCTGATGCCGACCGGTGGCGGAAAATCGCTCTGCTATCAGATTCCGTCGCTGGTCAGGGGCGGTGTGGGGGTCGTGATCTCCCCGCTGATCGCCTTGATGCAGGACCAGGTCGACGCCTTGCGGGCGCTCGGCGTGCGGGCCGGGTTCCTCAATTCGACACAGGATCTGGAGGAGCGGCGGCTCGTCGAGGCCGAGTTCCTGGCCGGGGAGCTGGATCTGCTGTATCTGGCGCCGGAGCGGTTGCGGGTGGAGCAGACGCTGAGCCTGCTCGACCGGGGGAAGATCTCGCTGTTCGCGATCGACGAGGCGCACTGTGTCGCGCAGTGGGGCCACGACTTCCGGCCGGACTATCTGGCGCTGTCGATGCTGCACGAGCGCTGGCCCGAGGTGCCGCGGATCGCGCTGACCGCCACCGCGACCGAGGCCACCCATGCCGAGATCACCTCACGGCTGCGGATGGCGGACGCCCGGCACTTCGTGGCGAGCTTCGACCGGCCGAACATCCAGTACCGGATCGCGGCGAAGAGCGAGCCGAAGAAGCAGCTGCTGGAGCTGCTGCGGAGCGAGCATGCGGGCGATGCGGGGATCGTCTACTGCCTGTCGCGTGCCTCGGTGGAGAAGACCGCCCAGTTCCTGGTGGACAACGGCATCGACGCGGTGCCGTATCACGCCGGGCTCGACGCCCGTGTCCGCGCCGCGAACCAGGCCCGGTTCCTGCGGGAGGACGGGCTGGTCGTGGTGGCCACGATCGCGTTCGGGATGGGGATCGACAAGCCGGATGTGCGCTTCGTGGCGCATCTGGACCTGCCGAAGTCGGTGGAGGGCTACTACCAGGAGACCGGGCGCGCCGGGCGGGACGGCCAGCCGTCGACGGCCTGGCTGGCCTACGGGCTGCAGGACGTGGTGCAGCAGCGGAAGCTGATCGACGGATCGGAGGGGGACGAGGCGCACCGGCGCCGGCTGTCGGCCCACCTCGACGCGATGCTGGCGCTGTGCGAGGCGGTGGAGTGCCGTCGGGTGCGGCTGCTGGCCTACTTCGGTCAGCAGAGCACCGCCTGCGGCAACTGCGACACGTGCCTGGTCCCACCGCAGACCTGGGACGGCACGGTCCCCGCGCAGAAGCTGCTGTCGACGGTCGTCCGGCTGCAGCGGGAGCGGGGGCAGAAGTTCGGGGCGGGGCAGATTATCGACATCCTGATGGGGCGGAAGACCGCCAAGGTCATCCAGTTCGATCATGACGCGCTGAGCGTCTTCGGGATCGGGGCCGACCTCCGGGAAGCCGAATGGCGGGGTGTCGTACGGCAGTTGCTGGCACAGGGCCTGCTCGCCGTGGAGGGCGACTACGGCACGCTGGTGCTCACGGACACCAGCGGCGAGGTGCTGCGCAGTGAGCGCGAGGTGCTGATGCGCCGGGAGCCGGAGAAGGCCGCGCGGGCGGCCAAGGCCAAGGCGAAGGCCAAGCGGGCGCCGGTGGACCTGCCGCAGGAGGCGCTGCCGCTCTTCGAGGCGCTGCGCGGCTGGCGGGGCCGTACGGCCAAGGAGCAGGGCGTGCCCGCGTATGTGATCTTCCACGATGCGACGCTCAGGGAGATCGCCACCGTCCGGCCCACGACGGCCGCCGAGCTGGGCACGGTCAACGGGGTCGGCGAGAACAAGCTCGCGAAGTACGGCGAGCAGATCCTGGATGTGCTGGCGGGACGGGACGGCGAAGCAGCAGAAGAAGGAGAAGGAGGGCGGGCGGACTCCGCGGGGGGCGCGACGGTCGGCGCGCCGGCCCGGGGCGGCCCTGCGGCAACGGAACCGGAGCCGGAGGAGGACGAGGCGCTGCCGGAGCCGCCGGACGACATCGACTGGTAGGAGGGCCGGTGGGCGCCGGCAGGTCAGGGGGCGTCCGCGGCGCCCTGCGGTAGGCGCAGGACGGCACGGGCGCCGCCGTCGGGGGCGTTGGAGAACCGCAGGTCGATGCCCAGCACGGCGGCCTGCCCGACGGCGATGGTCAGGCCCAGGCCGTGGCCCTTGCCGCGCCCGGGTGCGTCGGTGCGGAAGCGCTGCGGCCCGTGGTGCAGCAGCTCGAGCGGGTAGCCCGGCCCGTGGTCGCGCACCTCGATGGTGGGAGGGCCACCGGGCGGGGCGTCGACGGTGACGACGACCGGCGGCCGGCCGTGCCGGTGTGCGTTGAGCACGAGGTTGGCGACGATGCGGTCGAGGCGGCGCCGGTCGGTGTCGACGACCGTGTCGGAGCCGATCCGCATCTCGGTGTCGAGGCCGGTGGCGCGTACCGAGCGTTCGACCAGCGCGCCCAGCTCGTACGCGGCCAGGTCGGCGTGCTCGGCGCCGGAGTCCAGCCGGGAGATCTCCAGCAGGTCCTCGGTGAGACGGTGCAGCGCCCGCAGCCGATCGTTGATCATCTCCTTGGGACGGCCCTCCGGGAGCAGCTCGGCCGAGGCGAGGATGCCCGTGAGGGGCGTCCTCAGTTCATGGGCGACATCGGCGGTGAAGCGCTGTTCGGCCCGTAGCCGGCTCTGCAGCGAACCGGCCACCGAGTCCAGGGCGGCCGCCACCGCCGCCACCTCGTCCTGCCCCGCGGGGCCGCCACCGGCCCCCCGACCTGGACCGCTGCCGACCCTGGCGTCCAGGTCGCCGGCGGTGATCCGGCGCGCCACCGCCGCCGTGGTGGTCAGCCGGCGGCTGATGCGGTGGGCGAGGAAGAGTCCGGCCAGGGCCACGGCCGTGGCGGCGAGCACGGCCGAGCCGAGGATGGCGGTGTCGAGGGTCTCCAGCGAGCTGCGGGTGGTGCCGTACGGCGACCAGACGGCCATCACCTGGCTGTCGGCCGGAGCCGCCGCCCACATGACGGGGCGGCCCCGATATGTGCCGACCATGCTGCCCCGGCGGCCGGAACGCACCAACTCCCGCAGCTCGTCCGGCAGTTCCGAGGGGTTGAGGACGGAGTTGATGCCCTCGCCCGAGGTGCCGTACTCGAAGGCGTCCAGGGCGGTGTCGAGGTTGGCGCGGGTCTCCTTGCGCAGCTGACCGACGGTCTGGCGGGCCACCGCGTTGTGCACCAGGACGCCGAGGGCCGCGGCGACCGCGCAGCTCACCGCCATCACGGTCAGCGCGATCTTCCAGCGGAGGGAGACCGCCGGCCGCCTCACGGGCTGCCGCCGCCGGTGGGCGCGGTCGGCCGCTTGCGGGGCTCGTCCAGGGTGAGGTCCCACAGGGACATCGAGTCTCCGTCCCAGACGACGTCGGTGACGGAGACATAGCGCGGGTCCTTGGTGGGCTCACGAATGGTGAGGTGGCCGGCCGCCAGCTCCACCCCGGCGAGCACCGCGGGCAGCGCCAGGACCCGGGTCACCACCCCGTGCCGGGCGCTGTAGACCCGCAGCTCGCTGTTGCGGGAGTCGAGGTCGATCACCGTGATCAGGTCCGGTCGGCCGTCGTGCGTGACGTCGTGGAACCGAGGGCTGCGCACGGTCTTCGGGGCGGGCGGACGCCGGCCCTCCGCGGTGAAGTCCGCGTCGAGGACGGCCAGTGCGTCCGCGTCCACCATGCTGCCGCTGGGGATGCGCGGTACCCCGCGTACGGGCTTGAGCGCCGCGGGGTTGTCGTCCCGGCCGAGCGGGGCCGGCGTGTACTGCGGCCACAGCGCGAGGGGCGCCCTGACGTCCCTGGCCCGCCCGTCGTTCCGCAGGCCCTCCAGGCCGGCACAGCCCCCGAGGAGGGGGAGCACGGCGAGCGCGGCAGGGACGGCACGTACGACACGCCGGCCCCGGCCGGTCAGCGGCGCGCGGGGGCGCCACCACCGCGGGTGGCACCGCGCGCCGCCGCACACGGCATCGCCACCGTCGCATGGCATCGCCACCGCCTCCCTGTACTCCGTACGCGCGCACCCACCCCACACGCGCGCAACACCGTGAACGGGAATCAACTGACCCTGCGGCACCAAGCTATCCAAGGTGGCCGGTGGGGGAATCTTCAGCGCGGCCATTCCGACGGCGCGGCGCCGCCGATGCGGCCGCGCGACGCGCGACGACGCCTTGGCGGCCTTTGCGGTCTTTGACCGGGCCGCACCGGACGCCCCGTCACAGGACCGATCCCAGAGATCCCGCTGACTGTTACACAACGTATGGATCGCCGTTAAGGACGCTCCGTAACGTGCTGTCTCGTTACCGCGCCCCTACGGCGGCCCGATCCGAGCCGCCCCGACGAGGAGTACCCATGCGGGCCCAGTGCCGCACCGTGATCCGTACCGCCACCGTCGCGACCGGCGCGCTGGCCGTCCTGCTGCTTCCCGCAGGCGCCGCCTCCGCCGCCGATTCCACCGTGCCCACGGAGAGCCGTACGTCGATCATGCTGCCCGACAACGGGCTGGCCGGACTGGCCGAGAAGGCCGGCCACCTGCCCAAGGCGGGGCTGCTGGGCGGTGTGGGCGCGCTGGGCGTGGCCGGTACCGTCGTCGCCGTACACCGGCGCCGCCACGGGGCCCGCAGCCCGCAGGCCTGAGCCGCCGGGACCGCGGCCGCCCGGCGGCCGCTACTCCCCCAGCAACCGCTGCACCTCCTCGTATCCCAGTAGCGCACCGCCCCCTCCCGCCACCTCCGGCAGCTCCCGTCCCGTACGGATGGCGTCCGCCGCCCCGAGGGTGGCCGACAGGGCCGTACGGAAGAGCAGCGAGCCGGTGCTGATGCGGCGCACACCGAGCTCCGCCAGTCGGCTGACGGTGTGCCGCCCGGGCGCGAAGAGGATGTTCAGCGGCGCGGGAACCTCGCTGACCAGCGCCGATACATCGTCGTCGGCAACGATGCCCGGCACGAAGATGCCGTCCGCCCCCGCCGCCAGATAGCTCTCGGCGCGCGCGAGCGTCACCGACAGCGGCGGCGGAGCGTCCACCAGCCAGTGGGTGTCGATCCGGACGTTGAGGAACAGCCCCGGCGCGCGCTCCTTCGCCGCGCTGATCAACTCGGCCTGACGGACCGGATCCTGCAGCCCCGCGCCACCGGGCAGCCCGTCCTCCAGATTGAGCCCCGCGGCCCCGGCCTCCGCCAACTCACCGGCGAGTTCGGCGACTTGCGCCGGATCGCCGCCGAATCCGCCCTCGATGTCGACGGTGTACGGACAGGCCAGCCGGCCGTTGAGGCGCAGCGCCAGGGCCAGGGTGGCATCCCGGACCTCGGCGAGGGCGCGCCCGTCCGGATAGCCGTGGGCCGCGGCGACCCCCAGGCTCGTCGTACCGATCGCCGCGAACCCGGCCCCGGCGAGCGCGACGGCCGAGGCGACATCCCAGGCGTTAGGCAGCAGCAGCGGCTGGTCGGCGTGGTGCAGCGCGTGGAAATGGAAGGTGGCGTACTCCGGGGAAGCACTCATACGGGCACCGTAGGCATGTCTTGCTTCGGTAGCCACCGAAGACTCGCGGCGGACAATCGAGTCATGACCACTCCGGCGTACAGCACCGAGCTCGCACGGCTGGCCGCGCTGCTCGCGGACGAGCTGGGCATCGGCCCCACCGCACGCGGTACGCCTCACCCACGGCGGGGCGACGGCGCTGAAGGACCTGCTGGGGATCGACGGGGTGGCGGCGGATCTCCTGTGACGGGCGGTCCGCCCCGGGGCCGGCCACGCCCCATGCGCAGAGGCCTCGCGCCTCAGCAGCCCCCCGCGCCCCCGTCGCCCGTGCCGCCCGTGCCGCCCGCCCGTGCGTAGAGCGCCATCCGGGCCCCCCGCACCTGCGTGACCTCGCACTCCACGAACGCCGAGCGCAGCGTGGCCCGCTTGGCGATCTCCTGGTCGCTGGTGTCCACCGGCTGCCCGGCCGGGTCCCCGGCGACCACGATGCGGCGGCTGGCCAGTATCCGCGCGCGGATCGCGTCGCCGGACAGCTCCGTCCCGTAGAGGGTGTGGGACGCCGAGGGGCTCCCGGCCAGGGCGAGGTCGGTCAGGCCGCGGAAGTCGTGCGGCCGGGTCGCCATCCAGACGCGGCGCCGGGACGGCATGAAGAGCAGGCCGTCGCCCGGCTCGGCGATCTCCCGTACGACCCGGGCGACCGCGCTGACGTCGTCGACCCGGCTGTCGGGGCTGCGCAGATGGACGTCGACGGGAAGCAGCGCGGCCGCGACCGCGGCCAGGGCCAGCGCCCGGCCGAGCCGTCGCGTCCGGGTCCGGCCCACCTCACCCGCCGGGCGGAGGAACCGGGCCAGCGCGGCGCCCGCGAGCAGCGCGAAGCCGACGACGTAGTAGAGGACATAGCGGTCGACGTAGGCCGGTTCGACGTGCGAGAGCAGGAGCAGCAGGAGGGTGGGCAGGAGGAGCAGCGGGATGCCCAGGGCGCGCAGGCCGATGGGGCCGCGGGAGCGCACCCGGACGCGGGCGCAGGCCAGGCCAAGGACCGCGAGCACGGCGAAGGTCAGCAGCTGCAGCGGGTCCGGCCACATGAGCCACCCGATCTGCGCGGACTGCCGGGTGCTGAGGACCGCGAGCGGGGCCAGGCCGGCGAGGACGGCGACGGCGGACAGGGCCCAGGCGCGCAGCACGCGACGCGGCAGGCGCGCCAGGATCACCGCGGCGCCGTGTGCGGGCAGCGCCAGACACGCGAACTCGTGCAGCAGGCAGGCGCACAGCATCAGCGCCGGGTACCCGAGCCACAGCCTGAGGCGCTGACGGGCGGCGCTTCGCACCAGCAGCTGCGTGGCCCAGACGACCAGGGCGCAGACCGTCGCGTAGGAGCGCCCTTCCTGCGCGTACCGCTGCACGACCGGGATCAGCGCGAAGGTGAGGCCCGCGAACAGACCCGCCCGCCGCCCGACCAGGTGCTGCCCCAGCAGGGCGACGCCCGCCGCGGCGAGGGTCATCGCGGCCACGGACGGCAGCCGCAGGCCGACCGCGGCACCGAGGACGTCGCCGAGGGTGGGGTCGTAGAGGCGGAACCAGCCGTGCATCAGCGCGTAGTACAGACCGTGCACGGCGTCGACGTGCTGCAGCGTGCGGCACAGGTCGACCAGGCCGCGGTGTGCCATGTCGTAGGTGACCGCCTCGTCCCGCCAGACGGCGTCCTGCCGGCGGATGCCCCACGCCCCCAGGAGCAGCATCAGCCCGGAGGGCACCAGGACCACCGCGCCCTGGGCGAGCCGCGTGCGGCGGGTGGTCGTCGCGGGCGGGCACGCCGCCGGCGCCTGCGGCTGCTGTGACGCCGCTTGCTGTGCCTGCGCTACGTCGATGACGGGCTCCGGTGACGGAGGGGGCCGGGGGGAACGGAGCAGAAGCGCAGGATGCCGGGGTTCCGGGCCGGCGGGCGTGGAT
>NZ_JBHYJC010000022.1:0-118649 GCF_042749045.1 Streptomyces sp. NPDC059008 | reverse complement strand
GGACCGGCCGGTGTGCCCGGCCGGTCCGCCGCCCTCACCGGGTCGTCCCGTTCCTCAGGCTCACCGGCCGGTCGTCGCCGAGCTCGTGGAAGAGCCGTCCCGCCCGTGCCTTGTCCCAGAGCACGGCGCTGCCCTTGGAGGTGGGGATGCCGACGGCGGACACGGGGACGTTGACCTGTTTGCCGCGGCCGGCCGTCACGCCGCGGACGGCCTGGAACAGCGAGGCGAGGTCCAGCAGGCCGGTGTTCCGGTCGACGGCGAGGGTGTCCAACCCCGCGTCCAGCGCGGGAAAGACGGCGAACGGGTTGAGCACGGTCCCCGGCGTCCCGGCCCGATGGGCGAGGGCCGACAGGAACTTCTGCTGATTGCGGGTACGGCCCAGATCGCCCTGGGCCTCCTGGTGGCGCTGGCGGACGAAGGCGAGCGCCGCGGCGCCGTCGAGGGTCTGACAGCCCTTGCGCAGGTCGGCGCCGGACTTGTCGTCCTTCAGGTCCCGCTCCAGGCACATCGGGACGCCGCCGACCGCGTCGACGAGGTTCACGAAGCCCGCGAAGCCGACCTCCACGTAGTGGTCGATCGTCAGGCCGGTGTTGTGCTCGATGGTGCGCACCAGCATTTTGGGGCCGCCGAGCGCGAACGCCGCGTTGAGCTTGTTCTTCGCGGGGGCGTGGCGCTTGCCCGTCATGGGGCTGGTGTAGCCCGGGACGGTCAACCACGAGTCGCGTGGCAGGCTCACCATCGTGGTGCCGCCCGCGCCGGTGTGCAGCAGGATCATCGAGTCCGTGCGACGGCCGCCGGCCGATCCGGTGTGCAGATCCCGCTTCTCCCGGTCGGTCAGGCCGCTGCGGCTGTCGGATCCGACGAGGAGGTAGTTGGTGCCCTTGCCGGTGTGCCGGCGGGGTTCCGGTGTGCCGAGGTCGATCTGGCTGTTGAGCTTGCCGCCGGCCCAGGCCAGGGCACCGGCGGGCACGGCCAGGAGGAGCACGAGCAGCGCGAGGGCCACCCGCAGCAGGGGCCGCCGGCGCCGGGAGCGGTGGGACCGGGGCCTTGGGGGCGGCTGCCCGGGCCCGTGGGGCAACGGGCCGCCGCCGTCGGCTGTGCCACTGCCGGCTCTGCGGCCTGGCGAGTCGCTCATTTCTCACTCTCCTCGGTCACTTCGGCACCACGCCGCTCAGATGCGGCACGGGCTCCGAGAGCAGGTGCTGGTTGGCGGTGCCGGTACGGTGCATGCGGTGCCACTTCAGCCGGGTGCCGAGCAGGGCGGTGACCACGGACTGGATGACCACGAGGTACAGCAACTGCCGGTAGAAGAACAGCTGGAGCGGTAGCGCCCACAGCGCGCTGAGCCGTTCGCGGTCCAGGTGCAGCGCGTACGCCGCGGTGATCAGCTGGACGACGAGGAAGCCGAGCCAGACCCCGATCGCCTGCGCGGTGTCGCCGAAGCACAGCCCGTACAGGGCGAAGACGTCGACGACCGGCGCGAACAGCGGCAGGACGATCTGGAACAGGGTGAGATAGGTCAGCCCGCGACGGCCGAAGCGCCCGGCCGGGCCGACTTCCAGCACGGCGTGGCGGTGCTTCCACATCGACTGCAGGGTGCCGTAGCACCAGCGGTAGCGCTGCCGCCACAACTGGCTGAAGGTGCTGGGCACTTCGGTCCAGGCGATGGCCGTCTCCTCGTAGACCACGCGCCGGCCCACCCGCCACAGGGCCATGGTGAGGTCGGTGTCCTCGGCGAGGGTGTCGTCGCTGATGCCGCCGATGGCGCTCAGCGCGTCCCGGCGGAAGGCGCCGATGGCACCGGGCACGGTCGGCATGCATTCGAGCACCTCGAACATCCGCCGGTCCAGGTTGAACCCGAGGACGTATTCGAGGTGTTGCCAGCGGCCGAGCAGGCTGCGCCGGTTGCCCACCTTGGTGTTGCCGCTGACCGCCCCGATCGTCGGGTCGGCGAGCGGCTGGATCAGCCGGTAGAGGGCGTCCGGCTCGAAGACCGTATCCGCGTCGATCATGACGATGATGTCGCAACGCGCGTAGCTCAAGCCCGTGCTGAGCGCCCCGGGCTTACCGGAGTTGGGCTGCTGCACCACCGTCAGCCGGGGATCGGCGATGCCCCGGGCGATCTCCGCGGTCCGGTCCGTCGACCCGTCGTCGATGACGATGATCTGCAGGTCCCGGTGCGTGGACGCCAGGAGCGAGCGCACCGTGGCCTCGATGCCCGCCTCCTCGTTGTGCGCGGGGACCAGCACCGTCACCGGATCGGTCACCTCGCGCAGCCAGGGCGCACCGGACCGGTGCCGGCGTCGGCGCCGTACGTGCACGCGGGCGAGGAAGGCGAGCAGCAGCAGCCGCAGCACTCCCAGCCCGCCGGCGATCCCCAGCGCCCAGGTCATCGAGCGCGCGAAGGTGTGCCCGATGGACTGGATCCAGATCAGCGCCTCTCCCTGCACCCGCTCGGGCAGGGAGGCCGGAGTGGTGAGCGAGGGCCGGCCGAGCCCGCGCGTGACGGTGGTGAACCGTCCCACGTCCGGGTCGGCCAGCAGCTGCTCGGCCTCCTGGTACCCCAGGGCGGTGTGGCTGAACTGCCGCACCACGCCCTGCGGTGGCTTGCGGGACCGGTGCGTGGCGGCGACCAGGAGGTACCCCTGGTCCGAGGCGCGCCGTGCGGCCGTCCACTCCGCGCCGCACATGGTGTCGGCGGTGGTGGTGTGCGGCAGCCGCAGCAGCCGGGTGTTGACGTCCGCGGCTCCCGCCAGCGCGGTCTGGGTGAGCGAGAGCTCCAGTTGGGAGCGGAGCCGCGAGGCACTGCCCAAGTCGCCGCCGGTGTAGGTGTACGACCCGATCTCGTGGCCCTCGTCGCGGATGCGCCGCACCAGTTCCGGGTGGCGGGCCGCCTGGGTTCCGTAGAGGAAGAAGGTCGCGTGCGCGTGCTGGGCGCGCAGCAGGTCGAGCAGTCGCGGTGTCCACACCGGGTCGGGTCCGCCGTCGAAGGTGAGCGCGGCGGTCCGGTGCGCCATCTGCGCGGTCTCGGCGGCGGTGCCGGTGACGCGCAGGACGGGGGCTCCGTTGTCCGCGGACTTCGGTATGGGGCGGGTGCACGCGCGCCTGGTGCGGGCACCGTCGACCTCGTGGGTGGTCCAGCCTTCGAAGAGCAGTGACGTAGCGACTATGGGGAGGATCAGCACCAGTAGTAACCAGTGCCAGCGTGGGGAGTGGCGCAGCGCGTGCCGCGCCTGCCCTGACAACGCCACAATGGGCCCTTTCCGTCGAGGAGACATGCCACGTGCGAGGCGTGCGTCCGCGCCGGCTCGCCGGGGCGGCGAGCACGGATGGGGGGCGCGGACGGACACGCCTCGGGGTGGACCGGCCGGGCTTCACACCCAGTGGGTGGCGCGCGCCGGTCCGGCGTTTCTCACGGGGCGGGTCTGGTCTCGACGGGGGCCCGGGTTGCATGGTGGCCGACGGGTACCGCCGGCCCGGAGGTGTGGGCGGGCGCCGAAGGACGGGCGTCGTCCGGGACGCCGGGCTCCTGGCCGGCGGTGTGCCCTGGTAGCGGTCCGGCCTTTCCCGGCGCCGGTTTGGCGTCCGGTTGCTGGAGTCCGCCGAACACGACGGCGAGGAGCACGAGATATCCGGTGCACATCCACCCTGCGGTCAGCGCTGCGTGTCCCAGGAGGCGTCGACGCCTGCCTGACGTGTCGACAAATACCGGACGATTGCGCTGTTTACCGGGGCGAATGCTGTGGGGGGTAGCGGTTCGCATGGAGCGTGAGTGTAACCAGATACCGCGAATGAGAATAGGAAAGGGCAGCCCCGCGAACCCATTAACGGGCCCTGACAGAGGGTTTTGTACTGTGAAGTAACTCACGACCTCGGGCGATAGCGCGACTAATTGAACTGCTTACTACGCAGGCCTTGTTCGGATTGGTCCGACTGGCCGGGAACGGGCCACTCCGAGGCGGCTTGTACACACGGAGAAGCCTCGACGGGGGCATGGCCGGCCCAGTCGCGGCGCCCGTATTTCCGGCCCCGCGCGGTGGATTCCGACGGCGAGTGCGTCTTGGTCGCACCACCGAGCGGGCCGTCTTCGCGCCGGCAGGGTCAGGCCGGCGCCGGAAGGTCGCGCATCATGTCCGCCGCCTTCTCGGCGATCATGATGGTGGGGGCGTTGGTGTTGCCCCGTACGACGGTGGGCATCACGGAGGCGTCCACCACCCGCAGCCCGCGCACACCGTGCACCCTGAGCCGGCCGTCGACCACCGGGCCGATGGCGCAGGTGCCCGCCGGGTGGTACAGGGTCTGCAACTCCCGCCGCGCGAAGTCCAGCAACCCCTCGTCGGTCGGCGACTCGGGGACCCGGAAGTCGGCCCTGCGGTGCTTGCGCAGACTCGGCTGATCGGCGATGTCCAGCAGCAACCGCACGGCCCGTACGACCGTCGCGCGATCGTCCTCGGTGGCCAGATAGTTGTGCAGCACGCGCGGTTGGGCGCTGGGCAGCGCCGAGCGCAGCGAGACCTTGCCCCGGCTGGTGGGGGTCAGCAGGGCCGCGCCGCACATGAAGGCGTGGTCGAAGACCGGGCCGAGGCCCTCGTCGTGGAACATCACCGGGGTGGCGTGCACCTGGATGTCGGGGGCGTCGAGATCCTCGCGGGTCCGGTGGAATCCCCCGGCCTCGCCGACGTTGGAGGTGAGCGGGCCGCGGCGCTCGGCCTCCAGGAGGCGGGCGTTGTCCGGTGACGCGGCGGTCAGCAGGGTCTCGGTGTCGGTCAGGTACAACAGCCCGACGTGCGGGTGGTCCTGCAGGTTCTCCCCCACCGGGAGGTCCACCCGGGGGGTGATGCCGTGCGCCGCCAGCTCGTCGGCCACGCCGATGCCGGACAGCATGAGCAGCTGCGGGGAGTTGTACGCACCGGCGCAGAGCACCACCTCGCGTGCGGCGCGCAGCTGCCGCAGCTCGCCGCCGCGGTCCAGCTCGACGCCGCTCGCGCGGTCGCCGTCGAACAGCACGCGCGTGCAGGTGGCGTCGGTGAGCACCTCCAGGTTGGGCCGGGTCAGAGCGGGGCGCAGATAGGCGTCCGCGGTGCTGCAGCGCATGCCCTCGCGCTGGGTGAGGTGGTAGTAGCCGACGCCGTCCTGTTCGGGGCCGTTGAAGTCGGCGGTGTACGGGTGGCCGGCCTCCTGCGCGGCCGCCACGTAGGCGGCCATCAGGGGATGCCGGGAGCGGCCCTCGCTGACCGTGAGCGGTCCCCCGGTGCCGTGCCAGGGCGATCTGCGCCCCTGGAAGTCCTCGGCGCGCAGGAAGTACGGCAGGACGTCGTCCCAGCTCCACTCCTCGGCGCCGGCGGCGGCCCAGCCGTCGTAGTCGTGCCGGTGGCCGCGGATGTAGATCATCGCGTTCATCGACGACGAGCCGCCGAGCATCCGGCCCCGGGGCAGGAACGTGCGGCGACCGCCCAGCCCCGGTTCGCGCTCGCCCAGGTAGCTCCAGTCGTACTTCGTGCGGAACAACTTGCTGAAGGCGGCGGGGATATGGATCTCCGGCGCGTCGTCCGCCGGCCCGGCCTCGACGAGCAGCACCCGGACGTCCGGGTCCTCGGTGAGCCGGGAAGCCAGCACGCACCCGGCCGAGCCGGCACCCACGATGATGTAGTCGTACACCCGTCCCCCTCATGCGGCCTGCACACGGACCCCTCCAGCCAAGCCGTATCGGCACCTCCGCTCACACCGGGAAACCGGCCATTGTCGACGGCACGTCCGGGGGACGGCGGCGAAGGCGCTGCCGCGGTCACCGCACGCGAGGCGGACGCCGATGGTCCGCCGCCAGGGCGGCCTCCTGCCACGGCAGGACCAGACGGCGACGCACCAGACCGTTGACATGGCCGGTCTGCTCGCGGGTGAGGTGGTCGCGAAAGCCCCCGACGACGCCGCGGCGGATCCTGAAGGCCTCCGGGTCGCCGGGCACCGCCGGCCGCGGCCGCGGCGAACTCGGCGCGTCGGTGGGTTCCATGGCGCGGGCGGAGGGGTAGTCCCCGAAGTCCACCGCCGTGCGCAGCGCCTCCGGTCCGGCCGGCGGCAGCCCGCAGAAGCGCAGTACGCGGGCGAGCTCTCCGGCGGTGTCGGCGGCCAGCCGCTCGTAGGAGGTGAGCAGGAACGCCGCCGGCACGTCCTGACGGGCGTGCCAGATGTTCCAGAAGGTCAGGCAGGTGCGCACGCTGCCTTCCGCCTCGGTCAGGAACGTGCCGAGGCCACCGGAGTAGGGATCGTCCTTCCGGCGGGTGCGCTGGAAGTAGCAGGAGACGACGGTGTCCCGGACATCGCGGAGGAGGAGGACGACCTTCCGGCCGCGGTAGAAGCTCTTGTCCCAGGACAGCTGTTCCGGGGTCCGCCGGCCGACCCGGTCGTCGTGCCGGAAGACGATGCGCGGAACGGCGGAATCGACCGCGCTGAATTCCGTGAGTTCCAGATCGCGGCAGATTTCCATCGGCAGTCCACGGGCCTCGGAAATGGCCTTGGCCATCAGGACACGCAGCCAGGTCCGGCCGCACTTGGGGAACGAGATGACATAGACGTCGCCGTCCGCATCGACCGTTCCCGCGGTGGTCCGCGGTGCAGCAGAAGGAGCGGAAACAGCGGAAATAGGGGACATCACAGCGTTGCATTGTGATCGTCGCCGGCGGTCATGGCAATGAATCCGGGAATTCGGCCGGTGGCACGGAGAGCGCACGGGGCGCAGGGGGCGCACGGATAAGCGCACCCTCTCGCCTGGGAACCCGAGAGAACCGGCCATGCATCCGTGCCGTGAACCGGTCCGGCCGTGGCGCGATGCGGCGCTGTCCGACACCGCTGGGATATCGCCGTCACCGGAGGCCTGCGGCCCGTACTCGCAGGTGTAACGGATACACTTTCGCAGCAGGTCAACCGTGGCGGGTAGGGTGGGCGCCATGACCGAGACGACGGGGCGCCGCGAGCGCAAGAAGGCGCGCACGCGCCAGGCCCTGGCGGACGCCGCCCTGCGGCTCTTCCTGGAGCACGGCTACGACAACGTCGGCGTCAGGGACGTGGCGGAAGCGGCGGACGTGTCGGTGACCACCCTGTTCAAGCACTTCCCCAGCAAGGAGGCGCTGGTCTTCGACGAGGACGAGGACCACGAGGCCGCCCTGGTCGCCGCCGTGCGCGACCGGGCCCCGGGCCGGCCCGTCCTGCACGCCCTGCGCGACCATGTGGCGCGCACCCGGCTGTCCCTCCCCGACGGCGCCGCGGACGCGGCCGCCTTCATCCGGCTGGTGAACACCACCCCCGCACTCCAGGAGTACGTCGACCGCATGTGGCTGCGGCACGAGACCGCCCTGGCCGCCGCCCTCGCCGAGGCGACGGGCGCCCCCGAAGGCGATGTCGGCGCCGCGGCGCTGGCCCACTTCGTCATGGAGAGCCCGCGCCTGGTCCGCGGGCACGACGACCCCCGGCGCGCCCTGCACGAGGTGTTCACCCTGCTGGAACGGGGCTGGGGAGACGGCTCTCCCTGAGGCGTCGCACGGCGCACCCGACCGGCCGGTCGTACCGGCCCAGGCGGCGCCGGCCACGGCCGCGTCCCGGCGCGCGCGGGTGCCCGGCGGCTCATAGATTGGTCGGGTGAGCGGGTCCGTGGGCTGCGGGAAGACAGGCGGGCGCGCGTGAGGAGACCGGATCTCGATCACGCGGCGCTGTTCGCCGCGACACCGAGCGCATGCCTCGTCCTCGATCCGGAGCTGGTGATCGTGGACGTCAACCGGGCGTACCTCCAGGCGACCGACCGCACCCGGGACGAGCTGATCGGGCAGTACGTCTTCGACGCCTTCCCGGACAACCCCGCCGACCCCGAGGCCGCGGGCGTGCGGGAGCTGACCGACTCGCTGCGCCAGGTGCTGGTCTCCCGGGAGCCGGACCCCATGGCGGTCCAGAGGTACGACATCTCCGTCCGCGACCGGCCGGGGGTGTTCGAGGAGCGGTGGTGGTCCACGATCAACACCCCGGTCCTGGGGCCGGACGGCAGGGTGGCGTGGATCATCCACCGGGTGGAGGACGTGACCGCGTTCGTCCACTCCCGCCGGGCCCGGCAGCTGCCCGGCGGGCGGCTGAGCGAACGCGAGGAGGCGATGGAGGCCGAGCTGTACGTCCGGGCGCGTGAGCTGCAACGGCTCAACGAGGAACTCCGCCGGGCACACGCCCGCGAACGCCAGGTCGCCCTCACCCTGCAGGAGGCCATGCTCCACTCCCCGGACCTCGCCCGGCACCACGACATCGCGGTGCGCTACCTCCCCGCCATCGGCTCACTGAACGTCTGCGGCGACTGGTACGACATCATCGACCTCCCCGAGAACGGGTTCGCCGTCGCGGTCGGCGATGTCGTCGGGCACGGCCTGGAGGCCGCCGCCGTCATGGGCATGCTCCGCAGCGCCCTCAGCGCCGCCGCGCGCTCCGTGCACGACCCCGCCCGGGCACTGACGGTGCTGGGCCTGTACGCCCGCTCCATCGAGGGCGCCCTGGCCACGACCGCGGTCCAGGCACTGGTCGACACCGCCGACCACCGGATCGTCTACAGCAGCGCCGGTCACCCGCCGCCCGTCCTGCTGCACCCCGACGGCACCCACGACATCCTCGACGGGGCCACCGACCCGCCTCTGGGCGCCCGCCCCGAACACGTGCTCCGCCCCCAGGCACAGGTGCCCTACACCCCCGGCGACTCCCTCGTCCTCTACACCGACGGGCTCATCGAACGCCGCGACGAGGACATCGACGCCAGCCTGGCCCGCCTCACCGACGCCCTCGCCCCCTGCAGCCGGCTCAGCCCGGAGCGCCTCGCCGACGCGCTGCTGGCCCGCCTCGGCGTCAGCGCCGGCGCCCGCGACGACATCGCCCTTGTCGCCGTGCGCCTCTGAGAAGCCGTCCGAAGCGGTCAGGGACGCCGAACCGGCGCACACGGCGGGAGGCCGGCTTCCGTCATAGGCTGCCTCTCGCACGTGAGGACGGGAGGCCGAGGTGGCCGAGACGGCACGGACCGGGACGACGGTCGCCGAGGTGATGGCCGAGCTGGCCGCGCTCGACGACCCCAGGACACGCAAGGTCAACGAGAAGCACGGTGACGATCACGGTGTGAACCTCGGCAGGCTGCGCGCGCTCGCGAAGCGGCTGAAGACGCAGGCGGAACTCGCGCGACGGCTCTGGGCCACGGACGACAGCGCGGCGAGGCCGCTGGCGATCCTGATCTGCCGCCCGAAGGCGTTCGGGCGCGACGAGTTGGACGCCATGCTGCGCCAGGCACGCACTCCCAAGGTCCACGACTGGCTCGTGAACTACGTGGTGAAGAAGCACCCGCACGCCGAAGAGCTGCGCCTTTCCTGGTCCGCCGATCCGGATCCGGTGGTCGCGGGCGCCGGCTGGGCGCTGACCGCCGAACGCGTGGCGAAGAAGCCCGAGGGCCTCGACCTCGCAGGACTGCTGGACGTCATCGAGGCGGAGATGAAGGACGCCCCGGACCGCCTGCAGTGGGCGATGAACCACTGCCTGGCACAGATCGGGATCGAGCACGCCGAGTACCGCGCCCGTGCGATCGACATCGGTGAGCGCCTGGAGGTGCTCAAGGACTACCCGACCTCCCCGGGCTGCACGTCACCGTTCGCGCCCGTCTGGATCGCCGAGATCGTGCGCCGGCGGGACGACGGGACGGTGGCCTGATCGGCGGCGGTCGGCCGTCGCGGGCAGGGGGACGGCCGAGCGCCCGGGAGCCCGACGCCGGGTACGCGAGGCCGAGTTGGGGCGATGCGGGCCGACCGGCCCCGTAGCGCGCCGGGGACACCGCTGTATCAGCGCGAACCGCGCGCCACCGCCACGTCGGTGAGCAGCGCCGTTCGCGGTGCGGCCGCCGGCCAGGCGCCCTGCTGGGTGAGCACCGCGATCGCGCAGGTCGGGAACTTCTCCCGGGTTCGTTCGAGGGCGTCACCGAGCGCCTCCGCGGCGAGCAGCAGGACCAGGTCCTGGACCGCGGGACTGTGGCCGACCAGCAGCAAGGTGCGCACGCTGTCCGGGGTTTCGCGGACGACGGCGAGCAGCTCGGCGGCCTCCGCGCCGTAGAGCCGGGGGTCGTGCCGGACCGGGGGCGGTGTGTGGAGCTGCGCGGCGGCCAGTTCCCAGGTCTGCCGGGTCCGTTCGGCCGTGGAGCAGACGACCAGGTCCGGGACGCAGTCGGCGGCCCGCAGCCAGCGGCCCGCGGCGGGGGCGTCGCGCCGTCCGCGCTTGCCGAGCGGCCGCTCGTGGTCTGCCACGTCCGGCGGCCAGGCGGACTTGGCATGTCGCAGGACGACCAGTCGGCGCAGTTCCGCCACGGGGCCTCCTCACAGGGGCCGCGCCCGGCCGGACGGCGTGCTGACGGTACCCCACAGGGTCAGCGGTCGACTCGACGATACCGCGCGTGAAGTGGAGAACGGCTGAGCACCGCACGCCGCCCCTCCGCGTGGCGAACCCCCTGGCAGCACATGCGCAGGACGGGCCGGGACGGCGGCCGGGCGTCAAGGGCGCGTATGGCCGGGCCGGATTTCCGGACCGGGCCGTAAGAGAGCCGCAAATTCCCTACGGGGCAGGGCTTGTGGCGCCCCGCGTCACCGTAGGTTCGGTCCCGGCTGACGGATGCGCGAAGCGGCCACGCTCCGCCCACCGGCCCGCCGTCCTCGGCCACCGTCCCCAGGCCGTCCGGCCGCCCGCCCCAGGCCGCGCTCCCAGAAAGTCTTCCCATGGTTCCCGCCCCACCCCACGCCCCGACCACGCCGACGTCCTCGGCCACCGGGACGGGCTCCCACCCCCCGCAAGGCGCCCCGGCGCAGGGCGGCCGCCGGCGGCGACGACGGGAGCCGGGCGGGCTCCTCGACCCCAAGGTGCTGCTGACGTCCCTGCCCGAGGCGCTGCGCAAGATGCACCCTCGGGCGCTGGCCACCAACCCCGTACTGTTCGTCGTGGCCTGCGGTTCCGGCCTGACCACGCTCTCGGCGCTGAGCAACCCGTCCGTCTTCACCTGGGTCATCAGCGGCTGGCTCTGGCTGACCGTCGTCTTCGCCAACCTGGCGGAGGCGGTCGCCGAGGGCCGGGGCCGGGCCCAGGCCGCGTCGCTGCGCAAGGCGCGTACGGACATCTCCGCCCGGCGGCTGCGGGACAACTGGCGGGTCGGCATCGACCTGCGGGGCGCCGTGACCGAACCGGTCGCCGCCACCGATCTGCAGCCGTTCGACTTCGTGCTGGTCGAGGCGGGTGAGGTGATCCCGGCGGACGGCGAGGTGGTCGACGGCGTGGCCGCGGTCGACGAATCGGCGGTCACCGGCGAATCGGCACCCGTCATCCGCGAGTCCGGAGGCGACCGCTCCGGCGTCACCGGCGGCACCACCGTCCTGTCCGACCGGCTGGTCGTCCGTGTCACCTCCCGCCCCGGGCACTCCTTCCTGGACCGGATGATCGGCCTGGTCGAGGGCGCGACCCGGCAGCGCACCCCGAACGAGATCGCGCTGCACATCCTGCTCGCCGCGCTCACCATCGTCTTCGTCCTCGTCGTCGTCACGGTGCAGCCGATGGCCTCCTACGCCGGCGCCGCCCAGCAGACCGCGGTGCTCGTCGCGCTGCTCGTCACCCTGATCCCGACGACGATCGGCGCGCTGCTCTCCGCGATCGGCATCGCCGGTATGGACCGGCTCGTCCAGCGCAACGTGCTGGCCATGTCGGGCCGCGCGGTCGAGGCCGCAGGCGACATCAACACCCTCCTGCTCGACAAGACCGGCACCATCACCCTCGGCAACCGCGAGGCGGTCGCCTTCGTCCCGCTGCCCGGCGTCGACGAACTCCGGCTCGCGGACGCGGCCCAGCTCTCCTCCCTCGCCGACGAGACGCCCGAGGGCCGCTCCGTCGTCGTCCTCGCCAAGGACAGGTACGAGCTGCGGGCGCCTTCCGAAGGGGAGCTGCAGCACGCCGAGTACGTCGACTTCAGCGCGCAGACCCGGATGAGCGGCGTCGATCTGCGCTGGGCGGACGGGTCCGGTTGCCGGGTCCGCAAGGGCGCGACGGCCCAGGTCGTCGCGTGGGTGACCGGTCTCGGCGGCCAAGTGCCCGCCGAGGCCCGGATGTTCACCGACGCGATCGCGGCGTCCGGCGGCACTCCCCTGCTGGTCGCGGTGCACGACCAGTACGGGGCGCGGGTCCTCGGCGTCGTCCACCTCAAGGACATCGTCAAGGACGGCATCCGCGAACGCTTCGCCGAGCTGCGCCGGATGGGCATCAGGACGGTCATGATCACGGGTGACAACCCGCTGACGGCCAGGGCCATCGCCCAGGAGGCGGGCGTCGACGACTACCTCGCCGAGGCCACCCCCGAGGACAAGCTCGCCCTGATCGCCCAGGAGCAGGAGGGCGGCAAGCTGGTCGCGATGACCGGCGACGGCACCAACGACGCCCCCGCGCTGGCCCAGGCGGACGTCGGTGTGGCCATGAACACCGGGACCTCGGCCGCCAAGGAGGCCGGGAACATGGTGGACCTGGACTCCAACCCGACCAAGCTCATCGAGATCGTCGAGATCGGCAAGCAGCTCCTGATCACCCGGGGCGCGCTGACCACCTTCTCGATCACCAACGACGTCGCCAAGTACTTCGCGATCATCCCCGCGATGTTCGCCGGCGCCTACCCGGGCCTGTCGGCCCTGAACATCATGGGTCTGCACAGCCCGACCTCCGCCATCACCTCCGCGATCATCTTCAACGCACTCATCATCATCGCCCTGATCCCCCTCGCCCTGCGCGGCGTCCGCTACACCCCCGCCTCCGCCCACGACCTGCTGCGCCGCAACCTCACCCGCTACGGACTCGGCGGCCTGATCGCCCCGTTCGTCGGCATCAAACTCATCGACCTGCTGGTCTCCCAGATCCCCGGGCTCGGCTGAGCACCACCGGCGGCCGCCCGTCCCTTCCCGCCCCCTCCCCCGCCCCGTCCGCTGCCGGCGTACGGGGCGGACGGCGTCCCACGCTCCTGCCAGGATGACGAGAGGGAGGAGCGCCCCGAGGAAGACCGACGACCTGAGGCGGAGGAACGCACCGATGGGGAAGAACACGCCAGTACGCCGACTCGATCTGGGGTACTTCATCCGACCGGCATCGGAGACCGGCGGCCCGCACCCACGGGTCGAGCCCGTGCTCGGCTACCTCGTACGGCACGACCAGGGGCTGATCCTCTTCGACACCGGCATCGGCAGCGGATCCCCCGAGGCCGACGCGCACTACCGGCCCCGGCGCCGCCCCCTGCCGGACGCCCTCTCGGCCGCCGGCGTCGACCTCGCGGAGGTCTCCCTGGTCGTGAACTGCCATCTGCACTTCGACCACTGCGGAGGCAACCCCCTGCTGGGCGGTGTGCCCATCCTGGTGCAGGAGGCGGAGCTGGCCGCCGCCCGCCGGGGCGGTCACACCATCGACGCGCTCGTCGACTTCCGCGGCGCGACGTACGAGGAGATCGCCGGTGAGGCCGAGATCCTGCCCGGGGTCTGGATCATCCCCACGCCCGGGCACACGGAGGGGCACCAGTCACTGGTGGTCCGTCAGAACGACGGTTCCGTGGTCCTCGCCGGGCAGGCCCACGACTTCGCGTCCGGGTTCGCCGCCGACCATCTGGCCCGCCACGCCGCACGGGCGGGCGACGAGCAGCCCCTTCCCCCCTACCGGCCGTGGCTGGACCGGCTCACCGCATTCGACCCGCGCCGTGTGCTCTTCGCCCACGACTGCTCGGTCTGGGAACCGCCGCGCGGCGCGGGGGGATAGCCGAATTCCGCGGCGGCCCGCCGAATTCCGCACCGGACCGCCGACTTCACCACCGGAAAACTCCTGCCGACGACTGGCGGTCGGTCCTGCCGTGTTCCCGGTGCGATTCTCAGTACATTACGCACCAGGGGGTGTCCATAGCACCATCCGGTTGAAGCAACCGGGTAGCGGCCGGTCGACGCGTGAGGAGCGCGGTGCATGGTTTTCCGGAAGCGCACGGAACGGCTCGGGCGCAGACTTCAAGGCGCCGCTGAACAAAGTTTCCACCGCCTCGACGCGCGGCTGCCGGCGGCATCGGCGGGCAAACTCCTGCGCAAGGCTTTTCCGGACCACTGGGCCTTTCTGCTCGGCGAGCTGGCGCTCTACAGCCTTTTGGTGCTGGTGCTCACCGGCGTGTTCCTGGCGTTCTTCTTCGACCCGGACATGGCCGAGATCACCTACCACGGCTCCTACACCCCCTTGCACGGCACGCGGATGACCCGGGCGTACGCCTCCACCCTCCACATCAGCTTCGATGTGCGCGGCGGGCTGCTCATCCGCCAGGTGCACCACTGGGCGGCCCTCACGTTCCTGGCCAGCATCGGCGTGCACATGCTGCGGATCTTCTTCACCGGCGCCTTCCGCCGGCCGCGCGAGGGCAACTGGCTGATCGGGGTGACGCTCTTTCTGCTGGCCCTGCTGGAGGGGTTCTGCGGATATTCCCTGCCGGACGATCTGCTGTCCGGTACCGGTCTGCGCACCGCCGACACCATCATCGGCTCCATTCCCGTCGTGGGGACCTACCTCTCCTTCTTCTCCTTCGGCGGCGAGTTCCCCGGGAACGACATCATTCCGCGTCTGTACGCCCTTCACATTCTGCTGGTACCCGGCCTTCTCATCGGGCTCGTCACGGTGCACCTCATTCTGGTGGTGTATCTCAAACACACACAGTGGCGCGGCCCGGGGAGAACCAACAGGAACGTGCTCGGCCAGCCCATGTTCCCGCAGTGGCTCACGAAGTCCACCGGGCTCCTGCTCATCTTGTCGGCGGTCTTCGCCGTCCTCGGGGCGGTCGGTCAGATCAACCCGGTGTGGGACTACGGCCCCTTCCAGGCGGACCAGGTGTCCACCAACGCGCAACCCGACTGGTACGTGGGATTCCTGGAAGGTGCGCTGCGGTTGATGCCTCCTTGGGAGACCGACCTCTGGGGCCACACCATCATGTGGAACGTCTTCATCCCCGCGGTGGCGCTTCCCGGAGTGCTCTTCGGCGTGCTGTACGCCTACCCCTTCTTCGAGAGGTGGGTGACCGCCGACCGCGGTGAACGGCATGTGTGCGACCGCCCGCGCGAGCAGCACACCCGTACCGCTTTCGGCGTCGCCGCGATCTGCTTCTACGCGGTGCTCCAACTGGCCGGCGGGAACGATGTCGTCGCCTTCGTCTTCGGCCTGTCGATCAACACCCTGACCTGGGTGCTGCGCGCCGCGGTGGTGATCGTTCCCGTGCTCGGATTCCTGGTGACCAAGTGGCTGTGCCTGGCACTGCAGCACCGCGACCGGGAGCGGCTGGCCGAGGGCGAGGAGACCGGGCAGGTCCACCAGTCCGTGTACGGCGGCCTCTACGAGGAGCACCGGCCGCTGCCCGCCGCGCAGCGCCACACGCTCCTCGCGCGGCCGGCGTCGCGGGTCCTGGAGGCGCCCCCCGAAGAGGCCGTCGAAACCCTTCCCCGGCGGCAGCGGCTGCGCCTCGCACTGAGCCGCTGGTACTACCGCGACCAGGTCGCCCTGCCGTCCGAACCGCAACCGGAGCAGCAGGCCGCGGCGGTCCCCGGCGGGCCGAAGGCCGACGGCTCGTAGCGTCCGGTTCACGGTTCCTGAAGGAGTATCAGGGCTCGCGGTCCCCGTATTCGTAGATGAAGCCGAAGACGCCGCCCGCCAGGAGCCCCAGGCCGATGAGGAACAGCCACAGCCCGTAGATCACACCCAGCGCGGCCACGGTGTATCCGACGGCGGTCATCAAGGGGCAGATGCTGCGCGGCGGGAAGAAGTCCACCGGCCCGGACCGCTGCTTGATCTCGGCGCCCTTGTGGTCTTCGGGGCGGGAGCCGTGCTTGCGCTGCTGCACGTAGAGGAAGAGGAACACCAGGGCGCTCATGAGGAAGGACACGGTCAGCGCGGTCGAGCCGGCCGGTTCGGCGTCCGACCACCAGGTATAGCCGATCGCCGTCACGGCGAAGAACAGTGTGACGCCGCCGAAGAGACACGTTTCCATCTTCATCGTCGATCACTCGGCAGGGGTGTCGGGGGGACGGGGGGATTCCTGGTCGGTCGACGACCGGGAACCGGCAGCGGACATGGGCATGCGTTCGCCGACTTCCGGATGGTGCAGATCGAAGGCCGGCGAATCGGAGCGGACGCGCGGCATCGTATGGAAGTTGTGACGGGGCGGCGGGCAGGAGGTCGCCCACTCCAGCGATCTGCCGAAGCCCCAGGGGTCGTCCATACGCACCTGCGGGGCGTAACGGGCGGTGTGCCAGACGTTGTACAGGAACGGCAGTGTGGAGGCGCCGAGCAGGAAGGAGCCGGCCGAGGAGACCGAGTTCAAGACGGTGAAGCCGTCGGCGGCCAGGTAGTCCGCGTATCGGCGGGGCATCCCCATCTCGCCCAGCCAGTGCTGCACCAGGAACGTGCTCTGGAAGCCGAGGAACAGCGTCCAGAAGTGGATCTTCCCGAGCCGCTCGTTCAGCATCTTCCCGGTCCATTTGGGCCACCAGAAATAGAATCCGCCGAACATCGCGAAGACGACCGTGCCGAACAGCACGTAATGCAGGTGCGCCACGATGAAGTAGCTGTCGGTGACCTGGAAGTCCAGGGGCGGGGACGCGATCAGGACACCGCTGAGCCCACCGAGAAGAAAGGAGACGAGGAATCCGATGCTCCACAGCATCGGGGTCTCGAACGACAGGCTCCCGTGCCACATGGTGCCGATCCAGTTGAAGAACTTCACACCGGTCGGCACCGCGATCAGGAAGGACAGTACGGCGAAGAACGGCAGCAGCACGGCCCCGGTCGCGAACATGTGATGGGCCCACACCGAGGCGGACAGCATGGTGATGGCGATCGTGGCACCGACCATGCCGACATACCCGAAAATCGGTTTGCGGCTGAACACCGGGATGATTTCGGAGATCACGCCGAAGAACGGCAGCGCGACGATGTAGACCTCCGGGTGACCGAAGAACCAGAACAGGTGCTGCCAGAGGATCGCGCCCCCGTTCGCGGCGTCGAAGACATGCGCGCCGAATTTCCGGTCCGCCTCCAGCACCAGGAGCGTGGCCGCCAGCACCGGGAACGCCAGCAGAGCCAGAACGGAGGTGAACAGCACGTTCCAGCTGAAGATCGGCATCCGGAACATCGTCATGCCGGGGGCGCGCAGGCACACGATCGTGGCGATGAAGTTCACCGCGCCCAGGATCGTGCTCAGACCGGCCACGACGAGCCCCATGATCCACAGATCGCCGCCCGGTCCGGGCGAGAACACCGGGCCGTTCAGGGGTGCGTAGGCGAACCAGCCGAACGACGCGGCCCCACCGGGAACGATGAAGCCGGACACCACCATGAGGCCGCCGAGCAGAAACAGCCAGTACGTAAAGGCGTTCAGCCGCGGGAAGGCGACGTCCGGCGAACCGATCTGGAGCGGCATCACCGCGTTGGCGAAGCCCGCGAACATGGGGGTGGCGAAGAGCAGCATCATGACCGTGCCATGAATGGTGAAAAGCTGGTTGTACTGCTCGTGGGAGACCAGCTGGATTCCGGGCTCGGCGAGCTCGGCCCGCATCAGCATGGCCAGCGCTCCGGCGAAGAGGAAGAATCCGAATGCGGTGACCATGTACAGGTTGCCGATGACCTTGTGATCGGTCGTCGTGAGCCATCCCAGCACGACCCGGCCCGGCCTCGACCGGTCCTTTTCCGGTGCCGACCGCTCGGCCTCCTCGACCTGTGCCACCTACGCCCCTTCCACCCTCACAAAGTCCCGCCGCGGAAAACCCTCTCCGCCATAATGGCCGCTCCCCGGCGGGCCATCGCGCGTGTATGGGCGGCCGTAGGGGTGAAAAGCGCGAAACGCGCGGCGGGACGGCGGCGGGTCTTCATTGCGCCACCCGGCTGATTGTGGCCGGCGAGCGTTTCGACTCCAGCGGGTTGCCGATGTCAGGGACTGCCGGCGGCAGGACGATACCTCCGGCATCACAAGAGGAAACGGCAAGGAGCATCGTGAGAAGCGTTGTGCGGGCGGGAAGTATCGCCGGGGCCTGCGGCCTCGTTCTGCTGAGCGCCGGAATCGCCCGGGCCCAGCCCATTCCGGATCTGCTGGACGCCGCGGTGGGCGCCGACCTCGTCTCCCTTACGGGTGCGCCTCAGGGCGTGGCGTGCAACAACCGGTTCGGCAACATCAACTACCACGCACCCGCGTCCAGGGACTCCCGCGCCTGTCTGAACGGACCCGTGCACAGCGGAAACTCCCTGCACGGCGGAAACTTCCACAACCACGGAAATCCGAACGACAGCGGCAACGTCACCAGCACCAACGGGTCCACCACCAGCAGCAATTCGGTCGCGGGTGCCGCGCAGGGGAGCAAGAACAACATCCAGCGCGTCGTCAAACGGCGCTGAGCCCACATCGGCCGCCACGCCCCGCCGGTCCGTGCCCCGGGCCGGCGGGGAGGGCGTCACAGGTCGACCGTGACCTCGACCTGCTCGGGGGCCGCACCGGCGGCGGTGACGATGAAGACCGCGACGCCGTCGGAATCGCCGGCCACGAGCGGCGACGTCCGCGCATAGCCGTCGTCGTCCGTCCGTACCGTGATGGTCTGTCGCTCCCCTTCGAAGAGGGCCTGCTCGCTGGTGGACACCCAGGCGAACGTCACCTCGGCGTCGGACACCGGACGGCGGGAGCCGCTGTCGACGAGCCGGGCCGTCAGCGGCTGGGCGAAGGTGTCACGGCGGCCGGCGTGCTGCCCCGTGCCCCCGGTCGGCTGGATGACGAGTGTCTGCGCCGAACCCGATTCCGCACTCATGCCGCCTCCTGACGGAAAGACCTTGTTCATGGCGAGGTGCCCGGCTGCGTATCCCGGGGATGCCGGTGATGGTAAACAGGGCACCGTGCCGGACTCGTGTGCGACCTCCGCATTTGTCTGGAGTTCCTGCGTTGGGGTGACGGAAGGGGCCGGGTCGGTCCTGGCGGACCGTGCGCACCAAATCGCTTGTCGGGGCGTGGTACGGCGATGAGGATGGCGCCATGCCCACGCTCACCGCTGTCGACGGCACCGAACTCGCCTACCACGAGGTGGGTGAGGGCGAGCCGCTGCTCTGCCTGCCCGGTGGCCCGATGCGCGCCTCCGCCTACCTCGGCGATCTCGGCGGACTGTCCGAGCGGCGCCGGCTGGTCCTGCTCGATCTGCGCGGCACCGGTGACTCCGGCCGCCCCCTCGACCCGGCCACGTACCGCTGTGACCGGCAGGTCGCCGATGTCGAGGCCCTCCGCGAGCACCTCGGCCTGGACCGGATCGACCTCCTCACGCACTCCGCGGGCGGCGATCTGGCCCTGCTGTACGCGGCCCGGCATCCGGAGCGCGTCCGCACCCTCACCCTGATCACCGCCCGTGCTCGCGCCCTCGGCGTCGACTTCACCGAGGAGCACCGGCGCGAGGCGGCCGCCCGGCGCGCCCCGGAGCCCTGGTTCCCGGCCGCCCACGCCGCGTACGAGGCCATCTGGGCCGGCTCCACGAGCGACGCCGACTGGGACGCCGTCGCCCCGTTCTTCTACGGCCGTTGGGACGCGGCCGCGCAGGCGCACGCGGCATCCGAGGTGGCCCAGTGCAACGACGAGGCCGGGGAGCGGTACGCGGCCGCCGGCGCGTTCGAACCGGCCGCGGCGCGGGCCGCCCTCGCCGGGTGGGACGCGCGGGTCCTGGTCCTCGCGGGTGAACTGGACAGCGGCCCGCTCCCCCGCGTCGCCGCCGACATCGCGCGGCTGCTGCCCCGGGCTGAGCTGGCCGTCCAGCCGGGAGCCGGCCACTACCCCTGGCTGGACGACCCGCAGCGGTTCGTCCAGGCCGTCGCGACGTTCCTCGACCAGCGGTAGACCGAGGGGCGCGAGCGCGGTCGCCCTGGCGACCAGGACCCGCAGTGCGGCCGTCTGCTCGGGGGAGGGCGAGGATGGCGGCGACGCCGCGGACCGGGAGGTCAGTTGCGCGCGAGCAGAACGGAGTTGTACGGCGTGTAGTCGTAGTCGGCGTACGTACCGGCGCTCTGGATGCCCTGGCAGCCGGTGCCGTTGTAACCGGTGCAGTTGCGGGCGATGGCGCCGCCGGTCTGGTTGTTGAAGAGCCTCTTGACGCCGAACTGGTTGCTGATGTTGTGGGCGCCGTAGGTGTACCACTTGTAGGTGGGGTGGCCGCCGTTCCACCCCGCGTTCGGGTAGAGGCACACATACCCGGACGGGCATCCCTGGTACTCCCCCGCCGCGCCGGCCGCGTGCGCGGCGTCCGCGCTCACACCGAGCGTCAACAGCGCTCCGCCGGCGAGCGCGGCGGCCGCCGCCACCGTCTTCCTGATCGTGCCACGGACCTGACGCATGGAACATTCCCCCTGTCGATGACACGGCCGCGCACCGGATCGCGGCCGCTTCCGCAGCTGAATCCTGCACGTGCTCCGGGAGCCCGACCAACCGGGAATTCGGCCATTCCGGGCCAATCACACAACCACCACGCACCACGCGAATGTCGTGATCTCCACCTGGTGTCGCGAGGGCGGCCGGCCGGCTCCACGGAGCGTCAACCGGTGCGGCGGGGGATCACCGCACGGTGAGGACGAGCTTGCCGGTGGTGCGGTTCGTCTCGCCCAGCGCATGCGCCTTGGCGGCTTCCGTGAGCGGCAGTGCCGCGTCGACGTGGGCGCGCAGCTTTCCGGCTTCGACGAGGTCGGCGACCGCCCGCATGCCGGCCTGGTCGGCCTCGACGATCATCGTCTCCAACCGGACGCCCAACTCGGCCGCCTTCTTGGTCTCTTCCTCCGTGACGGGGGGCACGATCGAGACGACGATGCCGCCCGGGCGCAGCACGTCGAGGGAGCGGGTGCGGATGTCGCCGCCGAGGGTGTCCAGGACGATGTCGACCTCGCTGACGACGTCGGCGAAGTCGGTGGTCCGGTAGTCGATGAGCTCGTCCGCGCCCAGCTCCCGCAGCAGGTCGTGCTTGGCGGCGCTGGCCGTTCCGATGACATGGGCGCCCCGGGCCTTGGCGATCTGTACGGCGAGGTGGCCGACGCCGCCGGCGGCCGCGTGGATCAGCACCCGCTGCCCGGGCCGGATGTCCGCGGTGTCGACCAGCGCCTGATGGGCCGTGAGGGCGGCGAGCGGGATGGCGCCCGCCTCGATGTGGCCGAGGGCGGACGGCTTGCGGACGAAGGCTCGCGCGGGGCCGGTGGCGTACTCGGCGTACGCGCCGACACCGGAGGGGTAGGGCAGCATCCCGAAGACCTCGTCACCCGGCTTGAAGAGGGTGACACCGAGGCCGACGGCCTCGACGACGCCGGAGACCTCCCAGCCGAGGACGAACGGCGGCGGCCCCACGGACAGGGCGCCCGCGCGGTGCTTCCAGTCGGTCGGGTTGACGCCGGCCGCGTGGACGGCGACGAGGATCTCGCCGATGCCGGGTGTGGGGCGCGGGAGGTCGACCTCGGTGAGGACCTCGGGGCCGCCGTGGGCGTTCTGGCTGATGGCACGCATGGTGGGAGATGTGGCGCGGTGCGCCGTCGAGTCGGTCATATCCCCAGACTGGCCCCGCCCGCGTCGCGCGACAATGGCAAGATGGACAGCATTCGATGGGATCGTGCCACGCTCGCGCCGGGCCGCCCGTCTGCCGCTCATGCGTCACCGGTCTTTTTTGCGCCACCGGTCATGCGTCACTCGTCGCCTGGAACGCCCGTCGATAGGCCAGCGGGGAGACGCCGATCACCGAGTGCAGATGCTGACGGAGCGAGATGGCTCCCCCGAAGCCGACTTCGTGGGCGATCCGCTCGACGGACAGGTCGGTGGTCTCCAGCAGCCGGCGGGCCTGATGGACGCGCTGCTGGATCACCCAGCGGCCCGGGCTGGTGCCGGCCTCCTCGGTGAAGCGGCGCGCGAAGGTACGGGGGCTCATCTCGGCGTGCGCCGCGAGGTCGGCGAGGGTGAGGGGCTGGTCGAGGCGCTCCAGGGCCCACTCACGAGTGGCGGCGGTCCCCGCCGTGCCCGGCTCGGGCACCGGCTGTTCGATGTACTGGGCCTGACCGCCGTCCCGCCAGGGCGGTATGACGCAGCGGCGCGCGATGTGGTTGGCGACCTCACTGCCGTGGTCCTTGCGGACGAGGTGGAGGCAGAGGTCCACCCCCGAGACGGCTCCGGCCGAGGTGAGGATGTCCCCGTCGTCGATGAACAGCACGTCGGGGTCGAGGGTGACGCGCGGGAACAGCCGGCGGAAGGTGTCCGCGAGGAGCCAGTGGGTGGTGGCGGTCCGTCCGTCGAGCAGGCCGGCCGCCCCGAACAGGAACGCGCCCGTACAGATCGACACCAGCCGGGCACCGGGGCGGATACGGGCCATGGCGGCGGCCATGGCCGGTGTGAGCCGGTCCGAGAGCAGGCTGTGGTCGTAGGGCGGGACGACCACCGTGTCGGCGGCCTCCAGGGCCTCGGGGCCGGGGTCGGGGGTGACCGAGAAGTCCGCACCGGTCCGCACCGGGAGGCCGTCGACGGTGCAGGTGACCACCTCGTACAGGTGCTTCGCCTCGCCGAAGACGCGGTTCGCTATGCCCAGCTCGAACGGGTACACACCGTCGAGGGCCAGCACGACGACGCGGTGGACGGACGGCCGCGACGGCTGCTGCGGCGAGCTCATGACATCAACCTCATGGCACCATTCTATCGAACAGCCATCATCGTGCCATTTCCGCGGACGGTAGCCAGCGGGCGCGTGCGGCCGTCACCGACCGTCACGCACGCCGCGGCCGCACCGGCCACACCAGGTCCGTGCCGCGCACCCGGCCCGGCCACCGGGTGACGGCCCGCCCGTCTCAGGTCAGCGGGAGCAGGGCGCGCTCCGCCCGGGTGTGTGCGCCGCCGTCCAGTCCAGGATCTGCACCGCCGCACCGGCGGCCTCCCGCCCCTGGCAACGCGCATGGTGCCGGCGGGCGATGCCGTCCAGGTCGAGGTGGGAGCCGAAGGCGGGCAGGGCGGCCAGCCGGCGCGCATACGACCACAGTCGGCGGTGGTCGGCGATGCGGTGCACCGCCGCGGCGTCCAGGTGCCAGCGGTGCACGGTGTCGAGCTGTACCAGCGTCACCCACAACTGGACGTCCGCGGCGGTGAGTTCACCGCCCAGTACGTACTCCCGCCCGGCCAGCAGCTGATCCAGTGAGTCCAGCGCCCTCAGCAGGGTCGCCAGCGCGACCCCGTAGGCCGGGCTGCCGACGCCGACCCTGCCGGCGCGCTGCGCGGCCTCGTTGACGTCCTGCGCGCAGAGCCGCCCGAGCGCCTCGATGCCGCTGCGGGCCTCGCACGGATACAGCACGGGTCCCTGGGCACCGAACCGTTCGGCCAGGTCCCGCAGGATGTCGGGGGCGTGCGTACTGACGATCCGCCCCGTCCATCCGTCACTGAGCACCGGTGCCGCGGCGGGCCCGGGGTGCTGGTGCGAACTGGCCTCGTACAACGGGCGCAGCGTGGCGTATCCGCCGTCCGGGGCGTCGGGGACGGCGGGCAGCAGCGTCACCGGGAGGGTGTCGCCGAGATCCAGCAGGCTGTGGGTGATGGCGATGCTCAGACAGTGCGGACAGGACAGCGTCAGGTGCAGGCGGTAGCGGTGCGGCACGGCGTAGTGGCCGCTGCGCGCATCGTCGCCGATCCTGCCGCGCAGGGGAGGTACGGCGTCGGGGGAGATGGCGGAGTTCTGGGTTGCGGCGGAGTTCTGGGTTGCGGCGGACACGGCAGACGTGGCGGACATGCGGCTCCCTGGGATCCGGGGCCGGTGCGCGGACGTACGACGGGGTGCGGCGCGCGGACCGGCGGAGGTACGGGTGGAGGTACGGGCGGATGCGCCTCGGGCGGCGGGCGGGCGGCGGCGTCGGCGCGGGCCCGGCTGCGGAGGGGTGCGGCGGGAACGAGGGATGGCGCGGCGCGGCCGCGACCGGTTCAGCGCAGCAGACCGGCCGCGCTGCAGACGCGCAGGAGATCGATGTGCCGGCGCGAGGTCAGCGGGGGAAGCGGCCGAATGGCGCGGACCGCGCGGTCACCGGCCGACCCTGCACGCCCCATGATTTCCCACCCGTTCGCTAGGGTTCCCGCCCCCGAGTGTCGAGCCGCCGTCGAGCCGCGTCAAGGGGGCTGCGGCCGGGTCTGCGACCGGGGGCGGCCGCGGCGAGAGCCCGCACCGCCGCTGCGGAATAATGCAGGCATGCGGATTTCAGCCAGAGCGGACTATGCGGTGCGCGCCGCGCTGCAACTCGCTGACGCCCGGGACGCGGGGCCGCTCAAGGCGGAGGCCATCGCCGACGCCCAGGACATTCCACACAAGTTCCTCGAAGGCATCCTCAACGACATGCGCCGGGGCGGACTGGTCCTCAGCCAGCGCGGCGGCAACGGGGGCTATCGACTGGCCAGGTCGGCGGAGACCATCAGCATCGCGGACGTGATCCGCGTCGTGGACGGACCACTGGTCTCCGTACGCGGGGTCCGCCCGCCGGAGTTGTCCTACTCCGGCCCGGCCGAGTCGCTGCTGCCGCTGTGGATCGCTCTGCGCGCCAACGTCCGCCAGATCCTGGACGGGGTGTCCCTGGCCGACGTCGCCTCGGCCGAACTGCCCGACCCGGTCTCGGCGCTGGCCGAGGACCCCGACTCCTGGACGAACCCCTAGGAGGCCCACCGCCTCCCGGGCCCCCGAGCGGCGCCTCGCCCACTGGAAACGCCCCGCGGACTACCCGCCTGTCCGGACTGCAAGACGCTGCTGTCCACCCCTTGAACGGCCCTTGCTGCGCGGGGAGTCCGGACGCATCCTATTCCCTATCAATCCAGTGGGAAAACTAGGGAAACTGGATCGGAGAGGGGACGGTGAACGGCGTCATGTCGAAGAGGTCCGCAGCGTGTCCCGCCGCCCCGCAGGCCAACGGCGCTTCGGAGGACGGGATATGGCCGCTGGTCGCCCGTGAGGTGGCGGACGATCTCGCCGTCGACGCACTCCTGCGCGACCGCGCGGGCAAGCCGCCCTTCGACGAGATCCAACGGGTGCGCGAAGCCGGCCTGCCGGCCCTGCTGATGCCGCCCGGCTCCCCCTGGGGCACCGACCTGCGGACCGCCTGCGCGGTCATCCGTGAGATCGCGGCGGCCGACAGCTCCATCGGCGAACTCCTCGGTCGGCACTACGCGCTGTCGTGGAGCGCCCGGTTCTTCGGCACCCCGGAGCGGGCCGCCGCACTCGAACTCCGGGCGGCCGAGGAGCAGTGGCTCTGGGGCGGGGACACCGGCGTTCCGGGGACGGAGGCGGACACCGGGACGGAGACCGGCCCGGAGCTGACGCTGACACCGACGTCCGACGGGTATCTCCTCAACGGCCGCCGGGCGTTCTCCGCGGGTGTCGCCGTCGCCGACCGGCTGGTGCTCGGCGCGGTGTGCACCGAGACCGGCGAGTCGCTGATGGTGCTCGTGGACCCCGACCACCCCGGAGTGACGGCCGATCCGTCGCACGACCGTCTGGGGCAGCGGCTCACCGGGGCGGGCAGCATCGGCTTCGACGGCGTCCCGGTGTCGTCCCCGGACCAGGTACTGGGCGCTGTCCCGCGCGACGAGCACGACGTCTCCCCCTTCGCCGCGCTCGCCCCACTGGCGCTCCGGCTCGCCCTGGTACACGTCGGTCTGGGGATCGCCGAAGGAGCGCTGGCCGAGGCGCGGGACTTCAGTCGCGCCGCGCCGCGCAGCTGGCCGCGCTCGGGTCCCGACAGCGGCACGTACGAGGGGCTGCCGGACGGGGATCCGTACCTCCTGCTCGCCTACGGGGAGCTGGTGGCCGCCGCGCACACCGCCGCGGCGGTGGTGGAACCGGCGACGGAGGCCCTGGCGAGGGGTCTGGTGGCCGGGCGCGAACTCGGCGTCGAAGCACGCGCCGACATCGCCGTCCTGGTCGCCGCGGCGGAGGCCGTCACCAGCCGGTCCGCCATGCGCATCACCACCCGGATCCTGGAACTCACCGACGGCGCCGACTCCCCTGCCGACGGCCCCGGGTTCGACAGGTTCTGGCGCAACGCGCGCGTCCTGACGGCGCAGGGCTCTCCGACGCACCGCCTCCGGGACATCGGCGATCACTTTCTGAACGGCACGCACCCGCCGCTGACCCTGCACATCTGATCACCCTTCCCGGGCCGCGGGAACGCCGGTCGGGGAGAAACGGTGTGCCTCAGGCGGCGGGCCGGAGCGTCAGCGTGCCGCCGGGTTCGGATGCGGCGCACGCCTGGAAACCGGTGGCGATCCGGTCGAGGAGCCTCCGCAGCCAGCGGGAGTCCTCGGAGGAGATGTGCCGGAGCCTCATCTGGTGGGCCTGGAGCGGGGTGATCCGTACCTCGTGGAGCCGTCCGGTGTCCGGCTCCACCGACACCAGGTAGATCAACCGCAGATCGTCCCGGTAGTGCTCGTAGCCGGTGATGCCCTCGTAGTCGTCGATGAAGTCGCCGCACCCGTGGATCAGGAGCTTCCCCCGGTGCACCTCCAGGCCGCGGGGGTGGTGCGCGGAGTGCCCGTGCACGATGTCCACTCCGCCGTCGAGGAGTGTGTGCGCGAAGGCGGTCTCGGCGCGGGAGACGCCGTAGCTCCAGTTGGGGCCCCAGTGGACCGAGGCCACCACGATGTCCCCCGGTCGCTTCGTCCGCTGGACGCGGACGGCCCACTCCCGGGCGGCGGCCTGGGACGGTGCGGCCACGAACGCGACCCCGCTGCGGCCCTCGTCCGCGGCCCAGGTCCGGGGGATGCCGCTGGAGGGCAGGCCGAAGGAGAAGACCAGGACGCGCCGACCGCCTTCGACGGGGACGACGGCCGGCCGCCGGGCCGCGTCGGAGTCCATGCCCGCTCCCGCCGTCCGCAGGCCGCCGCCCGCCAGCGTGTCGAGCGTCTCGCGCAGTCCACTGCGGTCGAAGTCCAGGACGTGGTTGTTGGCCAGTACGCAGACATCGGGGCGGGCGGCCGTCAGGCAGGGGAGGTTCGCGGGGTTCATCCGGTAGTGGACTTCCTTGCCGGGGGCGAAGGCGTCGCTGCGCGTGACGCTGGTCTCCAGGTTGATCACGCGCGCGGCGGGCGCGGCCTCGTCCAGCACCCCCAGCGCCTCCCCCCACGGCCAGGAGAAGTCGACCGGACGGGGAATGGGGCCGTTCAGCGCCTCGGCCAGCGCGACATAGTCGCGGGCGTCGCGGGCATACCCCTCCCGCAGCGCGGGGTCGCCCGGGTGCGGCAGGATCTGGTCGACGCCGCGACCGAGCATCACGTCCCCGCAGAGGAACACCGTGAGCACGTCGCCGCCCATTCCTCCAGGCTAGGGCGTGTCCGCCAGGGCCGTAACGGGGCGATGCGGCTGCCGTGGACGCCCAGGTCGGGCCTCCTCGGTCATCGGCTGCCCGCCCGGGTCCGCAGACCCACACCAGCCCGGAAACCAGGTGCACACCGTCGGTGCGGTGGTGTGTGATCGGCGGTATGACGATCACGTTGGGCGAGCCGGGGGTCGACGGGCTGAGCGAGGCCGTGGGCGCACTGCGGGAGTGGCAGTACGACGGTGCGCCGATGCAACTGCATCCGGGGGACCTGGGCTGGTTCTGGCGGTTCGGTGCGGAAGCGACCGCCTCGGCGGTCAGGACGTGGAGCCGGGGCGGACGGATTCTCGCCGTCGGGCTGCTGGACGGTCCCGGGCTGTTGCGGCTGACGATCGCGCCGGACGCGCAGCGGGACGAGGAACTGGCGCGGCGGTTGGTTGCGGACGTGACCGAGCCGGAGCGCGGCGTGCTGCCCGAGGGCAAGGTGAACATCGAGGCGCCGGTGGGTGCACTGGTCCAGGATCTGCTGTTCGAGAACGGCTGGAAGACCGATGAGCCGTGGACGCCGCTGCGCCGCGACCTCACACGACCGGTGAGGGATCCGGGTGTGCGGATCGAGGTGGTCGGGCCGGAGCGGGCGCACGTGTTCGCCGCCGTCCAGCGCGCGGCGTTCGACGGGTCGACGTTCACGGACGAGCGCTGGCACGCGATGGCGGCCGGATCGCCGTACGCGGACGCCCGGTGCCTGGTCGCGTGCGACGACCAGGGCAACGCGGTGGCGGCGGTGACGGTGTGGTCGGCCGGTCCGAGCAGGCCCGGGTTGCTCGAACCACTGGGCGTGCACCGGGAACATCGCCGTCGCGGCTACGGCGAGGCGATCGCCCTCGCCGCGGCGGCCGCACTGCGGGAGCTGGGCTCGTCGAGCGCGATCGTCTGCACCCCGAGCTCCAATGTCGGCGCCGTCGCCACCTACAAGTCGGCCGGCTTCCGGCAACGCCCCGAGGTGCGGGACCAATACCGGGACGCCCGGCTGGATCACCCCCGGTGAGCACGCCACCGGCCGCACGGGTTGTTGCTCCCTGACACAGGGCGCGGCCGTCAACCCAGGACACGCGGAGGGACACGTTCCGGGCATTCCCCTCCCCACGGTGGTCACGGATAGTAGTCAGTGATTACGCAGAGCTGCCGTGCGAGGTGATCGTACGGCGCCGTCGCTCCATCGCAGGGAGAGCACATGACCGTTTACCAGACCAGGGCCGGCACCGAGTGCGGTACGGAGGTGGGGCCGGGCGACGCCCGCTACGCGGCCCTGCGAAGAGGCTTCAACCAGCGCTTCATCGCAAGCCCTGACTATGTGTCGGTGATCAGCTCGACGGACGAGGCCGTCGCCGCGCTCAACAAGTACCTGGCGAGCCACCGCCCCGACGAGAGTCTCGACCGGCGCATCACGGTCCGGTCGGGCGGCCACTGTTACGAGAACTTCGTCTGTGGCGACGACGTCGGTGTGATCCTGGACCTCGGGCAGATGGACCGGGCCTATCTCGACCAGGAGATGGGTGCGTACTGCGTCGAGGCCGGCGCGAACAACTGGCATGTCGCCACCCATCTCTACGCGCCGTTCGGCGTCGCCCTCCCCGGCGGGTCGTGCTACTCGGTCGGCGCCGGCGGCCATGTGTCGGGCGGCGGATACGGGCTGCTGTCCCGGCAGCACGGCCTGACGGTGGACTACCTGTACGCGGTGGAGGTCGTCGTCGTCCGCGACGGCCAGCACGCGGAGGTCGTGGTAGCCCGCCGGGACTCCCCCGACGCGCGGCTGCGGGACCTGTGGTGGGCGCACACCGGCGGGGGCGGCGGCAACTTCGGCGTGGTCACCCGCTACTGGTTCAAGGGGCTGCCCAAGCCTCCGGGCGAAGTCCTGCTGCACGCCGTCGCCTGGCCCTGGGAGAAGCTCAGGAAGAAGCCGGAGCGCTTCAAGTCGCTGGTGCGCAATTACGGGCTGTTCTTCGAGTACGAGAACACCCGGAAGCTGCCGGAGTCCCTCCGCGGCGACTTCACCGACATGTTCACCCTGCTGAAGCTGACCCACCACTCCAACGGCAAGGTCGGTCTGATCACCCAGCTCGACGCCACCCGACCGGACAGCGTCACGCGGCTGAACGCCTTCCTCGACTGGATCACCAAGGACCTGGGCGTCGACCCCACACCGCTGGACCGGCGGATGGGCGAGCACGCCCCCATGGGCGGGCTGCACGTGCCGACCCGGCTGCCCTGGCTCACGGCCACTCAGACCCTCAACGGCTCCGGTGACAACCAGTGCGGCAAGTACAAGTCCGCGTATATGACACGTGGTTTCACCGAGGACCAGCTCACCGCCATCTACGGCGCGCTGACCCGCGACGACGGCTACAAGAATCCGCAGGCGCTGCTCCAGGTCGACTCCTACGGTGGCGCGATCAACCTCCCCGACAGCCGGGACACCGCGGTCTACCAGCGCAGCTCCGTGCTGAAGCTGCAGTACCAGACCTACTGGAGCTGGAAACGGGACTCCAACAAGGACGGTGTCGCCGACCACCACGACGCCGAGGTCGACCCCTCGATCGCCGCACCGCACCTGCGCTGGATCCGGGAGTTCTACCGCGATGTCTACAAGGACACCGGCGGAGTGCCGATTCTGGCGCCGACCGCGCCCCCGGCCGCCGGGAAGCCGGCGCCGGTGACGGACGGCTGCTACATCAACTACCCCGACACCGACCTCGACGACACCGAATGGAACACCTCGGGCCAGCCCTCGCACCGCCTCTACTACGGCGACGACAACTACCGGCGGCTGCAGGAGGCCAAGGAGTACTGGGACCCTCGCAACGTCTTCCGGCACGCCCAGTCCATCCGGCCCTTCACCCGGTGATCCGGTGACCGGGACCGCCGTGCGCGCGGGCTCGCGCTCAGCCGACGTGGACGCGTGGGCGGCGGGAGCGGTCGGGTTCGGCTTCGCGGAGGACCTCGCGGGTGACGGGCGCGACCTCGCCCTGGCCGAAGAGGAAGAACCGCAGCAGCTGGGCGAAGGGGTTGCCTTCGGTCCACTCGAAGTAGATGTGCGGCCGCTGCCCGGTCTCGTCGCGTACGTGCAGCAGCAGCGCGGCCAGGGCGTTGGAGACGGTGGAGCTCTCCAGGCAGAGCACGCGGTAGCGGCCGTGCAGCACTTCCCCGCGCACCCGCAGCTCGCTCTCGAATTCGGAAGGGTCGCCGATGGTGACCTCGACGAAGATGAAGTCGTCGTCGGCCGGCAGGTCGTTGTCGGTGCGGATCTGCTGGAGCTTGTCGCGGTATTCGGCCAGATCGCGCTGGTCGGGTTCGTTGGCGATGAGGCGGATCTTGCGGTGGGCGATGTCGCGGACGAACCGCTCGGCCATCTCGTCGAACAGGACGCTGGTCACCCGCAGTTCGAAGGCGCGGGCGAGACGGGAGAGGAAGGAGATGAGGATGATGCCGGCGATGAAGCAGGCACCGATCTTCACACCGTCCGGCCGCTCGATGACGTTGTCCACGGTGGTGTAGAGGAACACCACGGAGATGACGGCGAAGCCGATCGTCCAGCCGCGCTGGCCGGCGCGGTGGGCGGCGATGGTCACGGCGATCGCCGCGGAGCTGATCAGGACCAGGACGCCGGTGGCGTAGGCGCCGCCCTGGGCGTCGACATCGGCGTTGAAGATCCAGGTCACCAGGAACGCCACGAGGGTGAACACCAGCACCATCGGGCGTACGGCTCGCGCCCAGTGGGGCGCCATGCCGTAGCGCGGCAGGTACTGCGGCATCAGGTTCAGCAGTCCGGCCATGGCCGAGGCGCCGGCGAACCACAGGATCGTGATGGTGGAGATGTCATAGACGGTGCCGAAGGCCGAGCCCAGGTACTCATGGGCCAGGTAGGCCAGCGCGCGTCCATTGGCCTCTCCCCCGGGCTGGAACGCCTCCGCGGGGATGAGCAGCGTGGTGATGAAGCTGGTGAGGATCAGGAAGACACTCATGATCACGGCGGCGGTGGTGAGCAGCTTCTTCGCGCCCCGGATCCGCCCGGTGGGCCGCGCCTCGGTGTCGCCCGGCTCGCCCTCGATGTGCGGCATCACCGCCACGCCGGTCTCGAAGCCGGACAGGCCCAGCGCCAGCTTCGGAAAGACCAGCAGCGCCACCCCGACCATCGCCAGCGCGTTGCCGTGCTCGGTGGTCAGCAGATGGGACCAGTCGGGAATGACGTGCGCCGCGGTGACCACATGCCACAGCCCGGCGACGACCACGACGACGTTGAGGGCGAGGTAGAGGCCGACCAGCACGACCGCCACCCCGATCGCCTCCAGGAACCCCTTGAGGAAGACCGCGCCCAGCAGGGCGACCAGGATCAGCGTGATGACCAACTGCTGGTTGTGCAGGGCGCTGCTGACGTGCGGGTTCTCCACGAGGTGGGTGGCGGCGTCGGCCGCCGACAGGGTGATGGTGATCAGGAAGTCGGTGGCGGCGAACCCCAACAGCGTCAGCACGAACAGCTTGCCCTTCCAGAAGGACAGCAGCCGCTCCAGCATCGCGATCGAGCCCTGGCCGTGCGGGCTCTCCTTCGCCACCCGCCGGTAGACCGGCAGCGCGCCGGCGAGCGTCACGACGACCAGGACGATGGTGGCGATCGGCGACAGCGCTCCGGCGGCCAGGGCGGCGATGCCGGGCTGATAGCCGAGGGTGGAGAAGTAGTCCACACCGGTCAGGCACATCACCCGCCACCACCGCTGCCCCTCGTGGGCGCTCTGCGGCCCGGCGTGCGGACCGGGGTGGCGCTTGGCCATGTCGACCAGGCCTTCCAGCATCCATGCGCGAAAGCGATGGCGCACCCCGGCCAGGGGAGAGCCCTCGGGGGCGGAAGTGGCCATCATGCGCTCCTGTCGTACCGCTGCCGTCCGTCATCGACGAGACAGCCACGTCGGCGCGGGGATACCGGGCACCGTCGCCGTGGCCTTCCTCCGTATGCCGCTCAGATGTCACCGACACGCGGGCGCACCTGGCGGATGCGTGCCCGGACGGCCGGCCCGCTCACTTCCGCGTCGCCGTGTGTAAGAGTGAAGAGAGGACTCGACGGCGCGGTCGGCGAATGCAAGAGAGGGCGGCCTGCGATGTCCATACCGTCGGACCGCCTCGAAGCGGTCACTGCGCGGTCCACGACCGCGTACACGCGGACCGAGGAGTACGAGGACCTGTTCGACCAGGCCCCGGTGATCTTCGCTGCGCTGTGCGGCCCGCAGCATGTGCTGGAAGCGGCGAATCCGGCGTTCTTCGAGGTGTTCGGCGGCGAGCGCACCCAGACCGGCGCGCCGGTCGGCGAGCTCTATCCGGAGCTGGGGCCCCAGGGCGTCCTGGACCGTCTCGACGCCGTGTACGCCACCGGTACCCCGTACCGGGCCCGCGGCGGGCGGCTGGTGCTCGGTGCGCCAGGGGCGCAGCGGGAGGGGTTCTTCGACTTCACCTACGAGCCCCGGCGGGACGCGGTCGGCCAGGTCGACGGGGTGATCGTGATCGCGGTGGAGACCACCGCGTACCACCACACGCAGTTGCTCGCCGCCGAGCAGCGCATCCTGCTGGAGCAGATCGCGCGGGACGCCCCGCTCCGCGAGATCCTCACCGACATGGCGCGGGCGATCGAGGACCTCTCCCCGGAGCTGATCGTCTCGGTACTCCTCGCCGACCCCGACGGCCGGCATCTGCGGCACGGCACCGGCCCCAGCCTGCCCGACTTCTACAACGAGGCGATCGACGGAGTGGCCACCGGCCCGAACGTGGGCTCGTGCGGCACGGCCGCCTATCTGCGCGCCCCGGTGATCGTCAGCGATATCGCCACCGACCCCCGGTGGGAGGGCTACCAGGACCTGGCGCGCCGGGCCGGACTCGCGGCGTGCTGGTCCACCCCGATCCTGGGCGCGGACGACGAGTTGCTGGGCACCTTCGCGATGTACCACCGCACCCCCAAGGCCCCCGAGGACAAGGACGTGGCGCTCAGCGCCGCGTTCGCCCGGATCACCGCGCTGGCCATCCAGCGTCACCGCGCCATGGAGGCCGGCCGCGCCGCCCAGGAGCGGGAGAAGGCCGCCCGCGAGGACCTGGCCTTCGTGCTCGACGCCAGCACCGCGATCACGCGCGAGCCGCACTACTTCGACTGCCTGCAGTGCATGGCCCGGCTGACCGTGCCCGCGCTGGCGCCGCTGTGCACCGTCCATGTCGTCGAGGACGGCCGGACCCGGCGGATCGCCGTGGCCTCCGCGTGCCGGGCCGCGGAGGAGTACCTCACCTCGCCGGGCATCGCCGACGAGATCGACCACGCGGTCGCCCGTGTCCTCGCCTCGGGCACGACGGAGACCGACCACCGCCCCGCCGTCGCTCCTCTCACGGAGCCCGGTCACTCGGACACCGCCCTCGCTGAGCCCGACCACGCCGACGCGCCCGTCTCGGACCTCGACAGCCTCGACGCGCCCGCCTCCGAGCCCGACGTCACCCGGTACGTCTGCGTGCCGCTGACCACCCGCGGCCGCACCTTCGGCGTGCTGACCCTGGTGGCCACCGACCGGCCCCTGGACTGCCATGTCATCGCCCTGGCCGAGGAGCTCGCCCGCCGGGCGGCCTCCAGCGCCGACAACGCCCACCAGTTCACCGACCGTGTCCGGCTCGCCCGCGATCTGCAGGCCGGTCTGCTGCCGCCCGCGCTGCCCCGGATACCGGGTGCCGATCTCGCGGCGTCCTACCACCCGGCCGGCGAGGGGCTCGACGTGGGCGGCGACTTCTATGACGTCTTCCCGCTGCCCGACGACCGCTGGGCGTTCATGATCGGCGACGTCTGCGGGCGCGGGGCCGCGGCGGCCACCACCACCGGCATGGTCCGCCACACCGCGCGCGCCGCCGCCCGGCTGCTCACCGACCCGGCCGCCGTGGTCGCCGCCATCAACGACGCGCTCGCCCAGAGCACCACCGAGGACAACTTCGTCTCACTCGTCTACGGCGAACTGCGGCACTCCGACTCCCGTCTGACGCTGGATCTGATCCGCGCCGGCCATGTTCCCCCGCTCGTACGCCGTGCCGACGGCACGGTCGAGGAGATCGCCGAGCCGGGCCTGCTGCTGGGCATCGCCCCGGACTTCGACGGGTCCCCCTGCCGGGTCGATCTCTGCCCGGGAGACAGCCTGGTGCTGGTCACCGACGGCATCACCGAAGCCCGCGCCACCGACGGGGACTTCTTCGACGAACACCGCCTCGCCGACGCCCTCGCCGCGGTCCGCTGCCGCACGACACTCCGCGGCCGCACCACCCCCACGGCCGCCACGCTCATCGAGGCCGTCACGGCCGCGGTCACCGCGTTCGCGGGCGACTCCACACCCGACGACCAGGCCGCGCTGGTTCTCACGGCCACCTGAACTCCGCGCGCCGAACTCCTCACGGCCGGCCGGACCGGCCGGACCGGGCCGCATGGCCCGACCGGCCGCGCGCGCCTATTTTGGCCCTATGGGGCGAAGAGCGCCGACACCACCCGACGACCCGGACCACACCGATCCGCTGCGCCGGCTCTCCCTCGACGAGCTGCGCCGGCGTACGAGCCTGAAGTGGCGCACCCATCCCGCCGATGTGCTGCCCCTGTGGGTGGCGGAGATGGATGTGCCGCTGGCCGCACCGGTCGTGCGGGCGATCACGGACGCGGTCGGGCTCGGCGACACCGGCTACCCCGCGGGGACGGCGTACGCCGAGGCACTGGCCGGCTTCGCCCGCCGGCGCTGGGGTTGGGACGGGCTCGCCGTACCGCGGACGACGATCGTGCCCGACGTCATGCTGGGCATCGTCGAGGTCCTGAAGGTGGTGACCCGCGCCGGCGATCCGGTGATCGTCAACTGCCCGGTGTATCCGCCGTTCTACCCGTTCGTGGCACACATGGACCGGCGCGTGGTGGAGGCGCCGCTGGGACCGGACCTGCGGATCGACTTCGCCGCGCTGGAGGGCGCGTTCCGGCAGGCCGCCGCGGGTGGGGCCCGGGCGGCGTATCTGCTGTGCAGCCCGCACAACCCGACCGGCACCGTGCACAGCGCCGAGGAACTGGCCGCCGTCGCGGCGCTGGCGGACAGGTACGGCGTACGCGTCGTCGCCGACGAGATCCACGCCCCCGTGGTGGCCCCGGGCACCGCCTTCGTCCCCTACCTGAGCGTGCCCGGGGCGGAGAACGGGCTGTCGTTGATGTCGGCGACCAAGGCCTGGAACCTGGCCGGCCTCAAGGCGGCGCTCGCCCTCGCCGGGCCCGCCGCCGCCGAGGACCTGGCACGCGTACCCGAAGAGGTCGGCCACGGCCCCAGCCATCTCGGCGTCATCGCCCACACCGCCGCGCTGCGGGACGGCGGCGGCTGGCTCGACGCGTTGTGCGCCGGCCTCGACGACAACCGGCGGCTGCTGGCCGACCTGCTGGCCGAGCACCTGCCCGCGGTCCGCTACCGCCCCGCCCCCGGGACCTGTCTCGCCTGGCTCGACTGCCGTCGGCTGGGCCTCGGCGACGACCCCGCCGCGGTGTTCCTCGCCCGCGGCAGAGTGGCCCTCAGCCCCGGCCCGGACTTCGGCACCGGCGGCGCCGGCCATGTACGGCTCAATCTGGCGACCTCCCCCGAGGTGCTCACGGAGGCGGTACGGCGGATGGCCGCCACCGCGCCCTGACACCACGGCGCCGGAGCCGCCGGCGGACTCGACTTCGCCCGCCGGTACCTCTTCCCCTGCCCTGGAGCGACCGCCGGCAGACGGTCAAGACGCCTGGCCGGGCCCCGGTTTCGGGACCGTTTTGGAGCGAGGTGGTTTTCTCCATACGATCCAGCGATGATCACAAGAAAACGGTTGGCGGTCGGGGTGTGCGGGCTGCTTGCCGCGATGGCCGCCGCCCTTGCGCCCACACCCGCCGTCGCCGACGAGCCGTCCGCGAAGCCGGTCCCCAAAGTCGAGTTGACGCTCGATGTCAGCGGCTCGATGCGGGCCCGCGACATCGACGGGCAGAGCCGGATGGCCGCGGCGAAGCAGGCGTTCAACGAGGTGCTGGACGCGGTGCCCGAAGAGGTACAGCTCGGTATACGGACCCTCGGCGCCAACTACCGCGGCGAGGACCGGAAGGTCGGCTGCAAGGACACCCGCCAGCTCTACCCGGTCGGTCCGCTGGACCGGACCGAGGCCAAGACCGCGGTGGCGACCCTCACCCCCACCGGCTGGACCCCCATCGGCCCCGCGCTGCTGGGCGCGGCCCAGGACCTCAAGGGCGGTGACGGGACGCGCAGGATCGTGCTCATCACGGACGGCGAGGACACCTGCGCCCCGCTCGACCCCTGCCAGGTGGCCCGTGACATCGCCGCCGAGGGCATCCACCTCACCGTCGACACCCTCGGGCTGCTGCCGAACGCCAAGACCCGTCAGCAGCTGAGCTGCATCGCGGAGGCCACCGGCGGCACCTACACCTCCGTGCAGCACACCAAGGAACTGCGCGACCGCGTACACCAGTTGGTGGACCGGGCCGCCGATCCGGTGGTCACCCCGGTGCCCACGGAAGGTGCCCGGCAGTGCGCCACCGCGCCGAAGCTCAAGCCCGGTCTCTACAGCGACCGCGAGAAGTTCGCCGAGCACCGCTGGTACCGGGTGGACGTCCGTCCCGGCCAGGAGCTGCGCGCGTCGGTGAGCATCGCCGCCGACCGCGCCGTCAACAACGACTACGGGGTCCTGCTGCGGGCCTCGACCGTGCACGGCCGGGAGATCGTCCGCGGCGCGGAGGCCGGCGACGGCCGTACGGACGTGATCTCGTCCGGGCTGCGCTACCCCAAGTCGCCGGACACCGCCGACGGAGACGACGACAAGCCGGCGGCGGAGACGGTCTGTCTGCAGGTCAGCAACTCCTTCTCGGCGCCCGCATCGGTCAAGACCGACCCCGGCCTGCCGATGGAGCTGTCCATCGACCTGGTGGACGGTCCCGGTGACGCCTCCGACGCGGCCTCCTTCGGCCTCGGCCACGGCTGGTGGCTGCTGGTCTCACTGACCCTCGCCGGGCTGCTGGCCGGGCTGCTGTGGGGCTGGATCTCCCGTTGGCGCGTGACCGTCTGGAGGACCAACTGATGCGCACCGTACGCGTACTGACCGGCGCCGTGCTGGCCGGCGCGAGCCTTCTCGCCCTGGCGGGAGCCGCCGTCGCCGACAGCCCCACGCCGAGTCCGAGCGAGAGCGGGGAGGCGGCCGGTCCGACCGAGGCGGGCACCTCGTTCCGCACGGCGACCGCCGTCAAGCCGGACCAGCCGGCGACGGCCGACGCCTCCACCGGCGACTACCTCTACTGGGTGCTGCCCGTGGACGCCGCACAGCGCGCCACGGTCAAGGCCAAGGTGACGCTGCCGGCGGCCGCCGCCCGGCACGGCGCGGCCACTTGGCAGCTCGATGTGTACGACGGGCTGCGCCGCCGCCAGGCATGTGTGTACGGCACCCAGACCCGGGCGGCGGCCAAGGACGCCGGATCGGTGGAGCTGTCCTGCACGCTGCGTACGGTGCGCGGCTGGGCGGAGCCCTGGGCGAACGATCCGCTGCCGGGCAGCTACTACGTACGCCTGACGGTCGTCGATCTTCCGCAGGAGGACCTGGGGCTTCCGGTGCACGCCGAGGTCGAGGCGGCCGTGGCCGACCAGGGCGGCGCGCACGCGGTGGACGGCAGGCTCGCGGCGCCCCTGGTGCCGGGTGCCGCGGCCACGGCGTCGAAGGACGACGAGGACGCCTCGTCGCCGCGGCCCGCGGCCCTGCGCGAGCCGGACGGCGGCTGGTCCTCCGGACGGTGGTCCGACCGCTGGATCTGGACCGCTGCGGGCGGAGCGCTCGCCGCCCTCGCGGGCATCGCCGGCTATCGCGCCACCCGGGGACGGGGCCGCCCGTCACGGGTGCCACCGGGCGCCTGACCGGCGAAGCCCCAGGGGCGGCCATGGCCCGGTGCCGTGGCCGCCCCTTCGGCTTCCGCCCCCAGGGGCGGAGCGGGCACCACCCTGACGCGACGTCAGGAAGTGGGCGCGGCGTCGAAAAGCGGCGACCTCACACCTCGGGGTCGGTCTCCGGCCCGGGGTGCCGGCGCAGCCGCGCGGCGAGGACGGCGACATCGTCCTCGGCGTGCAGTCCGTCGAGGCGGAGCAGGACCTCGTCGAGCAGCTCCACCACACCGGCCCGTGCGGGCAGCCGCAGCCGGGCCAGCCGGGCGAGGGAGTCGTCGATGTCCTCACCGCGGCGCTCGATGAGGCCGTCGGTGAACATCAGCAGGGTGTCGTCCGGTGTGAGGGTGCGGGTGATCAGCTCATAGCCGCCCACGCCCGTGCCCAGGGGCGGTCCGACGGGGACCCGCACCAGGTCGGCGCCGCCGTCGCCGCGGAAGAGCACCGGCGGGAGATGGCCGGCGCTGGCGAAGCCGGCGAGTCCGCGCGCCGGATCCACCCGGGCGAGCAGACAGGTCGCCGGACGGCGGGCCTCGTCCTCGGACACGGCCGCGTCGAGCTGGCGCAGCACGCGGTGCGGCGGCAGGTCCGTCGAGGCGACATAGCGCAGGTGGGAGCGGTAGGCGTTCATGTCGACGGCGGCATCGAGACCATGGCCCATGACGTCCCCCATGACGAGCAGGGTGCGCCCGTAGTGGAGCCGCACCGTTTCGAACCAGTCGCCGCCGACCAGGGCGCTGGTGCCGGACGGGAGGTAGCGGGTGGCGAGTTCCAGGTTGGGGTGCGGCCGGCCCGGCTCGGCGAGCAGCGCCCGTTGCAGGTCCATCGCGGTGCGCTGCGCCGAGGCGTACCGGCGGGCGTGCGCGAGATGAACGGCCGCCAGGCGAGCGGCGTACTGCATGGCGGCGGTCTCGTGATCGGTGAAGCCGCCGCCCGCGCGGAGGGCGAGCAGGACGCCGTAGCGGCGGCCCTGCGCGAGCAGCGGCACCGACACGGCCTCGGCGGACCTGTCCTTCCCCAGGGCGGCGGTGGCGGTGATCGGGCGCCCCTCCTCCAGTGCCCGCGAGGCGGGTGAGCCACCGCCGGGCCCGCTGTCGTCGTCCGAGGGCTGTGCTTGGAGCACCCGCACCAGACCCGCCGACGCCACCCGGCGCAGCGCCGGCTCCCGGGACGGGGGCCGGGCCGCCGCGGCGTTCTCGGGGAGGAGGTCCACCGCGGCGGCGTCACACAGGTGCCGGCACACGAACCGCGACAGCTCGGCGCAGATCGTCTGCTCGTCCAAGGTGGTGCCGACATGCTCGGCGGCGTCCTCCATCACCCGCAGACGGGCCAGTACGCGTGCGTGATCGGCATCCGGGCCCGTATCCGAGCCGTCCCGGTTCGACAAGGCCACCTCCAGGGCGCGGCGCCCGCGTCGGGCGGGTGCGTCGGTGATGCACCCATACCACCGGCCCGGCCGCATCCCGTTCCGGCGCGGCGGCCGTCAGTGCAGTACGCCCATGCCCAGCAGCCCGAACAGCAGCGCGCCGACGACGATCCGGTAGAGCACGAAGGAGTTGAAGGAGTGCTTGGCCACGAACTTCAGCAGCCAGGCGATCGAGGCGTAGGCGACGAGGAAGGAGACGACGGTGCCGATGGCCAGCGGGGCGACGGCCGCGCCGCTGCCGACCGCGTCCTTCAGCTCGTAGACGCCCGCTCCCGTGAGGGCCGGGATGCCGAGGAAGAAGGACAGGCGGGTGGCCGCGACGCGCTCCAGGTCGAGGATGAGGGCGGTGGACATGGTGGCGCCGGAGCGGGAGAAGCCGGGGAAGAGCAGGGCGAGGATCTGCGAGCAGCCGACCCACATGGCGTCCTTGAGGGAGGTGTCGTCCTCGCCGCGCTTGTGCCGGCCCATCTGGTCCGCCGCCCACATCACCCCGCTGCCGGCGATCAGTGAGCCGGCCACCACCCACAGGGAGGCGAGCGGGCCCTCGATCAGGGGCTTGGCGGCCAGGCCGACGACGACGATCGGGAGGGTGGCGAAGACGACCCACCAGGCGAACTTGTAGTCGTGGTGGTAGCGCTCCTCGCGGTCGCGCAGCCCGCGGATCCACGCGCCCATGATGCGCACGATGTCCTTGCCGAAGTAGACCAGTGCCGCGGCGATCGCGCCGACCTGGATGACGGCGGAGAAGCCGACGACGGTCCGGTCGTCGACGGGGATCCCCATCAGCCCCTCGGCGATCTTGAGGTGGCCGGTGGAGGAGATGGGCAGGAACTCCGTCACCCCCTCGATGGCTCCGAGGACGACGGCTTGGCCGATGCTGATCGCGCTCATGGGATCCGTTTCTGGCGACGGGCGGACGGGGGCGCAGCCACACCTCGGGGCGGAGCGGCGTCCACCGCGCCCCAGACGGTCTACAACACTGTAGACGAAGGAGGGCGGTGCGCGGACACCTCCGGACCCCGGTGGGATGCCCACGGTCCGGCGGTACGCCCACGGCGGAGGCGGCCGCGATCGTCCCGGCGGATAGCATCAGTACTGTTGGCGTGGCTCATTCGCGCGGTTGCGACTCAGCCTTTGGCCGATCGGCTGCTTGGCATGACGTAGCGGGACCGTATGCGCGAGGGCCGGCAGTGAAGTGAGCCCACGCCACCCGAACCCAGCAGAGGCGCCGATCATGGATCCAGCCGCCGCGGCACCCTCACCCCCTACGGGCATCAGCCTGCGCCAGCTGCTCATGGCACTGGGCGACCCCCTGGTCGAGCTGCAGGCCGCGCCCGCCGGGCTGGACGTCGAGATCCGCAGCGTCGCCCTGCTCGACCCCGAGGACCCGCCGATGGCCCGCCCCGGCGAGCTGGTCCTCGCCATCGGCGCCCGGGGCCGCGCCGCGTTCCCCGCGCTGCGGGCCGGCGGGCGGGACGGGGCCGGCGCCGTCGCGGTCAAGATGGACACCCCCGCCCAGGCCGCCGCACTGAGCGAAACCGCCGTCGACGCCGGCGTCGCGCTGCTGTCCGTACGCACCGAGGCGCGCTGGGAGCAGGTGGACGCGCTGGCCCGGGCGGCCCTGGAGAGCGCGCCCCCGGGGCGCCCCGGCGAGGAGGCCCAGGAAGGGGACCTCTTCGCACTCGCCCAGACCACCGCCGTCCTCACCGGCGGCATCGTCAGCATCGAGGACACCGCCAACCGCGTGCTGGCCTACTCGCGGTCCACCGACACCGACGAGGTCGACGACCTGCGGCGGTTGTCCATCCTGGGCTGGCACGGCCCGGAGCAGTACCTTTCGCGGCTGCGCGAGTGGGGCGTCTTCCAGCGGCTGCGCGCCTCCGACGACGTGATCAACATCGACGGGCACCCCGAGCTGGGCATCCGCCGCCGGCTCGCGGTGTCCATCCGGTCCGGGGAGCGGCAACTGGGCATCATCTGGGTCCAGGAGGGGTCGACACCGCTGACCGAGCAGTCGGACCAGGCGCTGGTGGGCGCGGCCCGGGTCGCAGCCCACCATCTCGTACGCCGCCGCCGTGAGCTGTCGGCGGACCTGACGCTGACCCATACGCTGGCGGCCGGGCTGCTGGAGGGCACGACGGGGCCGCAGCCGCTGGCGTCCCATCTGGGGCTGGACCCGGCCCGGCCGGCCGCCGTCCTGGGCTTCTCGTACGGTTCGACCGAGGCCACCCCGCCGGAGCTGGCCCGTGCCGAGGTCAGCAACCTCGTCTCGGTCCACACCGCGGCCCGGCACCGCAGCGCCCTGGTCACCCAGGGCGATTCACGGATCTATGTGCTGCTGCCCCAGCTGCCGCGCAGCATCGACCTCGGCATCCTGCGGGGCTGGGGGCAGGAGATCACCGACGCCGCGCACCGCCACCTGGGGCTGTCGCTGCGCGGCTCGGTCGGCTGCATCGTGCCGGCGCTCGGGGAGGTCCCCGCGTCGCGCCGGGAGGCCGACCGGATACTCGACGCGATGGTGAGCGTCGGCTTCACCACCACCGTCGCCGCACTGCCCGACATCCAGGCGGAGGTGCTCGTCAGCGAGGTGCTGACGCTGCTCTCCGCGCACCCCGCCATGCGGGACCCCCGATTGACCGCTCTGGTCGCCCATGACACCCGCCATCAGGGGCAGTTGGCGGAGACCGTCCTGGCCTACCTGAACGCCTTCGGCGATGTGCGGGCCGCGGCCACCGAGCTGCATGTGCACCCCAACACCCTGCGCTACCGCATCCGCCGGGCCGAGGAGCTGACCGGTCTCGATCTGAGCCGGCCGGACCAGCGGCTGCTGGCCATGCTGCAGCTGCGGCTGCCGCCCGCCGGCTGATCCGCCGACGGCCGCCCCCTATGGACCGACGCCGGTCCGACCACCCACCACCTGGGGCGCCTCGTCGATCTCCGGGGATCGGTCTCCCCGTCCCTCCGTCGACCAGCCCCCTTGTACGGGATTCTCCTAAACTGAGCGATATGCCCCATTGAACTGACGGGCTGGCGATCATGACCTCGGAGAATGCGCTGCCGGGCGGGTCCGGCCGGGCGTGTGACATCGCGAAGGCAGCCACGGCCGAGCTGGACGCGCGGGGTCGGGTCGTCTCCTGGACCCGGGCGGCGGAGCGGCTGCTCGGCTACCCGGCCGAGGAGGTCCTCGACCACCCGGCGACGCGGCTGCTGGCGTTCCCCGGCGACGAGGAGCGGGTGGCCGCCGTGGCCCGCTGGTGCCGGGCCGGGGACGGCTGGGGCGGCTCCGTTGCGGCGCGCCACCGGGACGGCCGGGAGCTGCAGCTGGCGGTGCAGGTCACCCCCGTGCTCGACGGCGGCGACCGCGAGCGGTGGTCGGTCCTCGCCCTGGAGGAGTGGCGGCTGCCGGGCGGCGGGGTGAACCAGCTGATGCTCGAACCGTTCCTGGCGCATGCGCCGGTCGGCATGGCCGTACTGGACAACGAACTGCGCTACGTCTGGGTGAACGAGGTGCTGGAGCGCCTGATCCCCCTGGAGCGCCGGCTGGGCAGAACGGTGGGCCAGGTGCTGCCGAGGCTGGAGGCCGAGGCGTTCGAGGAGCGGATGCGGCGGGTCGTGGCGACCGGCTCACCGGAGATGGACTACGAGTTCCGCAGTCCCACCTACGCCGACCCCACCCAGGAGCGCGCCTACTCGGCGTCCTTCTTCGGACTGGCGGACCCCCGGGGCCGACGCATCGGCATCTGGTACATGGTCATCGACGTCACCGAGCGCTGGCGGGCGCAGGACCGGCTCGCGCTGCTGAACGACGCCAGCGTCCGGATCGGCAGCACGCTGGACGTCGCCCGGACCGCACAGGAGCTGGCCGATGTCGCGGTGCCGGCGCTCGCCGACTTCGTCGCCGTCGATCTGCTGGACTCCGTCCTCCACGGCGAGGAGCCGAATCCCGGGCCGGTCGACGACGTTCCCACCATGCGCCGCTCCGGGCAGCAGTCGGTCAACGAGGGCTGCCCGGAGGCGGGCCTGGCCGTCGGCGAAGCCGTCCAGCGCTCCCCCTCCTCGCCGATCGCCCGCTGTCTGCTCGCGGGCGAGCCCCTGGTGGAACCGGAGCTGGACTTCGTCAACAGCGCCTGGGTCACCGAGGACCCGGCACGGGCCGCGGCGATCCGCAGATTCGCCTTCCGCTCGGTGATGGTGGCGCCGGTGCAGGCCCGCGGCGTCACACTGGGCGCCGCCACCTTCTTCCGCACCCGTCGCCTGGGCCCTTTCGTGCCGGACGACGTACGGCTCGCCGAGGAGCTGGTGGCCCGGGCCGCGGTCTGCGTCGACAACGCGCGGCGCTTCACCCGCGAGCGCACCGCGGCCCGGGTGATGCAGCAGAACCTGCTGCCGCACGAGCTGTCCGGAGGCTCCGCGCTGGAGGTGGCGTCGTGGTACTTCCCGGCGGACGCGCCGAGCGGGGTGGGCGGTGACTGGTTCGATGTGATCCCGCTGTCCGGGGCCCGGGTCGCCCTGGTCGTCGGGGACGTGGTCGGGCACGGCATCAACGCCGCGGCGACGATGGGCCGGCTGCGCACCGCCGTCCGCACGCTGGCCAATTTGGACCTGCCGCCCGACGAGCTGCTGGCCCGGCTGGACGACCTGGTCATCGGCCTGTTCAAGACGCACGGCACCGAACCGGCGGCGGACAGCGAGAACGCGAACGTGGCCGCGACCTTCATGGGGGCGACCTGCCTGTACGCCGTGTACGACCCGGTCAGCAGGCGGTGTGGCATGGCGCGGGCCGGGCACCTCCCGCCCGCGATCGTGGGGCCCGACGGCGCCGTCGACCTCCCCGACCTGCCCGCCGGGCCGCCGCTCGGCCTGGGGACGCTGCCCTTCGAGTCCAGGGAGCTGGAGCTGGCCGAGGGCAGTCTGATCGCCCTCTTCACCAACGGGCTCATCGAGACCTGCGACCCGGACATCGGCATCGGGATGGACCGGCTGAGCACCGCGCTCACCTCGTCCGGACCGGCGCTGGCGGAGATCGGCCGGACGGTGGTCGAGGCGCTGCTGACCGGCCCCCCGGCCGACGACGCCGCGCTGCTCCTGGCCCGGACCCGCGCGCTGGGCGGGCACCAGGTCGCGTCCTGGGATCTGGCCACCGATCCGGCCGAGGTCGGCAGGGCGCGGGCGCTGGCCGGCCGGCAGCTGTCGGGGTGGGGCCTGGAGGAGCTGGAGTTCACCACCGAGCTGATCGTCAGCGAGCTGGTCACCAACGCCATCCGCCACGGCACCGGGCCGGTCACCCTGCGGCTGATCCGGCAGGACGTCCTGATCTGCGAGGTCTTCGACGCCGGCAGCACGGCACCGCATCTGCGCCACGCCCGGACCACCGACGAGGGCGGACGCGGGCTGTTCATCATCGCGCAGCTCGCCGGGCGCTGGGGCACCCGCTACACCCCGACCGGCAAGGTCATCTGGACCGAGCAGAGCATGCCGGCCGGGGGTTAGCGCCTGTCCGACGGGCCATGGCCGGGATTCAGGGCGCCTGCGCGAAGTCCCGCCCTGCCCTCGGGTGGACGACCGGACCGTGTGGACACGCGCCGGGCACCTCGCCGCCGGGCACATGGCCGCAGTCGTCCCCCGCCGGGACGGGACGGGCCACCAGGCCGTCTCCTGGCAGGGCCACATAGTCGCAGTCGGTGTCGGCCACGACGTGGCGGGGCGCGGTGCCCGCCGGGCCGGCGGTCAGATGGGCGGTCACATAGGCCGCGCTCGTCCTGACGATGTCGCGGGTCAGCCCGAGCGGGAGCAGCGAACGGGTCTCGGCGCTCGCCTCGTCCTCGCCGGCCCGCAGCACCACCCGGACGTCCGGCGCCACCGCGTGGGCGGCGACCGCGACGGCGATGTTGTCCAGCTCGTCGGAGCCGACCGCGGCGAGCGCCCGGGCGCGCCCCAGACCGAGCCGGGCGAGCACCGCCCGGTCCTCGCCGTGCGCCAGCACCACGGGGATCCCCATCGACCGCGCGAGCCGCAGGTTCGGGGCGGCCGGCTCCCGCTCCACCCCGATCACCGGGACGCCCAGCTGCCGCAGCGTCTGGCACAGCCGCAGCCCCACCTGCCCCAGTCCGACCACGATCACATGCCCCGAACGCGGCAGCACCCGCGGCCCCAGGACGCCGACCAGCCGCGGGCCCAGCAGCCGGTCGACGATGCCCGCCGTCAGCACGGCGGTGAACCCCACCGTCACCAGCATCGCCACCCCGGACACCACCTCGTAGGCGGGATGGCCCGGGTGCGGCGCGGCCGGCCCGACCCCGGCGACGACCCGGGCGGCCTCCAGGAAGGCGGTGGCGGGCGGCGTGTGGAGGGCGGCGACCAGCCAGAGCCAGTCCAGGGCGAGCACGGTCACGATGCCCAGCAGCCCGATGAGCAGCAGGCGGGCGTCCGCGTCGTGCGGCTGCAGGTGTCCGCGCAGCCGGCCGAGCAGGCCCCTGCGCCGGGCGGCCGCGCTCGGCCGCCACGCCGTCTCCACCAGCCGTCCCGCCCGCCGGCGCACCGCCACGGCGCCGCGTCCCTCGGGCCGTACGGCCAGCGTGCCGGCGTCCGCGCACAGGCCGGCCAGCGTGGGTGCCAGCAGGTCGGCGGGTGAGACGGTCACGCAGTGGCACAGCAGCGACCGGAGCTGCTGGGCCACCGTCCGGTCGAAGACGGTGACGACGATGCGGACGGTGTCGCAGACGTGCCGGACGGCGAGCGCGTAGCGCAGCGCGGAGAGGTCGTCGCCCACCAGAACGGCCACCGCGGACGGCCGGACGGCGAGCGCCCGTCGCAGGTCCTGGTCGTCCGGTGCGGCGAGATGGCCGACCGGGCGACCGGCCTCCCGCAGTGAGGCACAGACCCGGCGGGCCAGCGTTGTGGCCCCGATCACCACGATCGCGTCGGTCTCCGTGTCCCGTTCATCGGGCATTCCGTCCCCCGTCCCGCTGTGGTCGCACAGCACTGGTGGTGTGGGCCCAACTCACGCTAGGGCGCGGGCCGTCGGAGGCATCTGTCCGGTCGGCCAAGGCTTCGCGGGCGCCGTTGTCCGGCCGGACCAGCGGCCCGCACCAGGTCGCGAGTCCACACATCGGGCAATGTGCATTGGCCGCTCGCACAGCCATCGGGGACGAATTTGTCGAGCCTCACAAATACGCCGCCGCGCACCGCCACATACGCTGACGCAAATCCATATCCGGACGTGATGCGGCTCACCTCTCATAAGGAGGACGGGCAACAGCGCGGAGGCGCGACCAGCGCTCCCCCACCCGCGCGGGCATCCGAAGGACGCGGTCCCGTGCCGCCGCTTTCGAATCCGTAAGGGCCTTGATCGCCACCTGCCAGCACCCGGCCCTTTCGTGCGTCCAAAAACCGAGGCGATCCCAGCAGGCACCCCGTGCATGACCCCTCCAACCCTCAACGGATGTCGAGATGACTACACCTCCCTCCAGCCACGTGGCCGCACCGCCCGCTCCCCCGGGCAACGGTGGGGCTCCGGGGCAATCAGGACTGCACTCCGGCCTCAAGAACCGCCATCTGTCCATGATCGCCGTCGGTGGGGTCATCGGCGCCGGTCTCTTCGTGGGATCCGCCTCCGGCATCACCGCGGCCGGCCCCGGCATCCTGCTGTCGTACGCCCTCGTGGGCGCGCTGGTCGTCTTCGTGATGCGGATGCTCGGCGAGATGGCGGCCGCCAACCCGACCTCCGGCTCGTTCTCCGCCTACGCGGACCGGGCGCTGGGCCGCTGGGCGGGCTTCTCCATCGGCTGGCTGTACTGGTTCTTCTGGGTCGTGGTGCTCGCCGTGGAGGCGACCGCCGGCGCCGCGATCCTCACCAGCTGGGTCCCGGCCGTCCCGCAGTGGGCCTGGGCGCTGATCGTGATGGTCGTGCTCACCGCCACCAACCTGGCCTCGGTGGCCTCGTTCGGTGAGTTCGAGTTCTGGTTCGCGGGCATCAAGGTCGTCGCCATCGTCGCGTTCATCGCCCTCGGCGGCCTGGCGATGTTCGGCCTCCTGCCGGGCTCCGACAACCCCGGCTCCGGCTTCGCGAACCTCACCGCGCACGGCGGCTTCCTGCCGAACGGGCCCAGTGCGATCCTCACCGGCGTCCTGATGGTCGTCTTCTCCTTCATGGGCAGTGAGATCGTCACCCTCGCCGCCGGTGAGTCCGAGGACCCGCAGCGCGCGGTCACCAAGGCCACCAAGAGCGTCATCTGGCGGGTCGGCGTCTTCTACCTCGGTTCGATCCTGGTCGTGGTCTCCCTGCTGCCCTGGAACGACCCCTCGATCACCAAGAACGGCTCGTACGTCGCGGCCCTGGACTCCATCGGCATCCCGCACGCCGGCCAGGTCATGAACGTCATCGTGCTGACCGCCGTGCTCTCCTGCCTCAACTCCGGTCTCTACACCGCCTCCCGGATGGCGTTCTCGCTCGGACAGCGCGGCGACGCGCCGAAGGGCTTCGCCCGGACCAACGCCCGGGGCGTCCCGCAGGCCGCGATCCTGGTCTCCGTCGTCTTCGGCTTCGTCGCGGTCGGCTTCAACTACCTGTGGCCGGACACGGTCTTCCAGTTCCTGCTGAACTCCTCGGGTGCGGTCGCGCTCTTCGTGTGGCTGGTCATCTGCTTCTCGCAGCTGCGCATGCGCGGCATCATCCTGCGCGAGAACCCGGACAAGCTGATCGTCCGCATGTGGCTCTTCCCCTACCTGACCTGGGCGACCATCGCGATGATCTCCTTCGTGCTGGTCTACATGCTCACGGACGACAGCCCCGGCGGCGGCCGGATCCAGGTGCTGCTGTCGGTGCTGCTGGCCGTCGTGGTGGTCGCGATCTCCCTGCTCCGCGACCGGCTCGGCCGCAACACCGAGCGGGCGTCCGTCTCCCGCTGACCGGACCAGACGCCTCTCACGGGCGGCGGCGTGCCTGGCACGCCGCCGCCCTTCGCGGGCCTTCGCGCCCGTACCTCCACCCACCACGACACCCCGGAAGGGCCACCGCGGACATGCCCGTCTTCAGACGCCGCAAAGGCAGCCGTCCCCATCTGGTCCCCGAACTCGACGACCTCGATTTGGGCAAGGTCCGTCGGCGCGTCGAGACCTGCTGGTCCCGCGGCTCGCTCGACACCGCCGTCATGGCCATGATGGCGGGTGTGCTCGACGACGCCGGCGAGGACTGGGACCGCAAGGCCCACCGCCTCCGGGTGCTGGCCGGTGCCGCGGGGCGGGCGCTGCCCGGCATCTGGCGGCAGCACAATCCGCACCACCAGAGCGCGTTGCTGCTGCACGCCTGGTCGGAGCTGCTCCAGGCCCAGCAGCAGGGCTCCGCCGCCGGTCTGGACGAGGTCCGCGAGACCCTGCTGCTGGCGGCCGAGCTGCTCCCCGCCGACCCCACTCCCTGGACCCTGCACCTGGCCACGCTCCGTCTGGAGCGGCGTCCCTCCCGCGAGATGTCGGCGATCTGGCGCGAGATCAAGGCGCGCGACCCCTGGAACCGGGAGGCCCACCTCCAGGCCCTGGGCTACCTCTCGCCGGACGAGTGCGGCTCCAGCGCCCTGGTGCTGGACCTGCTCGACGGCGTCCGCTCCCTCATGCCGCCCGACGCCCCCGCGGCCGGTCTGGAGCTCACCGCGCTGGTCCGTACGCATCTGCGGTCGGTCGCCCCCGGCGGCCTGACGGCCCTCGGCGCCGGCGAGATCTGGCGCCGCCCCGACGCCACCCGGGCGCTCGAGCAGGCCGCGCACTACTGGCCGCGCCCGGGGTTCTTGCACCACGCGGCGGCGCTGGCCGATCTGAACCTGCTGGCCTACGCGCTGATCAAGTCCGTCCGGATGGCCGACGCGGCCACCGCGCTGCGCGCCACCGGGGGCGTGGGGACGCCCTGGCCGTGGAGTGCGGACGGCGATCCGCTGGAGCGGTTCTCGCACTACTTCGGCCGTGCCACCACCACGAACTGACGGAGACTTATCCGATTTAAGGGGTATACGCCCAACCCTTAGCCAAATCGGGTGGAATTACGGCCTCTTTCCGTTCTCTCCCGAGTGCCCCGACACCTTCCAGGGAACCCCATCCTGGAAGAGCGTTGGGAGACCCGCATGCGCGACACCGTCAGCACCGGCCGCTCCGCGGCGACTGGCGGCTGGCGCGTGCTACTGCTCCTCGTACTGCTGGCGCTGGTGCACACCGCGCTCACCGCCGACTCCTCCGAGGCGCAGGCCGCCGAGACCGGCCGCTGCCTCACCCGCGCCGGCGCTTCCGCCGCGCCCGGTCCGGCCGAGCGGTCCTGTGTCGCCCCGGCGCCGCTGCTGGCGTCGCACGGAGCCGGCGACAAGCATCCGGGCAGCGGATTCCGGCGTATGTGCGAGGCCTCGGTCTGCCATCTGCGCCACCCCGTCCCGAACGGGCCCGGCGGCAAGGCGATCCGGGAGTCCGCCGTGGCGGAGAGCGTCTGCGCACCGAGCGACGCCTCGTCCTGGGCCGTCACCACGGCCGCCGCTGCCGCCGCGCCGACGCGGGTGACCGTCCTGCGCTGCTGAGCCGACCCCGGCCGCACACCCGCCCCACCCCGCAACGGGGCCGCCGGGGCGACCGCGGCCTGCCGTCGTCAGCTCCCAGGACTCTCGCACCGCAGGAGATTCGGCATGCCCATCGACATCTTCGCCGCCCTTGGCGCGCTCGTACGCGCCGAGGCCTCACGCACCGCGCCCAAAACAAAGTCGCCCACGCCGACCCCGCACACCGACCCGGACCGGGCCACGCACACCGACCGGGACCAGGCACAGAACCCGGGCAACCCGGAACCCCCGCCGGCCCGTTCGCCGGGCGGATCGCCGCCCGCCGCGTCCGACGCCGTCTCCGCGGCCGCGTCCACGCCCGAGCGCCCCCGCCCGGCGCTGCTGCGGAAACTGTCCGCGCTCACCTCGATCGTGCAGAAGGGCCGCCCCGGCTCCACCAGCGGCCGCAGGGCCTCCGACTCCTGACACAGAGCGGCACCCACCGCCACTTGTCCGCCTCCAGGGCAGCGGCGATCCTGGACACATGGCTGGTCACGCGGCTGATCACAGGTCGGCCGGGGACACCGCGGCGGCCGTCGGCACCGACACCGTCTCCGGCTGGGCCGTCCGACGGCCCGGCCCGATCTCCTCCGGTCCGCTGACCTTGGTCCGACGCCCCACACCCGAACCCGGCCCCGGCGACCTGCTGCTGGGGGTGGAGGCCTGCGGGGTGTGCCGTACGGACCTGCATCTCGCGGAGGGCGATCTGACCCCGCACCGCCCGGCGACGGTACCCGGCCACGAGATCGTCGGGCGGGTGGTCGCCGTCGGCGACACGGTCACCGGCTTCCGCGTCGGCGACCGGGCCGGCGGCGCCTGGCTGCGCGGCACCTGCGGCGACTGCCGGTACTGCCGCGCCGGCCGGGAGAACCTCTGCCCGGCATCCCGCTACACCGGCTGGGACGCCGACGGCGGGTTCGCCGAGGCCGCCCTCGTCCCCGCCGACTACGCCTATCCGCTGCCGGACGGCCGAAGCGCCACGGAACTGGCGCCGCTGCTGTGCGCCGGGATCATCGGCTACCGGGCGCTGCGCCGCAGTGCGCTGCCGCCGGGCGGGCGGCTGGGCATCTACGGATTCGGCGCCTCGGCGCATCTGGCCGCGCAGGTCGCGCTGTCCGAAGGGGCGAGGGTCCATGTGCTGACCCGGTCGGCGCAGGCCCGGGAACTCGCCGTCGCCCTGGGCGCGTCCTCGGCCGCCGGCGCCTACGAGCGCCCGCCCGAGCCGCTGGACTCGGCGATCCTCTTCGCGCCGGTGGGCGATCTGGTGCCGGTGGCTCTCGAAGCGCTGGACCGGTCGGGCACCCTGGCCGTCGCCGGGATCCATCTCACCGATGTCCCCACGCTCACCTATGAGCGGCATCTGTTCTACGAGCGGAACCTGTGCAGCGTGACCTCCAACACCCGCGAGGACGGCCGCGAGTTCCTCCGGGCCGCCGCCCGGATAGGCCTCCAGGTCACCGTCAGCCCCTACCCCTTGAGCCGCGCCCCCGAAGCGCTCGCCGACCTGGCCGCCGACCGGGTCCACGGGGCGGCGGTGCTGATCCCCGGCTGACGAAGGGCGGGCCAGCCCGCTTCGCGCCGACTGGCTCCCTCGTCCTTGAATGCCGCACCATGGGGTGAAGAGGGTAAATTACGACATATCCGATGAGGCGGTGGCGGGGTCGACGCCCTGGCCCCGAGGGCGGATACGGCGACCGTGGCTTACGACGACGGCTTCCCGTGTACGGAGGCGGTACAAGCAGTGACCGCGCGGGTCCTTGGGTCTTCCGGGGCCGAGCTGACCGCCGTCTATGTGCCGGCCGAAGGGGACGGCGATCTTCAGCTGGCCGAGATGGTCGGTGGCTCCGGTGTCCCCTACACACTGCCGACAAGCTATCCCCTGTCCGGCGACTCCCCGGTCGCGGCGGCCTTCCGCACCGGTCTCCCCCAGTGGCTGAGCCCGGCGGAGCTCACCGAGCGCGGCGTGCCCGGCTCCGCGGGCGGCGCCGACGCGGAGCCGGGCAACGGCACCGGGCCCCTGCCCACCACCGTCTCGCTCGGGGTGCTGCCGCTGGGCGGGGACGCCAGGCGGCTGGGCTGCCTGGTCGTCGTCGACCAGGCGGCGGACGCCTTCGACGCCGACCGCCGCCACCTGCTGGAGCTGCACGCCGACCAGGTGGCCGCGGGTCTGGAGGCGGTCGAGGCGCGGGTGCTGGCCCGAACGGAGCGGCGGTCGCTGCTCGGCCCGGGACTGGACACCCTGCGGGGCGGCGCCTTCACCCTGGTCCTGCACACCGGGCGGATCGAGGCGGACACCCAGGTCCTGGAGCTGTTCGGCATCGGCCCCACGGAGTTCGACCGGCAGGTGGAGACCCTGCTGGAGCGCACCGTGCCGGACGACGTTCCGGCGCTGATGTCGATCGTGGAGCCCGGCGGGGTGCCGGTCGCCGGCCAGCAGCTGTCGTTCCGGATCCGCCGGCCCAACGGCGAACTGCGCTGGCTGACGCTGCGCTGCCGGGTGCTGACCGGCGCCGACGGGGCGCCGGAGCGGATGCTGGGGGTGGTCGCCGACGCCTCGTACCTGCGCCCCAGTGCCGACGAGGTCTCCATCGTGCAGCGGCTGTCGGCCGCACTGGCCGGCGCGACGACCATACGGGACGTCAGCCGGGCGGTGATCTCGACGCTGCGTGCGCCGCTGGCCACGAGCCGGATCGCGGTCGCCGAGCTGGAGGCCGACCGGCTGGTGGTCACCGCCCTGGACCCGCCGGAGCCGGAATCCTGGCCCGCGTCCTGGCAGTCCGAATGGCGCTCCGAGTGGCCCGACGCCTCGTGCCACTCGCTGCCCACCCTGGAGGGCGTGCTGCGGGGCGGCCATGTCGCCCTGTGGCCCCCGGGCGCGGCGCTCGAACCGGGCCTGGCGGGTATCGGCCCCGGTGGCCTGGCCGTCCTGCCGCTGCCGGCCGAGGGCCGGATCGTGGGGGTGTGCCTGCTCGGGTGGGAGACGGAGCACCGCTTCGGACCGGAGGAGCGCTCCCTGCTGACCGCGACCGCGGGGCTGGTGGGGCAGGCCCTGGTCCGCGCCCATGCGCTGGACGCCGGGCACGAGCTCGCCACGATGCTGCAGCGCAGTCTGCTGCCCCGCAAGCTGCCGGAGCTGGCCGGCGGGGTGGCCGCGGTCCGCTATCTGCCCGCCACGATGGGGCTGGAGGTGGGCGGCGACTGGTACGACGTCATTCCGCTCTCCGACGGCCATGTGGCGCTGGTCATCGGTGATGTGGAGGGGCACAGCGCGGGGGCCGCGACGATCATGGGTCAGATGCGTACGGCCATCCGGGCCTACGCCGTCGAGGGGCATCCGCCCGACGTGGTGATCTCCCATGCCAACCGCCTGCTCCTCGGCATGGAGACCGACCTCTTCGCCACCTGCTGCTATGTGGACCTGGACATGGAGGAGGGCATCGCCTGGTTCGTGCGGGCCGGGCATCTGCCGCCGCTGCTGCGGTACCCCGACGGCAGCACCGAGGCCATGTCGGTCGAGGGCGGGCCACCGCTGGGCGTCGCCGAGGACGCGGAGTATCCGCTGACGGAGGTCGGGCTGGCGCCCGGCACCGTCCTGGTCCTGCTCACGGACGGACTGGCCGAGTCCGCCACCCTCGTCCTGGAGGACGGCATCCGCCGCGTACGGGAGGTGCTCGGTGCCGCCGATCCGGCCGATGCCGGGCGGCTCGCCGACGACCTGCTGGGCGGCTCGAAGCGGCGCGACGACGATGTGGCGGTGCTGGTCCTTCGCTACGACGGGATGCGCGTCCGCCCGACGCGGGCCCGCTGGGCGGTATGGCGGCTGCCCGACGCCGTCATGCACGCCCGCCGCTTCACCGGGCGCACGCTGCGCTCGTGGGGCGTGACCCAGGAGCTGGACGTGGCGCTGCTGGTGGTGTCCGAGCTGGTCACCAACGCCATCGCGCACACGCAGGGCGAGGTGCAACTGGATCTGACGCTGGCCGCCGACCGGCTGCGGATCGCCGTGAACGACACCTCGCCGCGGGCGCCGGTCAAGCCGGTGAGCGTGGACTGGGAGTCCACCGGCGGCCGCGGACTGCTCCTGGTCTCGGCGATGTCGCTGTCCTGGGGCTCGGTGCCGCTGAGCGGCGGCAAGCAGGTGTGGAGCGAGATCAGCCTGCAGACGGACGAGCGGCTGGGCGGCGCGGAAGGCGAGGAGGTGCCCTGAGGTGAACACCCGTCTGCGCAAGACCGCCGTCGTCCTGGCCGGAGTGTGCCTGCTGGCCGCGCCGGTGGCCTGCGGCGAGGCCCGTGAGGTCGACCGGCCGTCCGGGCCGGCGTCCGGTGAACCGCCGCGGATCGGTGTGCTGCTCCCGGACAACAACTGGCGCTTCTACCACTTCGACAAGCCGCTGATGGCGAAGAAGATCCACCAGCTGTGCCCCGAGTGCCAGGTGGACATCGTCAGCGCCGATCACGACATCGCCACCCAGCAGGCGCAGATGGCGGCGATGATCACCAAGCGGGCCAACGTCCTGATCCTCGACGCGGTCGACTCCCGGTCGCTGCGCGCACCGATCGAGCGGGCCCGCCGGGCCGGCGTCCACGTGGTCGCCTACGACCGGCTCGCCGAAGGGCCGATATCGTCGTATGTCTCCTTCGACGGCGCGCAGGTCGGCCGGCTCCAGGCGCAGGCGCTGCTGCGGGCGCTCGGCGGCAAGGCCCGCACCGGCCAGATCGTGATGATGAACGGCGCGGAGACGGACCCCAACTCCGCCTGGTTCAAGCAGGGCGCGCTGGACGTCCTGCGGGGCAAGGTGCGGATCGGCAAGGCGTACGACACCGCCGGCTGGCGCCAGGAGGCCGCGAACGCCAACATGACCGCCGCCCTCGCCGCCCTCGGCCCCGGGCGCATCGACGGCGTCTACTCCGCCAACGACATGCTCGCCACCGGCATCATCTCCGCGCTCAAGGCCGCGAAGGTCACTCCGCTGCCCCCGATCACCGGGCAGGACGCCCAACTCGACGCGGTGCAGCGGATCCTCACGGGCGAACAGATCATGACCGTCCTCAAGCCCTTCCGGCCCGAGGCCGACAACGCCGCCGCCATGGCCGTCGCGCTGGCCCGCGGCAAGAGCCTCAAGGACATCGCCCCCCGGCGCGTCAACAGCCCCACCACACGCGACATCCCGGCCGTGCTGCTCACCCCCATCCCGGTGACCGCCAAGAACATCAAGGAGACCGTGGTCAAGAACCGGCTGTACACGATCGACCAGATCTGCACTCCCAAATACGCGGCCGCCTGCGCGAAGGCCGGTCTGACTCAGCCCGCACACGGCGAGGAACAGTCCCCTCGGTGATCGACCAAGGGGGTCTCGGTACGCCCCCAACAGTTCTCTACTCGGAGGTAACTGCTGTGCTGGGTGCATGGAATCCGAGCCCGCCAACAGGACCCCTCAGTTCGAACTCCGCTACGGAGGACTGCACTTGACGATCCAGCGAGTCCCAGGGTGGCTCATCACCGTCGTCACCACGGTCACCGGAGCGGGCGCCGCATGGTGGACAAGCCGCTGACCACCCCGGTCGTCGGCCCCCGCGACGAGGTGGCCGCCGCACCCCTTCGCCACCGCCAGGACGTGGTCGCGCCGGCGCTCGGGGGATGAGGTGGCGTCGGTCCTGCGGGAGGGTCGGTGAGCCCGACGGGACACTTACCGGACCCGCCATTGGGCCTTTCGATCACGTTACGACCCTTTCTGCCTGGTTTGCCGCCTTTTCGCCAGTAACGTGGATTGTGTGTGTCCTCAGACAGCCTTGCTGTGCGCGAAGGCCGGGCTCACCAGGTAAGGCAGGTACCCCATGACAGCACCGCCCCTGCTGGCGCTGCGCGGAGTCTTCAAACGGTACGGCGCGGTCCAGGCACTGGCCGATGTCGAGCTGGAGGTACGCGCCGGCCAAGTGGTCGCCCTGGTCGGGGACAACGGGGCGGGCAAGTCCACGCTGATCAGGGTGATCGCCGGGGTCGACCCGGCCGATTCCGGCACCGTCGAGTGGGAGGGCCGCCCGGTCCGGATCACCCGGCCCCACGAGGCCCAGGACCTGGGCATCGCCACCGTCTTCCAGGACCTCGCGCTCTGCGACAACCTCGACGTGGTGGGCAATGTCTTCCTCGGCCGGGAGATCCACCGGGCCGGGATCCTCAACGAGGTGGAGATGGAGCGGCGCACGCTGGAGCTGCTCGACGCCCTCGCCATCCGGATCCCCGACGTACGCATCCCGGTGGCCTCGCTGTCCGGGGGCCAGCGGCAGACCGTCGCGATCTCCCGGTCGATGCTCGGCGAGCCCCGCCTCGTCCTGCTGGACGAGCCCACCGCGTCCCTGGGCATCGAGCAGACCGCGCAGGTCCTCGACCTGGTCGAGCAGCTGCGTGAGCGCCGTCTCGGGGTACTGCTGATCAGCCACAACCTGGGGGACGTCAAGGCCGTCGCGGACTGGATCGCGGTACTGCGGCTCGGCCGCAACAACGGCTTCTTCGACGTGGGCACGACGTCCCACGAGCAGATCATCTCCTCCATCACCGGGGCCACCGACAACGCGGTGACCCGGCGCAAGATGCCGGGCTGGGAGATGGAGCGGTGAGCCGCCTCTGGGAGGCGGCGCGACGCGGGAACCGGGCCGCGCGCCCGGACGGCAGGCCGGCGGACGGGGGCGGCGGCCCGAACCCGCTGCAGATCCTCCGGCGCCGGTTCCACGCCGGTGAGCTGGGCTCGGTCCCGGTCGTCCTCGGACTGCTCGTGGTGTGGATCATCTTCGAGAGCCTCAACAAGAACTTCCTCTCGCCGCGCAACCTGTCCAACCTGAGCGTGGACATCGTGGGGATCGGGATGATCTCGATCGGCGTCGTCTTCGTGCTGCTGCTCGGCGAGATCGATCTGTCCGTCGGTTCGGTGAGCGGGCTGGCGGCGGCCGCGTTCGCGGTGCTGAACGTGCGGCACGGCGTGCCGGAACCGCTCGCGCTGCTGGTCGCGGTGTTCGCCGGCACGGCGATCGGGGCCGTGCAGGGGTTCTTCTTCGCCAAGGTCGGGGTGCCGGCGTTCGTGGTCACCCTCGCGGGCCTGCTGGGCTGGAACGGGCTGATGCTCTACATCCTGGGCTACAGCGGCACCGTCAACCTCGACGACAAGGGCCTGGTCGCCATGCTGACCAGCTTCTACTTCACCCATGTCGCCGCCGCGTACGGCCTGGCGGTGATCGGCACCGCGGGGTACTTCCTCGCCTCTTACCAGGACGTACGACGCCGCAGGGCCGCCGGGGTGCCGGCCAGGCCGCTGAGCGAGATCGCGGTGCGCACCGGTGTGCTGGCGGTGATGTCCCTGGCCGCGGCCTGGGTGCTCAACCAGTACCAGGGGCTGCCGCTGGCGCTGCTGATCTTCCTGGTCTTCCTGGTCGGTCTCGACCAGGTGCTGCGCCGGACCCGCTACGGCCGGATGATCTTCGCGCTCGGCGGCAGTGTCGAAGCCTCCCGCCGCACCGGACTCAACGTGGGCCTGGTGCGGATCTCGGTGTTCATGGTGTCCGGGACGATGGCCGCGATCGGCGGGCTGTTCCTGGCCTCGCGCGTCACCTCGGCCACCCAGACCTCGGGGACGGGCATCTTGCTGATGGACGCGATCGCCGCCGCGGTCATCGGCGGCACCAGCATGTTCGGCGGCCGGGGCCGGACCTGGTCCGCGCTGCTCGGCGTCCTGGTCATCCAGTCGATCGCCTCCGGTGTGGCGCTGATGGGCATCCAGACCGCCGTCCAGTTCATGATCACGGGCGGGGTGCTGCTGCTGGCCGTGGTCATCGACTCGCTGTCCCGGCGGGCGCAGCGGGCACACGGTCGGGTGTGAGCGGTGCCCGGCCCGGCACCCCGGCGGCCCGCGCTCCCCGGTCGCCGTGCGCGCGGGGCGGATCCGGGCGGACGCTGGAAGTGTAGCGACGCGCACCGGCCAGGCCGCGGCCGCCGCAGGAGAGGAGCGAGCCGATGAAGGACGTCATCACCGCCGGCGTGGACGGTACGCCGGAGTCCCTGTCCGCCGTCCAGTGGGCGGCGCAGGAGGCACACACCCGGCAGGCGCGGCTGCGGCTGCTGCACGCCTGGGTGCTGCTCGCCCCGGAACCGGTGTCCCACCCCCTCACGGAGGACGACCAGAACTACTGGCCCCACCGGATGATGGACGAGGCCGAGGCGGCCGTCCGGGCCCGCTGCCCGGACCTGCGGGTGACGCGGGACCTGGCGGCCAAGGACCCGTACGAGGCCCTCAAGGACGCCGCCGGGCAGTCCGACCTGCTGGTCCTCGGCTCGCGGAACCTGGGCCCGGTGACCCGCTACGTCCTCGGCGAGCTCGGCCTGCAACTGGTGGCGCACACCGACTGCCCCACGGTGCTGGTGCGCACCCGGCAGGGCGGCTCGACGGCCGGGCCGGCAGGTCCGGTGGTGGTCGGGGTCGGTCTGCGCAAACCCGCCGAGACGCTGCTCGCCTTCGCCTTCGACAGCGCCGTGCGACGCGGCGTCCCGCTGCGCGCCGTACACGGCCGGCATCTGCCCTCCTTCGCGTACAACCGCGGCGGCGGCGTGGAGCCGTACGCCGCCGAGGAAGCAGCGCAGCTGGCCCGGGACGAACTGGCGAAGACGCTCCAGCCGTGGCGGGAGAAGTATCCGGATCTGCGGGTGGACGCGCGGGTGGAGATGGAGAGCGCGGCGCCGGCGCTGCTGCGCGACACGGCCGGGGCCGCGCTGCTGGTCGTCGGGCGACGGCACCGGCGGGTGCTGCCGGCGCCGCGCATCGGCCATGTCGTGCAGGCGGTGGTCCATCACGCTCCGTGCCCGGTGGCGGTGGTGCCGTACGAGTGAGAAGGCGGATGATGACGACAGGGGGCACGAGGAAGTTGGGGTAAGCCATGGCGAACACAGTCGAGTGGCCCGTCCGTCTGACCCTCGTCGAGGAGGACGGCACCACCACGGCGCGGGCGGTGCTCACCACCGCGACCACCACCTTCACCGGGCACGGCACGGCGCGGTGCAGCCCCGAGGACCGCGACATCCCGGAGATCGGCGACGAGATCGCGGCCGGCCGGGCCCTGCGGGACCTCGCCGGGCAGCTGCTGCGGGTGGCGGACGAGGAACTCGAGGGCGTGGGTGCCGCACCACCGCGGCGGCAGACCCGCGTCGCCTATGGCTGGACGGATGCGATGGCGTGAGCCAGGGCCGTGGCGGACGGCGTCACGGCCGTGGAAGGAGTCGGCCATGTCGGATGCGACGATCACCGACCTGTACGAGGTGACCATGGCCCTGTCGTTTCTCCGCGAGGGCATGGAGCAGCCGGCGACCTTCAGCTGCTTCGTGCGGGAACTGCCGCCGGAGCGGGGTTTCCTGGTCGCCGCGGGCGCCGAGACGGTCCTGGACTACCTCGCCGGGTTCCATGTGGACCGCGAGGACGTCGAGGTGTTCGCCGAGGCCCTTCAGCGGCCGTCGGCGGACCTGGCCCCGCTGCTGGACCTGCGCTTCACCGGCGAGGCCCGGCTGGTGCCGGAGGGCCGGGTGGTGCTGGCCAACGAGCCCCTGCTGGAGATCACCGCGCCGCTCCCCGAGGCGCAGCTCGTCGAGACGTTCGTGCTCAATCAGCTCAGCCATCAGACGGCCCTCGCGACCAAGTGCGCCCGCTGTGTGATCGCCGCGCGGGGGCGCCCGGTCGTGGACTTCGCGCTGCGGCGCACCCATGGCACCGCGGTCGCGCACCAGGTCGCCCGGCTGGGCGCCATGGCCGGTTTCGCGGGCACCAGCAACGTCGCGGCGGCGCACGCCGAGGATCTGCCCGCGGTCGGCACGATGGCGCACTCCTACATCGAGGCGTTCGAGGACGAGGAGACCGCGTTCACCGCGTTCGCGCTGTGCCATCCGGGGCCCGTGACGTTCCTGGTGGACACCTACGACACCGCGTCCGGGGTCGCGGCGGCGGCCCGTGTGCTGGCCGCGCTGGGCCGCGGGGACGGCTCGGCGATCCGGCTGGACAGCGGTGACCTGGCACAACTGTCCCGCCACGCACGGGCGATGCTCGACAACGCGGGCCTTCCGCAGGTGCGGATCATCGCCAGCGGCGGACTGGACGAATACGGGGTGCACGACCTGACGTCCTCGGGGGCGCCGATCGACGTCTTCGCCGTCGGCACCCGGGTCGGGGTGAGCGCCGACGCGCCCTACCTGGATTCCGCGTACAAGCTCGTCGCCTACGACGGCCGGCCGGTGATGAAGCTGTCGGCGGCGAAGGCCACGTCCCCGGGGCGCAAGCAGGTCTTCCGCCGCCCCGGCTGCCTCGACGTGATCGGCCTGGCCGACGAGCCGGCCCCGGCGGACAGTACGCCGCTGCTGCGGACGATGATGAGCGGGGGCGAGCGCAGCACCCCGCGCGGCCGGCTGGAGGAAGCCCACCAGCGGCTCACCGAGGACCTCGCCGAACTGCCCGCCACGGCCCGGCGCATCCGGTCGCCGCAGCCGGTACGGGCGATGGTCTCGCACCGGCTGTCGGTCCTGACGGACCGGGTACGGCGGCGCACCGAGCGGGAGATGCTCGCTCCGTTCCGTATGCACGCCTGAGCCGCACCGCGTCAGGCGCGCTGCGGCACGATCGCCACGGGGCAGGCCGCGTGGCACAGCGCGGTGTGCGCCACCCGCCCGAGCGGCAGCCCGAAGTGGCCGTGGCGGTGCCCCGCGCCGATGACGAGCAGGTCCGCGGCCGCGGCGCGGTGCACCAGCACTTTGTGGGTGGGGCCCTCGACGGTGGTGCGACGCACCTGCACGGACGGGTGGTCGCCGGCCGCCGCTCCCAGGGCGTCGTCCAGCCGCGCCGCCGCCTGCTTCTCGTGGTGGCTGCGGGCCTGGTCGGCGAGGAGCGGCGGATCGGCCGTCTCGTGTGCGGGGCAGCGCCAGGTGCGTACGGCCTTCAGCAGGCAGCCGCGGGCCTCGGCCTCCTGGAAGGCGAAGCGGACGGCCGCCGCCCCCTTCTCCGGATCGCCGACACCCAGGAGCACGCACCGGTGCGTCCCGGCCACCCCGGCCGCGTCCCCGCGCACCACGATCACCGGGCACCGGGCCCGCGCCGCCACCGCCAGGCCGACCGAGCCGAGCAGCAGACCGGCGATCTCGCCTCGCCCCCGCGAGCCCAGGACCAGCACCGACGCATAGTGACCGGCCCGCAGCAGGGCCGTGACCGCGTCGTCCGCCACCACCTGCGCACCGACCTTGAGGTCCGGGTTGCGACAGCGGGCCTGTTCGGCGGCGGACTGCGCGATGCCCTCCGCGAGGACCTGCTCACCGGGGCGTTCGGGGCCCTGCGCCGTGCCCTCGAAGCGCTCCCAGGTGGAGGCGTGGACCACGTCCAGCGGAAGCTTGCGGCGGGCCGCCTCGTCCACCGCCCAGTCGAGCGCCCGCAGCGCGGAGTCCGAACCGTCCACGCCCACGACCAGGGACCGCTCCATCGCCGCCACCGCCTTCCTCCCGGTCGCCGGTCTCGGTGGTGCACACCATCGCCACGAGGGGGGTCGTCGATCGTCGCGGTGGTGTCTTCCATCGTCGCGCCGCCGCGGTGTGCTCGCCAGGGCCGCGGCCGCGCCCCGGGCCATCAGCCGTGGTGCCATGGAATGGACACACCGACGAACGGAAACCGTCACCATGACCGGTGCGCCGTCCCTGGCCGCGTGCCTGCGCTCGCTGCGGGCCGTGGTCTTCGACACCGACGGGGTCATCACCGACTCCGCGGGCCTCCACGCCGCGGCCTGGAAGGAAGCCTTCGACCCCTGTCTGGCGGCCGCGGACGGGCAGCAGCGCCCCTTCGACCCGGTGGAGGACTATCTGCGGCTGGTCGACGGCCGGTCACGGCAGGACGGCGCGGCCGCGTTCCTGGCGTCCAGGGGCCTGGACCTGCCGCTCGGCGAACCGGATGACGGGCCGGGGACGGACACCGTCCGGGCCGTCGCGGCCCGTAAGGACGAGCTGTTCACCGCGCGCCTGCGGGCCGGCGGCGTCGCCGTCTGGCCCGGCACCGTACGGCTGCTGCACGTGCTGCGGGACGAGCGGGTGCCGTGTGCCGCCGCCTCGGCGTCGCGGCACGCGACCGAGCTGCTGTCGGCGGCCGGGCTGCTCGGGCTGTTCGCGGCCGTGGTGGACGGCAGGGAGGCAGGCCGGCTCGGGCTGCCGGGCAAGCCGGATCCGGCGCTCTTCCTGGAAGCGGCGCGCCGCCTCGGTGTCCGGCCCCAGGAGGCCGCCGTGGTGGAGGACGCGCTGGCCGGTGTGGAGGCCGGGCGGCGCGGCGGGTTCGGCCTGGTGGTGGGCGTGCACCGGTCGGCCGACCCGGCCGGCGCCGACGCGCTGCGCCGCCGGGGCGCCGATGTGGTGGTGTCCGATCCCGGCGAGCTGTTGACCTGCGGGGAGGGCTGATGCCGACCGGCGGCAATGCGTGGACCTGGTCGTACGAGGGGTACGACGCGGGCGCGGAACGGCTGCGCGAGACGCTCTGCGCCCTGGGCAACGGCTACTTCGTCACCCGCGGCGCGGCCAGCGAGGTGCTGTCGGGGCCCGCGCACTACCCCGGCACCTACGCGGCCGGCTGCTACAACCGCCTCACCTCCACCGTGGCGGGCCAGCCCGTCGAGAACGAGGACATGGTCAACCTGCCCAACTGGCTGCCGCTGCGCTACCGGATCTGCCCCGCCGACGCGCCTCCCGGGCCGTGGCTCACGCCCGGCCACCCGCAGCTGACGCAGCACCGGCAGAGCGTGGACCTGCGGCACGGCACCCTGACCCGCTGGTCGGTCTACGAGGACGAGGCCGGCCACCGCCTGTGCGTGGAGCAGCGCCGCCTGGTGCACATGGGCGAGCCCCATCTGGCCGCGATGCGCACCTCGTTCACCGCCGACGGCTGGGCGGGCGCGGTGGAGGTGGAGTCGGGCCTGGACGGCGCGGTCCGCAACACCGGCGTCGAGCGCTACCGCGGGCTGGCCGACCAGCATCTGCGGGGCTGGGAGACCGGTGCCGAAGGGACCGACACGGTGTGGCTGAGCTGCCGCACCATCGACTCGGACATCCAGATCGCGCTGGCCGCGCGCATCCGGGCGACCCCCGGGCGGGGCGGGACACCGCGCACCCGGATAGCGGTACTGCGGGCCTTCCACACCCTGACGCTGCCGGTGACCTCCGGGGCGACGGTGGTCGTCGACAAGACGGTGGCGCTGTACACCTCCCGTGACCCGGCGATCGAAAGCCCCCGGCACGCGGCCGTCGACTGCGTGGCGCGGGCCCCGCACTTCCGGCAGCTGATGGCCTCGCACCGGCGCGCCTGGGAGGACCTGTGGCGGCAGGCGAAGCTGGAGGTGCCCGGGGACGCGGGCCGGATTTTGCGGCTGCACCTCTTCCATGTGCTGCAGACCCTCTCGCCGCACACCGCCGAGCTCGATGTGGGGGTGCCGGCGAGGGGCCTGCACGGCGAGGCGTACCGAGGGCACGTCTTCTGGGACGAGCTGTTCGTGCTGCCGTTCTTGAACCTGCACCTCCCCCAGGTCTCCCGGGCGCTGCTCGACTACCGCTACCGGCGGCTGCCCGCCGCCTGCCGCGCGGCGCAGGAAGCGGGCCGGGCGGGGGCGATGTATCCGTGGCAGAGCGCCGGCGACGGCCGGGAGGAGACCCAGCAGCTCCATCTCAACCCGCGCTCCGGCCGCTGGCTGCCCGACCACTCCCGTCTGCAGCACCACGTCGGATCGGCGATCGCCTACAACGTGTGGCAGTACGGACAGGCCAGCGGCGACACGGAGTTCCTGCACACCAAGGGCGCCGAGATGCTGCTGCAGGTCGCCCGTTTCTGGGCGGCCGCCGCGGCCTGGGACCCCGACCTCGGCCGCTACCGCATCCGGGGCGTGGTCGGCCCCGACGAGTACCACGACGGCTATCCGGGGGCCGCCGAACCGGGCGTCGACGACAACGCCTACACCAACGTCACCGCGGCCTGGGTGCTGCTGCGCGCCCTGGAACTGTGCCGGTCCCTGCCCGAGGCGCATCAGCGGCAGCTCTACGAGCGCATCCAGCTCACCCCGGACGAGCCGGAGCGCTGGGAGGACGTCGCGCGGCTGCTCCATGTGCCCTTCCACCGGGGCGTGATCAGCCAGTTCGCCGGCTATGCGGACCTGGCCGAGCTCGACTGGGACGGCTACCGGCAGCGGTACGGCGACATCCGCCGGCTGGACCGGATCCTGGAGGCCGAGGGCGACACCGTCAACCACTACCAGGCCTCCAAGCAGGCCGATGTGCTGATGCTCGGCTACCTCTTCGCACCGTCCGAACTCGCCTCGGTCTTCCGTCACATGGGCTACCCCCTCGACGACGACACCTGGCACGCCACCGTCGACTACTACCTGCGCCGCACCAGCCACGGCTCCACCCTCAGCGCCCTGGTCCACGCCTGGGTCCTGGCCCGCGTACAGCGCCCCGACGCCTGGACGTACTGCGAGGAGGCGCTGACCGGGGACGTCGCGGACCTCCACGGCGGCAGCACCGCCGAGGGCATCCATCTGGGCGCGATGGCCGGCACGCTGGATCTGGTCCAGCGCGGCCTGACGGGTCTGGAGACCCGGGACCAGGCCCTCTGGCTCGACCCGGCCCCCCTGCCCGAACTCTCGAAGTTCAACGTACGCATCCGCTACCGCCGCCACTGGGACATCGACCTCCGCATCAGCGCCGAACAGGTGCGGATCGCGGTGCCGGAGTCCGAGCAGGCGGCGGTGCGGGTGCGGCTGCGGGAGCGGTCGTTCAGCGTCGCACCGGGTACGACCCGGCGGCTCGACATGCCGGACGGCTGATCCGCTTCATGGCGGCCGCGTCGTGCGTCACCGCCGCAGCGGTCCCTCACAGGTGTAGTCCGCGGTGCCGGACCCGTACCGCGAGCGGACGGTGACCGCGCCGAAGGAGCAGTTCATATCGGCGAAGTTGTTGGCGGCGGACGCGGTGCGGTCGAGGAGGGTGGCGTCGACGGCCTCGGACATGTCCTTGAAGACCCGGTCGGGGCTGCCCGGGTCGGTGAGGTCGGCGCTGATCCGGCCGGTGCAGACGAAGCGGCCGTACGCCGGGTCGCCGTTGTCCTTGCACCTGGGAGTGTGGGAGGTGGCCGCGGCGAACGCCCTGCGGACCTGCGCGGCGTCGGCGAACTTCAGTGAGCCGACGGGGGTGTGGGTGGTGGCCGGGACGAAGAGGTCGTCGACGTGGGCGATCTGTTCGTCGAGGAACGCGTCGTACGCCCGCTGCAGGGCGGTGTCCCTGCCCATGCGGTTCCGCCAGGCGTCGAAGCGCGCGGGGTCGTCGGCGCGCTGGTAGCCGTACATCTCCCGCAGCAGGGCGGGGCGTTCGGCCCACAGGAACTCGAAGAAGGTGCCGGCGTAGTGGTAGAAGCGGAAGCCGTCACCGGCGTAGGTGGCGTGCAGCAGCTGGTCGACGGTCATCCGCGGGCCGCCGCCCGCGGTGTCGTTGATGACGCCCCGGACCAGGGATCTGCGGACCTTGACGCCGTCGTCGCGGGTGGCGCCGTCGAAGAACTCGGCCGTGCCCTCGTCCATCGCGGTGGTCCGGTCGCCCTCGTACCACGGGCCCTGGCCGAAGAGCCCCGGAACCGCCCAGCGGCCGTTGAGGTAGTGCGTGTACTCGTGCCGGTAGAGCTCCTCCAGGGTGAGGGTGGAGTCCTGGGGGACCCGGCGCTGGTAGGTGTAGAAGGTCGCGCCCTGCTCGATGTACATACCGCCGTTGTCGGTGCTCAGGCCGGTGAGGACCGGCTGGTACGTCCGGTAGTCGGAGCGGGAGGCGTACAGCACGATGTGGAGCGTGGTGTTGGTGTCGCCGTCCAGCGGCCGGTCGGTGCCCAGCACCCGGTGGAACTGCGCCTTGACCTGCTTGCCGGCGTAGTACAGCTGGTCGACGGTGCGCCGGTCGAGGGCGGTGCGGACCTCCACCCCGCCCTTGTCGTAGCGGTAGGTGTGCGGGAAGAGGCGGCGCTCGATGTCCTCCTTGCACACCTTGTACGGCCGGCAGGCGTCGAACGCGATCAGCCAGGTGACGAGCTTCCCCCAGGGCTCGCTGCCGTCGCCGAAGTTGCGCGTGACCAGGTCCAGCAGCTGACCGAGGGCGGGCACGATCTCACCCTTGAGGGCTTCGATCTGACCGAACCGTCCGTACTCGCTGAGCGCGTCGCGCACCGCCCACGCGTTGTCGGTGTCCTTGAGGTGGGTGTAGTGCGCGAAGGCCTTGAAGGCGGCGCGGTAGCCGGGGTCGGCGGTGACCGCCCGCTGGAAGGCGGTGTCCTGGTTGCCGGGGTAGACGCCCAGGTAGCTCAGGGTGAGCGCGGCGAGGGCGGCGTTGCCCCAGGACCGGTCCTTGTGGGTGGCGGGGTGATCCGGGTCCATGGTGGCCAGGACCTTCCGGATCAGCCCGAGTTGGTACTGCCGTCCGCCCGGGCCGACGCCGTACAGGGCTTCGCGCAGGGTGGCGGCGTTCTCCCGGGTGGCGTCGAAGGTGCGGGCGGCGGCACCGAACGCGTCGACCGCGCCGCGCACCGCGTTGACGGTCGGCGCGTCGGTGGTGTCGATCTCGTCGTGTGAGAAGTCGTGGTAGGCCACCGCGTGCAGGTAGGTGAACATCTCGTACAGGTGGCCGGTGTTCTTGCCGTCGTGGGCGGCGGCGAGACGTGCGAGGCGCCCGGCAACCGCCTGGACGTGGGCGTCGGACATCACGGGGACGAGCCGGCGGTCCCACTTCCATATGAGGTCGCGCAGGCAGCCGTCCGCGGTGACGGCGGGGTCGGCGAGGAAGTCCGCGAGCTGTTCGGGGCCCAGTCCGGTGATCCCGTCGAGGGTGCAGGGAGCGACGGCGGGGCGCGCGTGGGGGGTCTTCACGGACGTGGTCTGCGGGCCCGGTAGGCGGCCCTCGTCGGTGACGGCCCGGGGTGCCGGTAAGAGGGTCGCCCCCGGCTTGGGCGCCCTGGCGAGGTGGGGAACCCGGTCGTGGGGGTGGTCGACGGCCGGCGGCCGGGGCTCGGCCTTCCGGGCGGGGGCGGACGGTGCGGGGCGCCCGGGTGCGGCCTGCGCGGTCTGGACGGCCGGCAGGACGAGGGCGGTGGCGAGGGTCGCGGCCAGCAGGATTCTGCGTGGCAGACGCGGGTGTGACACCTGAACCTCCGTGAAGGGCTGAGGGGTTGGGTGGGGTTCGAGGCAATGGCCTTCACTCCACGAGGTGTGACCCGTAACATAGTAATGTGAAATTGCACTGACAAGGCTTCAGGAAGAAGCGTCCCAGGTTCCCCTCCGGAGGTGTCCGTGACCGCGCGTGCCGCCCAACCCCACACCGGCAGCCATGACTTGCCGGTGTCGAACGCCCTCGCCCGCTTCATGACGGACCGGTGGGCCGCCACCCCGCCGCCCGCCGACTCCCGCGTCCCGGGCTTCGAGCAACTCGCCCGACGCCGCGACCGGCTGGCCGCACGCTTCCCCGGCGAGCGACTGCTCGTCCCCGCCGGGGAGTTGACGGTCCGTTCGCACGACTGCGACCACCGCTTCCGTCCGCACAGCGCCTACGCCTGGCTGACCGGGCTGACGGGCGAGGACCAGCCGGGGCACGTCCTGGTGCTGGAACCGGACGGTGAGGCGGTGCTGTATCTGCGGCCCCGGTCACCGCGGGACGAGGGCGGCGCGTTCTACCGGGACCGCAAGTACGGCGAGTTCTGGGTGGGCCGCCGCCCCGACCTGGCCGAGGCCGCCCGGACGACCGGCCTGCGCTGCGCCGACCTGGACGCCCTCCCCCACCTCCCGGCCGGCCGGAACGCCGCCCATGACACCGAACTCGCCACCGCGCTGAGCGAGTTGCGGCTGATCAAGGACGACTGGGAGGTGGACCGCCTCCAGGAGGCCGTCGACCACACCGTCACCGGCTTCGAGGACGTCGTCCGCTCACTGCCCGCCGCCCTGCGCCACCCGCGCGGCGAACGCTGGATCGAGGGCGTGTTCAATCTGCGCGCCCGCGCCGAGGGCAACGGCACCGGCTACGAGACCATCGCGGCCGCCGGCGCCCACGCCTGCGTGCTGCACTGGATACGCAACGACGGCCCGCTCGACCCCGACCAACTGCTGCTGCTCGACGCCGGCGTGGAGACCGACGCGCTGTACACCGCCGACATCACCCGCACCCTGCCGCTGTCCGGCCGCTTCTCCCCCGTCCAGCGCCGGGTCTACGACCTGGTCCTCGCCGCGCAGAACGCCGGTATCGCCGCCCTGAAGCCGGGCGCGTGCTTCCGGGACTTCCACCAGGCCTGTATGTCCGTCCTGGCGGAGGGCCTCGCCGACTGGGGCGTGCTGCGCGTCCCGGTCGAGGAGGCGCTCAGCGCCGGCAGCGGTCTCTACCGGCGCTACACCCTGTGCAGTTCGGGCCATATGCTCGGGCTCGACGTCCACGACTGCGCCCGCGCTCGGGCCGAGCAGTACCTGGACGGCGTCCTGGAGGAGGGCCAGGTGCTCACCGTCGAACCGGGCCTGTACCTCCAGCCCGACGACGAGACCCTGCCGAGGGAGCTGCGCGGCATCGGGGTCCGCATCGAGGACGACCTGGTGATCACGGCGGACGGCGCCCGGCTGATGTCGTCGGCGCTGCCCCGTACCGCCGACGCGGTGGAGGAGTGGATGGACGGGCTGCTGTCCGGGCCCGCCCGGGACTGATCGGAGGGCCGTCAGCCGTGGTGGGCGGCCCGACCGCGCTGCGGATGCGGTACCCGCGGTTCCTCGCGGCCCTGGGCCCACAGGGAGCGGACGTGGCCGAGGTGGCGGGCCATACAGGCCTCGGCCGCCTCGGCGTCGCCCGTCAGCATCACCTCTAGCAGTGCCACGTGCTCCTCGGCGGAGGGCAGCAGCTGGTTCGACTCGTCGAGGCGGGTGAGTCCGTAGAGGCGCGAGCGTTTGCGCAGCTCGCCGACCGTCTCGACGAGGCGGTCGTTGCCGCTCAGGCCCAGTAGTTCGAGGTGGAAGCGGCGGTCGGCCTCCAGGTAGCCGATGAGGTCGTGGGCGCGGGCGGCGGCGACGATCTCCAGGGCGATCGGGCGCAGCGCCGCCAGCTGCTCGCGGGTGGCGGTCCGGGTGATCCGGCCGACGACCGGGACCTCGATCAGGGCCCGGATCTCGGTGTACTGGTCGAGGTCGCGCTCGCTGACCTCGGTGATCCTGAAGCCCTTGTTCCGTACCGGCTCGACCAGCCCCTCCCGGGCCAGGTCGAGCATCGCCTCACGCACCGGCGTGGCCGAGACCCCGAAGTCCGCGGCGAGGCCCGGGGCCGAGTAGACCGAACCCGGGCGGAGCTCCCCCGCGATCAGCGCGGCGCGCAGTTGATGGGCGACCTGATCGCGCAGCCGCTCCTGAGCGGTGATCAGACTGCGATGCTTGAGCTCACCCATCTGGTCCTCCGAGTTGACGCGGAGTGCCAGCGTACAATGTCACGTTGTGCAAACCGCCTGGTGGTGAGGGCTTTTGTGGCCGGCCGCCGCGGGACCGGGGACCTTCACCGGACCGTCCGTTCAGCGCTCGCCGTCGCCGCATCTCCTCTCCAGGGGGAATGCGCAGCTCAAGGGGGTGGCGGAGTGTTCGCGCAGGGATATCCAGCGGTAGTCGCGCCAGCGGCCCGAGCGGGCGCCCGGTGGTACGTCGATGGTCCATGGGCGGTCGGCGAACCCCGCCCCGGTGGCCTTGACGCACGCCTCCTGGGCGGTCCACACCCAGGCCACCTCCTCGGCGGCCCGCGCCGGCGGCAGTGCGGCGATCCGCTCGGCGTGCCCGCCCAGCAGCCGGCGGGCGAACGACGCGGTGACGCGGGCGCCGGGGCGCTGGAGGTCCACGCCGAGGGCGCGCCCGACGGCGACTCCGGCGGCGAGGGCACCGTGGCTGTGCGAGACGCTGATGCCGATGCCGGGATGCCCCCGCAACCAGGGCTTGCCGCGCCGGTCGGCGACCACGTCCGTACCTGACAGGGCCGGCCGTACGGCGGCGAGCAGCTCCCTCAGCAGCGCGCGGCCGGTGAGGAACTCCCGGGCACGCCACGCGGGCATCCGCTGCGCCCGGCGCAGATCGTCGCGGTGGGTGCTGGGCGCCACCCGGTCCGCGGTGGCGGTGGCCACCCAGAGCCGGTCCGCCACCTCGATCGGTGCGCTCACGGCGGGGTGCCCGGCCGCACGAGGCCGTCCAGTACGCTCTCGGCGGCGTCCGCGAGGGCGCCCAGCACCACCTCGTTCGCACCACCGCCGATACCGAACAGCGCGGCCTGGGCGCGCAGTTCCTGGATCCCGCCGGTGGCGAATCCGGCCGCGCCCCACAGCTGGCCGCACTCCGTCAGCACGTGCTGGACCGTCGCGCCGGCGGCCGCCTTGAGCGTGGCGGCGGCCGTCGCGTCGTGGTGCACCGCCACCGCGTCCTCGAACCGTGCGACCAGCGCCCGGAGTTCGCATGCCCGCAGCAGGCAGGACGCGAAGCGCTGGCGTACCACCTCCAGGTCCCACAGGGTGCCCTCGCCGTGCGCGCGGCCGGACAGCCGGCTTCGCGTGTCGGCCAGGACGCGACGGCACAGCGCGACACCCCACTGGGCGCCGGCGAGCCGCTCGGTGCCGATGTGCCGGGCGAACAGCGGCAGTCCGAAGCCGGCCCGGCCCAGCACATGGTCCCGGCCCAGCCGTACGCCCTCGAGGGTGAGGTGGCCGACACCCGAGTCCGCGAAGAGGGCGGAGTCGGCGGGCCGCACCTCGACGCCCGGGGCGTCGGCGGGCACCAGGACCCAGGTGAAGTCGGTGAAGTGCCGGCCGGGCCGGTGCCGGGCGAGCACGAGGAAGGACGCGGCGGTGGTGGTGTTGGCTATCCAGTTCTTCTCGCCGGACAGCTCCAGGCCGTCGTCCTCGATCCGCACCTGGGTGCGCAGCGCGGTGAGGTCCGTGCCGGCGGTGACGTCGGTGGCCGCCAGGGCGACGGTGGCTCGGCCGGAGAGCGCCCGGTCCAGTGCCCGCCGCGCCACCGGCGTCCGGCCCGCCGCGAGAACGGGCAGCGCGGTGGCCAGCTGGACGCTGACCGACAGGGTGGCGGCGATCGAGAAGCGGGCGTCGACGGCGGTGAGCAGGCCTTCGAGTCCCGCGGGGTCGACTCCCGCCCCGACCGTGCCGTCGCGATAGGCGCGGGTGATCAGGCCCGCCCGGCCGAGCGCGGCCCACACCTGCTCGCCGCGGGCGGTGCGGGGCAGCGCGTCGAGCGCGGCGCCGGCGGACTGCTGACCGGTCGGCGGAGGGGACACCGCGCGCGGGGCCTCGGTGCTCACGGGGTCTCCTGGTCGTCGGCGCGGTCGCCGGCCTCGTCGGGCAGCTGGGCGCGGATCGCTCGCCACAGGCTGCCGGCGGTGGCGAAGGTGGCGTCGTTGAGCTCGTCGTCCGGCAGCGAGATCCCGAAGGTGTCCTCGATGACGAAGAGCAGCTCGATGGCCTGCATGGAGTCGACCCCGAGCCTGCGCAGGTCGGTGTCGGGGGTGATGACGGGCTCCTCGGGTCCGGCGAGCTTGAGGAAGGGGCCGAGCAGTGTGGTGAATCGGGCGTCCATGGTGGGTGTGGCCTTTCCGGTGGTGGGCGGGTGGTCAGCGGTCCCCGTCGGGGGACGGGGAGACGGCGGGGGTGGTGGGCGTGGTGCCGAAGACCGTGCGGTCGGCCGCGAGGACCGCCCGCAGGCGGTCCACGACTCCCGGGGGCTCGGCGCGGCCCCGGGACACCCGGCGGTGGGCGAGGGAGGTCCACTCGACGACCTCGTCCCAGGCGCGCAGCTGGGCGCGCTCGGCCTCGGTCGCTCCGGTCCGGCGGGTCGAGGCGCGGTAGGCCGCGTGCAGTTTGCGGGCCCGCATCAGCAACCAGGTCTCGCCGGTGAGCCGTTCGACTGCCCGTGCGCGGTCGGCGCAGGCGTCGTACGCGGCGAGGTAGGCCGCCACCACGGCGTCGTCGACCGCCTGGGTGGGCGGCAGCTCGGCGACGGGGCGCACGCCGGCCGGTGCCAGCTCGATGACCTCGGCCGACTCGATGCCCGCCAGCTCCTGGGCGGACAGCACCCAGTGGCCGGGCGCCGCCGTCCCCCACGGCGTCTCGCTGAGGTAGGCGTCCGTGACGTGCCAGCCGTCGGGCCCCGCGGCGAGCAGGAAGCCGTGCGCCAGGTGGGCCCGGCCGTAGTACGGCAGCCAGGGCAGCTGGAAGGCGTCGGCGACGATGTAGCGCACGCCGACGGCGGCGCGGATCGCCCTGCACAACTCGCCGCGGGCCGGGCGTTCCTGCCGGACCACCCGCAGCCCCAGGAGTTTCGGCGCCACGGCCAGTCTTTCCGGCAGCGGCGGGTCGACCGTCGGCAGACCGTCCGCCCCGTCCCAGGTACGGAACCTCAGGGGCGCGCCGAGGCGGAGGTGAGCCCCGGGGCCGTGGTGGTGGTCCGCGAGCACCGCGAGGTTGACCTGGATGCAGTCCAGCAGGGCGCTGCGGACCGAACCGAGGTCGAACCGCTCCGGTTCGACGGTGACTGCCATTGCCGTTCGTCTTCCTCTCGGGGTGGTGCCGTCGGTCACAGCCACGCGGGCAGCGCGGGCAGCTCCGCCGTCGACTCCAGTGCCGCACCGGCGGATCTCCCCGCCAGCCAGGCCAGCAGGTCGGCGGGTTCGCCGGAGACGACCGGGCCGCCGGTGCCGAAGCGCCCGACCAGCGCGCCTTCGCGGTCGCTAAGCAGGCAGTCGGGTACGCCCTCGGCGGCGGCGTAGTAGCCGAGTACGTCGTCGAGGATGATCTGCCGCGCCGGTTCGGGGATGTCGGCGAAGCCGTATCCGAGATCCAGGTCGACGTGGTGCAGTTCGAGTTCGCGGAGCCGGATCACCAACACCCGTTGGGGCGTGCACAGTTCACCTGTGAAGGGCCGGATGGTGGCCCGCCATGCCGGCTCGGGCAGCTGCTCGGCCGTGCGCTGGAAGTGCGCGGCGCTCGCCCGGACGTCCGCCACCAGCGCCGCGGCCGGCCGGCGGGCGCCCGCTTCGATCTCGGCGTCCCGGGCCTCGCGGCTGGCGTACTGGGGTGTCTCGATGCCGGTACGGGCCCACTCCAGCAGCCGTTCCAGTGCGGGGGCCTGGCACGCGAGGTGGCGCAGGACGTGTCCGCGCGTCCAGCCGGGGAGCCGCGACGGCGCCGCGACGTCCTGGTCGTCGAGTCCCGCGAGTCCGGCCAGCAGACGGTCGGCCGCCGCGGCGATCTGCGCGAAGGACGCGGCGGTGGGGGGTATCTCCTTCATCGTCATGCTCCTTTCAGACGGGCGAAGCCCCGGGCGATCCGGGAGAGTTCGCGGGCGATGTGCGGCAGGCGGGTGGGGTCGTCGGCCCGCAGTGCCTGGTGCTGCTGCTGTTCGTCGCCGTAGAGCAGGCTGGTGGCGGCCTTGAAGCGCAGGGCCTGCGGGTCGTCGCCCAGCAGGTGGCCGCCGAGCACGACGATCCCGGAGTCGTCCAGGAGCCGGCCGGCGAGCGAGGCCGCGTCGGTGACGCCGCGTGCGGCCAGCCGGTCGCGCAGCGGCGCGAAGTCCGGGTAGACGTAGAACCCTCCGGTGGGCGGGCGGCACACCGCGCCCGCTTCGAGGGCGATGCGGTGCACCGCCCGGGCCACCGCGCCGTGCAGCCGTGCGCTCGCCCGCATCCGCCCGACGACCTCCGGCGGCTCGGCGTAGGCGTACTCCGCGACCTGCTGCATGGGTCCGGCGAGCGTGGACCACAGCTCGCTGGCGGCCGCGGTCACGGCGTCGTGCAGCAGCGCGCCGGTCTCGCCCGCCGGGAAGCGCGCCACGCCGATCCGCCATCCGCCGAGGCCGAGGGTCTTGGACAGTCCGCTGGTGACGACGGTGCGCTCGGGGGCGGCCTCGGCGGGGCTGAGGAAGGGGGTGGACTCGGGGTCGTGGACGATGTCGCGGTAGATCTCGTCGGAGATGATCAGCAGGTCCTCGGCGCGGGCCAGTGCGCACAGTTCGCGGATCAGCGCGGGCGGCGCGAGGGTCCCGGTGGGGTTGTCGGGCAGGGTGAGGACCAGCAGCCGGGGGTCGGCGCCGGCCGCCCTGGCCCGGTGGATCGTCTCGCGCAGCGCGTCCGGTTCGGGGACGCCGCCGCACTCCGCGGGAACGGGGACGCCGTAGACCTCCTTGCCCGCGTAGCGGGCCTGCGGGGCGTAGGTGTTCCAGGCGGGGCGCGGCAGCAGCACATCGCCGGGGACGACCAGTTGCAGCGCCATCAGCAGGGGTTTGCTGCCGGGCGCGACGATCACCCGGTCGGCCTCGGTGGGCAGCCGGCGGCGGGTGAAGTAGCCGGCCACCGCGTCGCGTACGCCCTCGGCGCCGGCCACCGGTCCGTAGGCGGCGCGCGCCGCGCCGAGCGCCAGCTGCTCGGCCAGCTGGGGCAGCACCGGCAGCCGGGCCTCGCCGAAGGCGAGATGGACCAGCGACGCCCCCTCGGCGCGGCGCCGGTCGACCAGTTGGTTGAGCGCCAGGTTCGGGGAGGGCGGGGCGACGGTCACGGCGGTCATCTCGAAGTCCTTTGCGTGCGGTGGTACCCACGGGCCGTGCCTCCGGGCCAGCCGGGGGCCGCTGCGGGGACACCGAGGATCGGGGTCATGGGTCTGTCTCTCTTCGTCGGCCGGTGCGGATCAGTGGAGCGGGGCCAGGGAGTGCCGTACGGCGCGCTGGGCGCGGTCGAGCGCGGCGGCGCACTCCTCGGGGGTGTCGCCGACGGCGATCAGGGCGGCGAGCCGGGGCACGATCCCCCGGGGAGGCAGCAGCAGTTCGGTGCCCGGCGCGGCGAGCGGGACAGCCTCGACGATGCCGGGCGTGGCCGCGGCGGCGGTCAGGTCGAGGGAGCGCACGGTGCCGTCGCGCTCGGGGTAGACGAAGCGCACCTCGGCGCAGCGGTCGCGGACCGGGGCGAGGCGGGGCGCGCGGCCGAGCGCGAGGTCGGCGGCGGCCTCGACCGGGTCGACCCCGGTGGCGAGGGTGCCCAGCAGTGGGATGAAGTCGCCGCCGAGGCGGCCGTTGACCTCGACGACGCGTGGCCCGGTGGGCGTGCGGCGGATCTCGGTGTGGGTGAGTCCGGTACGGATTCCCAGTGCGGTGTGGGCGGCGGTGACGACGGACCGCACCTCGTCGGCCCAGGGCTCGTCCCGCCAGGGTGCGACGAGGTGGCCGACCTCCTCGAAGTGCGGCGCGAACGCCAGCCGCTTGTGCGCCACGTTCACGATCCGTACGGCGCCGTCGGACACCGCGCAGTCCACGCTGATCTCGGGGCCGGGCAGATACTCCTCCACGATCGCGCCGGCCGGTGCGCGGATGCCGGGGAAGGAGGCGCCGAGCGCCTGGTCGTAGGCCCGCGCGAGGTGGCCGGGGTCGTCGGCGCGGGTGACGCCGATGCTGCCGGCCAGGGCACGGGGTTTGACCACGACCGGCCAGCCGAGCGCCTCCGCCGCCGCCAGCGCCTCGGCGTGCGTGCGCACCTGCCGGAAGCCGGCCGAGGGCACCCCGGCGGCGGCGAGCAGCCGGCGGGTGGCCAGCTTGTCGCGGCAGCGGTGCGCGGCCTCGGGGCTCATATGCGGCAGTCCCAGCCGGCGGGCGACCTCCGCGGTGGTCTCCAGGAGCGTCTCGTCCCAGGTCAGGACGGCTCCCGGGCCTGGATGGCCGGCCAGCAGGGCGGCGACGGCACGGGTGGTCCCGGCCGCGTCGGAGGTGTCGGTGACCTGGAACCGGTCGGCGACGTACCGCTGTTGCCAGTCGACGGCGGTGCGCTGTACGAGGGCGGTGGGCACCCGCCCCGCGACGGTGCGCAGCGCGTACTCGCGGTAGGGCGGATTGCCGCAGCCGACCACGACCAGTCGGCCGGGCGCCCGCGGATCGACCGGTTCGCACTCCAGCGAGGCCTCGCGCATCGCGCGGCGGACCGCGGCCGTCACCTCCGCGCTGCCGCTCCCTCGGAAGCGGAACCTCGCCCCGGCGTGCTCGTAGCCGCCGCCGGTCAGCAACGCTCCGGTCTCCGGCAGCACTTCGGCGTACGGTCCGGTGCGGGGGCCGTCCGCCCGGGGCGGGGTGAGCGCGCGCACCCGGCAGGGCGGTGGTACGGACGGCGGCACCAGCATCCAGCCCGCCACCTGCGCGGGCTCGGCGAAGGTGCGGGGGGTGGGGTCGGGGGCGCCCGTCTGGTGGGCGAACGCCGCGGCCATCAGGTCGATGCCGTGCACCTCGCGCCAGATGAAGGGCACTTCGGCCCCGCCCGGTCGGGCGCCGATCTCCAATACGGTCAGCGTGCCGTCGTCGCCCGCGAAGAGTTCCAGGTGGAAGACCGACGGTCCGGTGAACAGCGCGCCGACGGCGGCGGTGGTGATCTCCTCGATGCGGGCCAGGAGCGCGGCGTCGTCGATCTCGACCGAGCCGAGGGCGCTGCCGACGGTGAACTCCAGGCAGGTGTTGAGGTAGCGCGAGGCCCGCCAGGGGCCGAGTTCCGCGCCGTCGAAGACGCCGTCGACGTGCAGGACCTGATCGGGCAGCCACTGCTGGACGAGCAGGTCGGTGTCGTGCGGGAAGGCGTACGCCCTCAGTTGCCCGGGGGACGCCAGCCGGGTGATGCCCGCGCTGGCGGTGCCGCGCCGGGGCTTGACCAGTACCGGCCAGCCGTGCCGGGCGGCGAAGGCGGCCACGGCCTCGTGGTCCGGTGCCGCGGCCGTCGCCGGCACCGCGACGCCCGCCGCCGCGAGCCGCTGCGCCATCAGCAGTTTGTCGCGCAGCGGCAGCAGGTCCCCGGTGCGCTGGCCGGGCAGTTCGAACTCGTCGCGCAGTTCGGCCGCCAGGTCGAGGTCCGTCTCCTGTAGCGCGACGATCCGGGTCGGCGGTCCGCTCCGCTCGACCAGCGCGTCGACGGCCTCGCGCACCGCCTTGACGTCCTCGGTGCTGTCCACCAGCCGTACGCCGGCGGCCTGTTCGGCGGGCAGGTGGCGGGCGGCCCGGTCGGTGGTGAGGTAGCTGACGCGGTGGGCGCGGTGGTCGAGGTAGGCCGCGTAGTCGGCGTAGCGGTCGGTCCAGCGGTGGATGATCATCACGTGTTCGGGCACGGCGGCCTCCTGGGGCAGGAACGAGCGCGGGATGGAAGGGGCGGCAGGGGGCGGCCGGTTGGTGCGGCGGCGCGGCGCCGGGGGGGCGGGGCGGGCGACGTGGTCCGGCCCCCGGGATCGCCGGGGGCGGACGACGGCGGTGTCCACGCGGCTCGTTCGTCCGTGCGGCGGGTCGGGAGCCGGTGGGGCGGCCTTGCGTCAGGGACGCCCGGCGGCGGTCAGCAGGCTCTCGTGCACGTCCCACAGCAGTTCGGCGCAGTGGGCACGGTCGAGGTCCTTGGCGGTGAGCCGGAGGGCGAGCGCGTCCTCGCTCTCCACGGCGCGGACGTAACATCGCGGGCCGATGGTGGTGAAGGGCTCCTCCCAGGTGAGCGTGGGCGAAGCGGTGTTTCGCGGGCCCCGGGGCGGCAGCGCGTCCGGCGCCGCGTCGTCCGGCACGGTCACGTAGTTGAAGGCGCAGGCCGGTTCGGGGGCTTCGGGCGTACGGGCGCGCAGCGCGGCGACGGCGGTGACGTCGTGCATCCCGTGCCGGAAGGCGCCCAGGCCGCTCCAGTGCACCGCGTCGGCGAGCTTGACCAGGTCGTCGTTGCGGGCGTCCTCGATCAGCGCCGGCACCCACTGGTTCATCGACGTCACCACGCTCCGCCAGCGACCGGCGAACCGGTTGGCGCTCATCAGCTGCACCAGCAGGGCGTCGACGCCGCATCTGCGGGCCACGCCGCGGGCGTAGGCCGCCAGCACGACGCTGGCGACGGAGACCCGCGCGCGTTCGGCGACGGTGTGCGCGGCCGGGCGGGCGGGTGCGGAGCGCAGCGTGCACTGGACGACGTCGCCCGCCGTGTCGGCACTGCGCGGCAGCGCGGCCGAGGGGGCGTGGGCCAGCGTCTGCGTCCAGTGGTCGAGGGCGGCGGCCTGCCGGCGCAGTCCGGCGGCGCCGTACTGCTCGGCGGCGAGGTCGGCGGGGCCCGGTGGGGTGGGGCCGAGGCCTGCGGGGTCGGTGAGCGCCCGCCGGAACTCCTGGTGCAGCAGCTCCTGCGCCCAGGCGTCCGCGGCGATGTGGTGCTTGACGAACAGCAGCTGGGCGGGGGTGCCCGCGCGGGTCAGCAGCCGGGCCCGCCAGGCGTGTTCGCGGCCGAGGTCGAAGGGTTCGGTGGCCAGTTCGGCGGCGAGCCGTGCGGGCTCGGCAGCCGCGCTGTCGATGCTCCGCAGTTGGTCGTCGCCTTCGGTGTCGGGCGGCAACTGCCCTGGTGCGTCGGCGTCCTGGAGGTCGTAGCGGGTGCGCAGTGAGGGGTGCCGGGCGGCGAGCGCGCGCAGCGCGCGACGCACCTGGTCCGCCGTGACGCCCGGTGGAAGGGGCCAGGCCGCCGCGTTGTTCGGCTCGTGGCGGCGGTGCGCCGGCAGTTCCCGGATGTCGTGCCATACCGAGAGCTGGCCCAGCGATAGCGGTCCTGCCCCGGACATACGCTCCCCCATCCACACACTTCCACAATGCGAAAACTGAATTCCATGCAGAGGGGACGCTGCCACAACTCGCCGCGAGCTGTCCAGGTTTCACCGACCCCGAGCACCCCCGAAAGTGACCCACCTCACACCCCAGCCCCGTCGCGAACATGAGAGCCTGACCACCGCTCTACGGAATTCAACTTCCACTCCACGGAAGCCTGATGGGGAGCGCGGCGGTCACGGGGCGGCTGGGCCGACCACCGACCGGACGCCGCCGAACCGGCCGCCCGACGGCACCGGGCACCGTCCACTCCGCCCGGCCCGCCCCGGGTCACCGTTCCCGACCACCACGAGGGGGCTTCGCCACGTGAGTCAGCAGCCACCGGTCCCGGCCGGCACCGCCGGGGAGTTCCTCCACGACTTCCTGCTCGCCGCCGGCCGGCACACCCCCGACGCCCCCGCCGTCGTCGAGTCCGCCCGGCCCGGCCTGACCACCGTCACCACCTACGCGCAACTGGGCGCCCTCACGGACACGTACACGGACGGTCTGCACACCCTGGGCCTGGAGACCGGTGCCCGGGTGATCCTGGAGGCCGACACCACCGCACACTCCCTCGCGATGCTGCTCGCCGCCTCCCGGGCCGGCCTCGCCTTCATCCCGGTGAGCCCCAAGACACCCGAGCAGCGGCTGCGTTCGATCATCACCACCGCCCGGCCCGCCCTCCACCTCCAGGTATCCGACGGCGAGCGCACGGACCTCCCCCGGGACCTCGCCACCGCTCGGTTCGGCCCGGCCGGACTGACCGTGGAGCACGCCCCCGAGCAGCGCCGGCCGCGGCGCCGGGAGCCCTGTGTCACCGACCCCGCCTACATCATCTTCACCTCGGGCACCACGGGACGGCCCAAGGGCGTGGTGATGAGCCACCGGGCGGTGGTCGCGTTCTACCGGGGCATGCTGGCGCACGGCATCGCCACGCCCGAGGACCGCATCGCCAGCACCTCACCCCTGCAGTTCGACTTCTCGCTGCTCAACATCGGCCTGGCGCTGGGCAGCGGCGCCAGTGTGGTGCCGGTAGCGCCGGACCTGGTGCGCTGGCCACGGCATCTGCTGCGGGTGCTGCGGGAGACCGAAGCCACCCAGGTCAACGGCGTACCGTCGATCTGGCGCCAACCACTGCGCCACGAGCCCGAGCGACTGGCCGCCCTCGACCGGCTGCGCTCCGTCCTCTTCTGCGGCGAGGAGTTCCCGCTGCCCGAACTGCGCCGGCTCCAGCAGCTGTTGCCGAAGGCGCGCCTCGTCAACTGCTACGGCGCGACCGAGTCGATGGCGTGCTCCTTCGAGGAGGTCCCCCACCCCCTGCCGAAGGACGCGCACCGGCTCTCCATCGGCGTCGCGCATCCCGGGGCGGAGATGCTCCTCGTCGGCGAGGACGGCGAGATCGTGGCGGAGCCCGGCGTACCCGGCGAGATCCATCTGCGCAGCCCCGCGCTCTTCTCCGGCTACTGGGACGATCCGCGGGCCACTCGCCGGGCGCTGGTCCCCGACCCGCTGTGCCCGCAGTCCGGGCAGGTGGTGCTGCGCACCGGAGACCTGGCCGTGCGGGGAGCGGGCGGCGAGTTCTACTTCTGCGGCCGGACCGACTCCCAGGTGCAGATCAACGGCAACCGCGTCGAACTGGCCGAGGTGGAACGCCGGTTGACGCAGTACCCGGGCGTCGCCGCGGCCAGCGCGATGGCCCTGCCGCAGCCCGGGAGCGGCGGCCTCCGGCTGACCGCCTTCGTCGTCCTGACGGCGGGTCACCCCTCGGTGGACACCGCGGACCTGGGCGCCTTCTGTGCCCGGGAGCTGCCCCCGTACATGGTTCCGCAGGAGATCCGGCTGCTGGACGCCTTGCCCACGACCCCGAACGGCAAGGTCGACCGCGCGGCCCTGGCGCAGGGCACCCGACCGACCACGGCGGACGGCACCAGTGCGGCCCCGGCGCCGGCCCCCACCCGGCACGCCCCCGCTCCCTTGGCCCCCACCGCGCTCCGCGACCGCGGACACTGACGACCCCTTACGCCCCGGAGAAGAGAGCCCAGGAGGGGACCATGAGCAGAATCGACGCGTCCGGCCCGGCGATCGGCGAGCCCCGCCCAGGGCGGCTGCGCGCATACGTACGGGTGCGGGCGGGCGGGCTGCCCGCCGCGTTCTGGGTGCTGTGGGGCGGCTCCCTGGTCAACCGCCTGGGCTCGATGGTCAATCCGTTCCTGAGCCTGTATCTGACCGGGGTCAGAGGCCTGTCCGTCGCCGACACCGGCATCGTCCTCGCCGTCGTCGGCATCGGCTCGGTCGTCTCCCAGCCGCTCGGCGGATTCCTCGCGGACCGCTTCGGCCGCCGGGTGGCGCTGACCGGCGGCATGCTGGCCAACGGCGCGACCCTGCTCACGCTCGGCTACGCCCGCGACCTCACGGTGCTGGTGGTCTGCTGCTTCGTCCTCGGCGTCACGATCGATCTGTTCCGCCCCGCGGCCCAGGCCCTGGTCGCCGACGCGGTGCCGGCCGCCGACCGCACCCGCGCCTACGGCCTGCTGCTGTGGGCCGTCAACCTCGGTTTCTCGGTCGCCATGGTGCTCGGCGGCTACCTCGCCTCGCACGGCGGCCGACTGCTCTTCTGGCTCGACGCGGGGGCCTGCGCGTTCTTCGGCCTGCTGGTCTGGCTCGCCATTCCCGAAACCCGCCCGGCCGCCCGGGAACGCAGCGCCGGCAGCTACCGCACCGTCCTGCGCGACCGCGCGATGCTGGCCTTCGCCGGCCTCGTCGTCGGCTATGCGATCGTCTTCCAACAGGCCTTCGCCACCCTGCCGCTGGCGATGACCGGCACCGCGTTGACCAGCAGCGCCTACGGCCTCGTCATGGGCATCAACGGCATCGTCGTCATCGCGGTGCAGCCGCTGATCGGCCACCGGCTGGCGGCCTACGACAAGAGCCGGGTGCTGGCCACCGGCTTCACGATCGCGGCCTGCGGCAACGCGGTCGCGGCCGCGGCCTCGACGACCGCCGGCTACGCGCTGGCCGTCGCGGTCTCCACGCTCGGCGAGATCCTGGTCTTCGCCGTCACCGCGACCGTCGTCGCCGACCTCGCGCCCGCCCACCTCCGCGGCCGGTACAACGGCCTGATCGGCATGGCCTGGGGCACCGGATTCCTGATCGCGCCGATCGTCGGCACCCGACTCCTGGTCATCGGCTCCACCACCCTCTGGCTGACCTGCACCGCCCTGTGCCTGGCCGCGGCCGCGGGCCAACTGGCGCTGGCGCCGTCGCTGCGCCGCCGCGCCGAGGCCGCCGCCGGAAAATGAGCGGCGGCGGCGCCTGCGCCGTGGCAGGGTGCGGGCCGGGCGAACGCGCTCGCCTCCCGGCCCGTCCCTCCGATCGCAGGAGCGTCGCATGGCGACACCACCACCCCGCTTGATCCCGCTGCTGGAGCAGTTCGACTTCGCGCACCGGCGCCTGCGGGACCGGCTGACGGGGCCGCACATGGACAGCGGCAACGGCACGGACGTGCCGGTCGATCCGCTGACCGACGAGGAGCACCTGTGGGAGCCGGTGCCCGGTTGCTGGTCTGTCCGCAGGCACGGGGACGGTCCGGGGCCGAGGGCGACGCACCTGGACGGGGCGGGTGAGTGGGGGCGCGACGCCGCACCGTTCCCGCACCCCTCGCCGGCGCCGCTCACCACCCTCGCCTGGCGTCTGAGCCACCTCGCCGAGATGCTCACCCTCCGCGCGGACCACACCGCCGGCAGCCGCCGCCTGACCCGTGCCGACTACGTCAGCAGCGGGGACGCCGCCGGGGCGGTCGCCGCCTTCGACGCCGGCGCGACGGCCTGGCGCGACACGCTGGCCGGCGTCGACGACGCCGGGCTCGACACGGTGGGCCTGTGCACCTTCCCGCACGGCAGCGACCCTGAGGAGCCCTTCCTCGACATCGTCTGGTGGGTCAACCAGGAGTTGCTGCACCACGGAGCCGAGATCGCCCTGCTCCGCGACCTCTACCGCAGTCGTCAGGGGTAGGCCGGGGCCACCGGCGCCGACACCGGCGGCAGACCGCCCTCGTCGTCCAGCGGCCCCCGTCATCCGGTGGCCTACCTTGTGGGCATGGAGGAGACGGGGGCGGCGCAGTCGCCGCCGGACAGCGGCGAGGCCGGCTACCCGGCCTACTACGCGGCGCGCTGCGGTGGGCCGGCGGAGCTGGAGGCGCATCTGGTGCGCTGCCGGGCCTGCCCCCGGCTGGTGCGCTGGCGGGAAGAGGCCGGGGCGCACCCGCGGGCGGCGTTCCGGGACCAGGAGTACTGGGCGCGGCCGGTCCCGGGGTTCGGTCCCGCGGACGCGGCGCTGGCCGTCGTCGGGCTGGCACCCGCCGCGCACGGCGGCAACCGGACCGGCCGGATGTTCACCGGGGACGCGTCGGGCGACTTCCTGTTCGCCGCGCTGCACGAGGTGGGTCTCGCCTCCCGGCCCACCGCGACGCATCGGGACGACGGGCTGGAGCTGTACGGGGTGCGGGTCACCGCTCCGGTGCACTGCGCCCCGCCGGCGAACAAGCCGACGCCGGCCGAGCGGCAGACCTGCCGGCCCTGGCTGACGGCGGAGTTCGAGCTGCTCGCCCCCGGCCTCCGCGCGGTCGTCGTACTGGGTGCCTTCGGCTGGCAGGCGCTGCTGCCGGTGCTCGGCGACGCGGGGTGGGCGCTGCCCCGGCCCCGGCCCGCCTTCGGCCACGGCGTGGCACTGACCCTGCCCGCCACCGGACGGCGACAGCCGCTGCACGTCCTGGGGAGCTACCACCCCAGCCGGCGCAACGTGTTCACCGGCCGGCTCACCTCGGACATGCTCGTCGACGTGCTCACCCGGGCAGCGGCTCTCGCGGGGCTGCGTGGCGAACGGCGGTGAGGCGGCGCCCGCCGCGCCTTGCGCGCGGGTCCGGAGCGTCGTGGGCAGCCGGGCCCGTGCGCCGCAAGCGGGTGGGCCACCGGACGCGCCGCTCCGGGGCCCGCGTCACCGCGCCCCGTACACCGGGTGCGGTTCCGGGGCCGCCGCCAGCAGCTCGCGGGCGTGCTCGCCCGCCTCCGCCGGGGTCCAGCGGCCGCCCTTGTCGATGGTGGGGCCGCGGCGCCAGCCCTCCATGACGGTGATCCGGCCCGCTTCGGCCTCGAAGACGCGGCCGGTGACGCCGTCGCTGGCGGCGGAGGCCAGCCAGACCACCAGCGGGGAGACGTTGCCGGGGGCCATCGCGTCGAACTCCCCCTCGGCCGGCGCCGCCATCGTCCCGGCGAAGGTCTGCTCGGTCATACGGGTGCGGGCGGCGGGGGCGATGGCGTTGACCTGTACGCCGTAGCGGCCCAGCTCGGCGGCGGCGACGAGGGTGAGGCCGAGGATGCCCGCCTTGGCGGCGGAGTAGTTGACCTGGCCGACGCTGCCGAGCAGTCCGGCGCCCGAACTGGTGTTGATCACCCGGGCGTTGGGCGTGCGGCCGGCCCTGGCCTCGGCCCGCCAGTGGGAGGCGGCGTGCCGCAGCGGCAGGAAGTGGCCCTTGAGGTGGACGCGGACGACGGCGTCCCAGTCGTCCTCGTCGAGGTTGACCAGCATCCGGTCGCGCAGGAACCCGGCGTTGTTGACGAGGGCGTCGAGGCGGCCGAAGGAGTCCAGGGCGGCGGCGACGAGCGAGCCGGCGCCGTCGGCGGTGGTGATGTCGCCGGTGTGCGCGACGGCCCGGCCGCCGCGGTCCCGGATCTCCTCGACGACCTGCTGGGCCGGGCCCGGCGAAGCTCCGGCGCCGTCCGCGGTCACCCCCAGGTCGTTGACGACGACGGCGGCCCCTTCGGCGGCGAGGGCGCGTGCGTGGGCGCGGCCGAGGCCGCGGCCGGCTCCCGTGACAGCGACGGCGCGGCCGGCGCAGATACCGGTCATCTCAGCTCTCCTCGGTGGGCGGGGGTGGTGTGGCGGGGCGGTTGACGGTGGCGGCGTCGAGGAAGGCGGGGCGCTCCCCACCGCCGTGGACGAGCAGGCTCGCGCCGGTGAGGTACGCCGCCCGGTCGGAGGCGAGGAAGACCGCGGCGTCGCCGATCTCGGCGGGTTCGGCGAGCCGGCCGAGCGGTACGGTGGCGCCGACGGCGGCGACGCCCGCCTCGTCGCCGTAGTGCAGGGCGGTCAGTTCGGTGCGGACCATGCCCGGGACGAGGGTGTTGACCCGGACCTGTGGGGCCCATTCGACGGCCATGGTGCGGGCGAGGCTGTCCAGACCCGCCTTGGCCGCGCCGTAGGCGGCGGTGCCGGGCGAGGGGCGGGTGCCGCTGACGCTGCCGATCATGATGATCGAGCCGCCGGCCGGCTGGTCGCGCATGACCTCGTAGGCGGCGAGGGAGGCGGTCATCGGGGCGGTGAGGTTGAGTTCCAGGACGCGTGCGTGCCGTTCCGGGCCGGCCGCGCCGAGGAGGCGGTAGGGCGTGCCGCCGGCGTTGTTGACCAGGCAGTCGAGGCGGCCGTGCGCCGCCGCGACCCGGGTGAAGAACTCCCGTACCGAGGGCGGATCGCGCAGGTCGAGCGGGCGGAAGCGGGCGGTGCGGCCGGCCGCGGTGACGGGGCTGTCCGGGGGGCGCCGGGCACAGACCACGACATCGGCACCGGCGGTGAGGAACGACCGGGCGATCCCGGCGCCGACGCCCCGGGTACCGCCGGTGACGACGGCGACCTGCCCGGCCAGATCGAGAGTCAGGCTCAACCGGCACCCCTCCCGCAGCGCGCGATCCGCTGCTAACTTCGCTACCTAACAAACGCTTGGTGGAAAGGTAGCTGATCCGCTCATGGGTGTCTCCACCTCCAGGCCCGAACCGGGCGTCGCGGTCGTCACCGTGGACTTCCCACCGGTCAACGCCCTCCCCGTGCACGGCTGGTACGAGCTCGCCGACGCCGTGCGCGCCGCCGGCCGGGACCCCGGCATCCACTGCGTGGTGCTCGCCGCCGAGGGGCGCGGGTTCAACGCGGGCGTCGACATCAAGGAACTGCAGCGGGACACCGCAGAGGGCGGCCACGGTGCGCTGATCGGCGCCAACCGCGGCTGCGCCGAGGCGTTCTCGGCGGTCTACGAGTGCGAGGTGCCGGTCGTCGCGGCGGTGCACGGGTTCTGCCTCGGCGGCGGCATCGGTCTCGCCGGGAACGCCGACGCGATCGTGGCGAGCGACGACGCGTCCTTCGGCCTGCCGGAGCTGGACCGCGGGGCGCTCGGCGCGGCCACGCATCTGGCCCGGCTGGTCCCCCAGCACCTGATGCGTACGCTCTACTACACCTCGCGCACCGTCACCGCCGCCGAGCTGCGGGCGCACGGCTCCGTCTGGCAGGTCGTCCCGGGCGCCCGACTCCGGGACACGGCGGTGGAGTTGGCGTGCGAGATCGCGCGCAAGGACGGCGGTCTGCTCCGGCTCGCCAAGGCCGCCATCAACGGCATCGACCCCGTCGACGTGCGCCGCAGCTACCGCTTCGAGCAGGGGTTCACCTTCGAGGCGAACCTCGGCGGAGTCGCCGACCGGATCCGCGACACCTTCGGCACCGAGACCGGGCAGGGGGCCGGGAAGCCATGACCGACAAGACCATGACGCCCGACGAGGCGGTCTCCCACCTGCGCAGCGGTATGACCGTCGGCATCGGCGGCTGGGGTTCGCGCCGCAAACCGATGGCGCTGGTACGGGCGCTGCTCCGGTCCCCGGTCACCGATCTGACCGTCGTCGCGTACGGCGGGCCCGACGTCGGCCTGCTCGCCGCCGCAGGCCGGATCCGCAAGCTGATCGCCCCGTTCGCCACCCTGGACTCCATCCCGCTCGAACCGCACTTCCGCGCGGCCCGTCAGCGCGGGGAGTTCGAGCTGACGGAGGTCGACGAGGCGATGTTCATGTGGGGGCTGCGGGCCGCCGCCAACCGGCTGCCGTTCCTGCCCGTACGGGCCGGTATCGGCTCGGACGTGATGCGCGTCAACCCGGGCCTGCGGACGGTCACTTCGCCCTACGACGACGCGGAGACGTTCGTGGCCATGCCCGCGCTGCGGCTGGATGCGGCGCTGGTCCACCTCAACCGCGCCGACCGGATGGGCAACGGCCAGTACCTGGGCCCCGATCCGTACTTCGACGACCTGTTCTGCGAGGCCGCGGACCGCGCCTACGTCGCGTGCGAGCGGCTGGTGGACGGCTTCGCGGCGGCCGTCCCGCAGACCCTGCTCGTCAAGCGGTACTCGGTCACCGGAGTCGTCGAGACCCCCCACGGCGCCCACTTCACCTCCTGCGCCCCCGACTACGGCCGCGACGAGCCCTTCCAGAAGCTCTACGCGACCACGCCCTGGCCGCAGTTCGCCGAGCGGTTCCTGCACGGGGACGAGCAGGGCTACCAGTCCGCGGTCCGAACCTGGCACGAGGAGCAGCGGTGAGCACGATCTCCACGACGACCCGCGCCGAGTACTGCGTGATCGCCTGTGCCGACGCCTGGCGCGGCAACGGTGAGGTGCTGGCCAGCCCGATGGGACTGATCCCGTCCGTCGGAGCCCGGCTCGCCAAGCACACCTTCTCGCCCGACCTGCTGCTCACCGACGGCGAGGCGAGGCTGGTGGGCCTCGACGGGGAGACCGAGGGCTGGCTCCCCTACCGCCAGCACCTGGCCATGGTCACCGGCGGCAGGCGGCACGTCATGATGGGCGCCAGTCAGCTGGACCGCTTCGGCAACCAGAACATCTCCTGCATCGGCGACTGGCGGCGGCCGGTCCGCCAACTGCTGGGCGTCCGCGGGGCGCCCGTCAACACCCTCAACAATCCGGTCAGTTACTGGGTGCCCCGGCACTCCACACGGGTCTTCGTCGAGAAGGTCGACATGATCAGCGGGGTGGGCTACGACAGCGCGGCCGCCGCCGGGCCGTCCGCGACCCGCTACCACCACCTCCCCCGGGTGGTCTCCAACCTGGGGGTCTTCGACTTCGCGACGCCGGACCACGCGATGCGGCTCGCCTCGGTCCACCCCGGTGTCACCGTCGAGGAGGTCCGACAGGCCACCGGATTCCCGCTCGTACTGCCCGACGAGGTGCCCCGCACCCGGGAGCCCTCCGAGGCGGAGCTGCTTCTGATCCGCGAGGTCATCGACCCCGAGGGGCTGCGCGAACGCGAGGTGCCGACGCCATGACGACCCCCCGGATCGCCACCGCGCTGACCGAGCTCGTCGGGGTGCGGCACCCGCTCGTCCAGACCGGCATGGGGTGGGTGGCGGGACCCCGGCTGGTCTCGGCCGCCGCCGACGCCGGTGCCCTGGGCATCCTCGCCTCGGCCACCATGACCGTCGACCAGCTGCGTTCGGCGGTCCGCGAGGTCAGGTCACGTACGGATAAGCCCTTCGGTGTCAACCTGCGGGCCGACGCGGGCGACGCGGGCGCGCGCGTCGAGGTCATCGTGGAGGAGGGCGTACGGGTCGCCTCCTTCGCCCTGGCCCCGTCCCGTGAGCTGATCGCCCGGCTCAAGGAGGCGGGAGTGATCGTCATCCCGTCCGTCGGGGCCCGCCGGCACGCCGAGAAGGTCGCCGCCTGGGGCGCGGACGCGGTCGTCGTACAGGGCGGTGAGGGCGGCGGCCACACCGGGAGCGTCGCCACGAGCGTGCTGCTGCCCCAGGTCGTGGACGCGGTCGGGATCCCGGTGATCGCCGCGGGCGGCTTCTTCGACGGCCGGGGCCTGGTCGCGGCGCTCGCCTACGGCGCGGCCGGAATCGCCATGGGTACCCGCTTCCTGCTGACGTCCGACAGCACGGTGCCGCCGGCGGTACAGGCCCGCTATCTGCAGGCTTCGGTTTCGGACGTCACCGTCACCACGAAGGTCGACGGGTTGCCGCACCGGATGCTGCGCAGCGATCTGGTCGCGGCCCTGGAGCGGTCCGGGCGCACCGCGGCACTGGTGAGGGCGGTGCGCCAGGCCGCGTCGTTCCGGAAGCTGTCCGGGCTGAGCTGGGCCCGGATGGTCCGGGACGGTCTGGCGATGAAGCACGGCAGGGAGCTGTCCTGGAGCCAGGTCCTGCTCGCGGCCAACACCCCGATGCTGCTGCGGGCGTCGATGGTGGAGGGCCGTACCGACCTCGGGGTGATGGCCGCGGGCCAGGTCGCCGGTCTGATCGAGGATCTGCCGTCCTGCGCGGAACTCGTCGACCGGATCATGACCGAGGCGCACGGCACGCTCGCCGCCCTGCCGCGCTGAGTCACCCGCCGGCGCGGCCGGTCACAGCCGCTCGATGATGGTGACGTTGGCCTGGCCGCCCCCCTCGCACATGGTCTGCAGCCCGAACCGGCCGCCGGTGCGCTCCAGTTCGTGCAGCAGCGTCGTCATCAGCCGTACGCCGGTCGCGCCCAGCGGGTGGCCCAGGGCGATGGCGCCGCCGTTGACGTTGACCCGCTCGGGGTCGGCGCCGGTCTCCTTGAGCCAGGCCAGCACCACGGGCGCGAACGCCTCGTTGATCTCGACCAGGTCGAGGTCGCCGATCGTCATGCCCGCCTTCTTCAGCGCGTACGCCGTCGCGGGGATGGGTGCGGTCAGCATCCGGATGGGGTCCTCGCCCCGTACCGACAGATGGTGGATGCGGGCCCGCGGGGTCAGACCGTGCTCGGCCACGGCGCGCTCGGAGGCCAGGAGCATGGCGGCCGCGCCGTCGGAGACCTGCGAGGAGACCGCGGCGGTCAGCCGGCCGCCCTCGACGACGGGCGCCAGCTCGGCCATCTTCTCCAGCGAGGTGGTACGGCGCGGCCCCTCGTCGACGGTGACGTCCCCGAACGGGACGATCTCACGGTCGAAGCGGCCCTCGTCGATGGCGCGCAGGGCCCGCCGATGGGAGCGCAGCGCGAACTCCTCCATGTCCGTGCGGGTGAGGTGCCACCTCGTGGCGATCAGTTCGGCGCCGTGGAACTGGTTGACGGGCTGCTCGCCGTAGCGGGCCCGCCAGCCCGCGGAACCGGCGAACGGGCCCTCGGTGAGTCCCAGCGGTTCGGCGGCCTGCCGGCTGGCGAAGGCGATCGGGATCTGCGACATGTTCTGCACACCGCCCGCGACGACCAGGTCCTGGGTGCCGGAGAGCACCCCCTGGGCGGCGAAGTGCACGGCCTGCTGGGAGGAGCCGCACTGGCGGTCGACGGTGACGCCGGGCACCTCCTCGGGCAGCCCGGCGGCCAGCCAGCAGGTGCGGGCGATGTCCCCGGCCTGCGGCCCCACGGCGTCCAGGCAGCCGAAGACGACGTCCTCGACGGCGGCCGGATCGACGCCGGTGCGCGCCATCAGCGCGGTCAGCACATGGGCGCCGAGGTCGGCGGGGTGGACGCCGGACAGACCGCCGCCCTTCTTGCCGACGGGGGTGCGGACCGCCTCGACGATGTAGGCCTCGGACATGGTGGTCTCCTTGGTCAGATTCTGCGGATCGGCCGGTCAGTTCCGCAAGGCGATGCCGTCCAGCACCATCGACAGGTACTGCCGGGCGATCTCCTCGGGGCGGTGCCGTGCGCCCGGCCGGTACCAGGAGGCGGCCACCCAGACGGTGTCGCGGACGAACCGGTACGTCAGCCGGATGTCGAGGTCGGCGCGGAAGACCTCGGCGGCCACTCCCCGCTCCAGCGTGCCCAGCCAGGCCCTTTCGAATTTCCGCTGGGAGTCGGCGAGGTAGTCGAAGCGGGGCTGGTGGGCGGCGAGGTGCCTGGCCTCCTTCTGGTAGATCGCGACGGCCGCGCGGTGCCGGTCGATCTCCCGGAAGGATTCGGTGACCAGCGCCTCGATCGTCTCCCGCGGCCCGAGCGACGCGGCGAGCACCGCGTCGTAGCCGTCCCACAGCTCCTCCAGGAACGTGGACAGGATCTCGTCCAGCATCGATTCCTTGGAATCGAAGTGGTAGTAGAGGCTGCCCGCGAGCATCCCGACGGCGTCCGCGATCTGCCGGACCGTGGTCGCGTCGTAGCCCTGGACGGCGAACACCTCCGCGGCGGCGGCGAGGAGTTCGCGGCGGCGCTCCTCAGGCATGCTGGGAGCTGACGGACACGGTTTCGCCGGTCATGTACGAGGCGTAGTCGCCGGCCAGGAAGACGATGACGTTGGCGACCTCCCAGGGTTCGGCGTGGCGTCCGAAGGCCTCCCGCTCGGTGAGTTCGGCGAGCAGCTCGGGCGTGGTCACCTTCGCCAGGTGCGGGTGCATCGCGAGGCTGGGCGAGACCGCGTTGACCCGTACGCCGTACGCGGCGGCCTCCACGGCGGCGCAGCGGGTCAGCGCCATCACCCCGGCCTTGGCGGCGGCGTAGTGGGCCTGGCCGCGCTGGGCGCGCCAGCCGACGACGGAGGCGTTGTTGACGATCACGCCGCCGCGGCCGGCGCGCCGCATCCGTCGCAGCGCGGCCCGGGTGCAGCGGAAGGTGCCGTTCAAGGTCACGTCGAGGACCGTGCTCCACTGTGCGTCGGTCATCTCGACGAGGTCGGCGGTGCCGCCGAGTCCGGCGTTGTTGACCACGATGTCGAGCCGGCCGTGGCGCTGTTCGGCCAGCTCCAGCAGGGCGCCCACCTGCGCTTCGTCGGTGACGTCGCAGGGCAGGGCCGCGACCTTGTCCGCGCCGAACTCCGCGGCGAGTGCCTCGGCGCTCTCCGTCAGCCGCCGTGTGTGGCTGTCGCCGACGACGATCCGGGCGCCCTCCTCCAGGAAGCGCCGGGCGGTGGCGCCGCCGATACCGGCCCCGGCGGCCGCGGTGATGACGGCGCTGCGGCCGGCGAGCAGATCATGGCCGGGCACATAGGGGGGCGGTGTCATACGCGAGCCTCCTCGGGCCTCGACGCTGCTCCTGGCCGTACGTTAACCTACCAAACACTTGTTAGGGAAGGAGGGGCGGATGCCCGCTGCCCACGACGACGAGCCCGTGCGCTACGCACGCCAGGGCCCGGTCGCGACCGTCACCATGAACCGCCCGGACTACCGCAACGCCCAGAACTCCGCGATGACCTACGCCCTGGACCGCGCCTTCTACCGCGCCGCGGACGACGACGAGGTCAAGGTCGTCGTCCTCGCCGGCGAGGGGCGGCACTTCTCCGCGGGCCATGACATCGGCACCCCCCGGCGCGATGCGCACCTTCCCTTCGACCGCACGGCCGGACTGTGGTGGGACCACTCGGACAAGGCGGGCGCGGAGAGCCGGTTCGCCCGTGAGTCGGAGGTCTATCTCGGCATGTGCCGCCGCTGGCGGGAGCTGCCCAAGCCGGTACTCGCCGCGGTCCAAGGAGCCTGTGTGGCGGGCGGATTGATGCTCGCCTGGGTCTGCGACCTGATCGTCGCCGCCGATGACGCCTTCTTCGCCGACCCGGTCGTACGGATGGGGATACCCGGCGTCGAGTACTTCGCCCACCCGTGGGTGATGCCGCCGCGGATCGCCAAGGAGTTCCTGTACACCGGGGACCGGATGAGCGCTCAGCGGGCGTACGAGGTGGGCATGGTCAACCGTGTGGTGCCGCGCGCCGAACTGGCCGACCGTACACAGGAACTGGCGCTGCGCATCGCGGAGATGCCCCGGCTGGGCCTGGCGCTGACCAAGCGCGCCGTCAACCAGGCCGAGGACCTCCAGGGGCTGCACGGCGGCCTGGACTCGGTGTTCGGCCTGCACCATCTCGCGCACGCCCACAATGCCGAGACGGCCGCGGACCCGCTGGGCGGCATGGACGTCCACGCGATGCGGCGGCACGCCGCGCGGCGGCAGCCGTCCTCCCCGGAGGGCGGGGCCTGATGGACCTCGCCTTCACCCCCGCGGAAGACGCCTTCCGGGCCGAGGCCCGGGCCTGGCTCGCCGAGCACGTACCCGCCGCCCCGCTGCCGTCGCTGGAGACCGCGCGGGGCTTCGCCGCCCACCGGGAGTGGGAGCGCCGGCTCTTCGCGGACCGCTGGTCGGCGGTCTCCTGGCCCGAGGAGCACGGCGGTCGGGGCGCCTCGGTCCTGCAGTGGCTGATCTTCGAGGAGGAGTACTACGCCGCGGGCGCGCCCGGCCGGGTCAGCCAGAACGGCATCAACCTCCTGGCCCCCACCCTCTTCGAGCACGGCACCGAGGAGCAGCGCGCCCGGGTCCTGGGCCCCATGGCGAGCGGCGAGGTGATCTGGGCCCAGGCCTGGTCGGAACCGGAGTCGGGCTCGGACCTGGCATCGCTGCGCTCGACGGCCGTACGGACCGACGGCGGCTGGCTGCTGAACGGTCTGAAGACCTGGTCGTCGCGGGCCGCCTTCGCCGACCGCGCCTTCGGCCTGTTCCGCAGCGACCCGGACACCGCCCGGCCGCACCAGGGCCTGACGTATCTGATGTTCCCGCTGGACGCGCCCGGAGTGACGGTGCGCCCCATCGGCCGCCTCGACGGCAGACCCGCCTTCGCCGAACTCTCCCTGGACGGGGTGTTCGTGCCCGACGCGGAGGTGATCGGCGAGCCGGGGCAGGGCTGGCGGGTGGCGATGAGCACCGCGGGCAACGAGCGCGGGCTGACGCTGCGCAGTCCGGGCCGCTTCACGGCGGCCGCCGAACGACTGGCCGCGCTGTGGCGCCAGTCCCCCGAGGCCGCCGGTCCCCTCGGCGACCGGGTGGCCGACGCGCTGATCGGCGCCCGTGCGTACCAGCTTCACACCTACGCCCAGGCCTCCCGGCTCACGGCCGCTGACGGGGACGCCCCCGCGCGGAGACGGCCGGGCGGGGCGGACCTCGGCGCCGCGTCGAGCCTGACCAAGGTCTTCTGGTCCGAACTGGACCTCGCGCTGCACGAGACGGCGCTGGATCTGCTCGGCCCGTACGGCGCGCTCGCCGACGACGCCGACGAGGCGCCCGCGCACGGACGGTGGGCCGAGGGCTACACCTTCTCGCTCGCCGGGCCGATCTACGCCGGCACCAATGAGATCCAGCGCGACATCATCGCCGAGCGGTTGCTCGGCCTGCCGAAGGGACGCCGGTGATGCGCTTCCTGCCCACCGACGAGCAGCGGGAGTTCGCCCGCACGCTGGACGGCATGCTGGCGGCGTCCGGCACCGCGGCGGTGGCACGGGCCTGGGCCCGCGGGGACACCGCGCCCGGCCGGGCGCTGTGGGCGCGGATCGCGGCGGCGGGGGTGTTCGGGCTCGCCGTGCCTCACAAACAGGGCGGGATGGGGTGGCTGCCGGTCGAACTGGCCCTCGCCTTCCAGGAGTTGGGGCGTCACGCGGTGCCCGGTCCGCTGGTGGAGACGGTGGCGGCGGCGGTGCTGTGGGACCGGCTCGGCGAGGACGCCGGGGCCGGCGAATGGCTGCCGCGGATCGCCTCCGGCGACGCCGTGGTCAGCCTGTGCGCCGGCACGCCGTACGCCCTGGACGCGGCGGCCGCCGACACCGTCCTCGCCGTCCAGGGCGACACGGTCCGCCGCGCCGCTACGCACGGCCCCGTACAGCCCTGTCTCGATCCGGCCCGGCGGCCGGCCCGCCCGCGCGGCGGCAGCGTCCTGGCCGGCGGTCCGGCGGCGGGTGCGGCCGCCGCGCACGCCGTCGACGTAGCACGGCTGCTGACCGCCGCGCAGTCGCTGGGCCTGGGCCGCGCCCTGCTGGCCGAGACGGTCGCCTACGTCAAGCAGCGCACCCAGTTCGGGGTGCCCATCGGCTCGTTCCAGGCGGTCAAGCACCGGCTGGCGGACACCCTCGTCGGGCTGGAGTTCGCGCAGCCGCTGGTGCACGCGGCGGCGCTGGCGGTGGCGACGGACGCGCCGTCGGCCCGCCGGGAGGTGGCGGCGGCGAAGGTCGCCGCGGGCGAGGCCGGATACGCCGCGGCCCGTACCGCGCTCCAGCTGCACGGCGCCCTGGGGTACACCGAGGAGCTGGACCTCTCCCTGTGGATCCGCAAGGCCCGCCCCCTGCGGGACGCCTGGGGGACCCCGTCGGAATGCCGGGCGCTGGTCCTCGCAGATGCCTGAGTTCAGGTCATACCTGACGCGGAGTCACCGCCCCTTGACGGTCGCCGAGTTCCCCCACGTCGTGGACTCCGCCGACTCGTCCTACGGCCTGTCCGGCCCCGGCCCGTCGGGCAGGCCCTGGCGCCGCCCGCCGTCCATCTCGTCCAGGTCGGCCAGCATCGCGTCCGCCAGGTCCCGCTCGGCGGTGTAGAACCGCTCGGACCACTTCAGGACGAGCGAGGGGTAGGCCCAGGCCTCCTCGGCGCGGGCGCTCTCGACGTCCACCTCGGCGCGCTGCCGCATCGCCTCCGCGTACTCCCGGTGCCGGCCGAGCACGTCACGCATCCGGTCGGCCTCCAGCAGATGGCCCAGCCACAGCCGCAGCATCACCCCGTGCTTGAGGACCGGGGGCTCCACCGGCGCCTCGCGCGCCCAGTGCCGGACCGCCGCCATCCCCTCGTCGGTGATCACATAGACCCGCTTGTCGCGGTTGCCGGTCTCCTGGGCGACCATCCGCGAGCTGACGTAGCCGACGTTCTCCAGGCGCTTGAGCTCGCCGTAGATCTGGCTGAAGGACGGGCTCCAGTAGAAGAAGCGCAGCGAGCCGTCCGACCACTTCTTCAGGTCGTATCCGGACAGCTCCTCACCGAAGGAGAGCAGCCCCAGCACCGCCCAGCTGGTCGCCGGCAGTGCCGGCCGCTCCGCATCGCCGGCGTTCGCCGCGCCCGCCCTCGTCTCCGTCACGTGCCGCAGTCTACGGTCCGCGTCCGCCCGCACCCGGGCCGCGGCCGGGAGGGGCCGCAGGGCCGGGCGGTGCGAGGGACGGACGCGTCAACTCCCTTCCGATGGACGGGTGTTACTGCTAGACATATTTCTATTCGAAATACCCTGAAGGGAGTTTCGTGAAATTCTCGATGATCTTCGAGGCGCAACTCGCCGACCCCGCCCCCGAACACGAGCGCCGGGTCCTCCACGACTGCGTCGAACAGGCCGTGCACGCCGAGGCGATGGGCTTCGACCGGATCTGGGCGGTCGAGCACCACGCCCTCAGCCAGTACGCGCACATGAGCGCGTCCGAGATCTTTCTGACCTGGGTCGCGGCGCGGACCACACGGATCCGCATCGGCCACGGCGTGGTGACCATGCCCTTCGGCTACCAGCACCCCGTCCGGGTCGCCGAGCGCACCGCGATGCTCGATGTGCTCTCCGGCGGACGCGTCGACATCGGCGCCGGCCGGGGCGCCACCCGGCAGGAGATGGCCATGTTCGGGGTGCGGCCCGAGGACACCCAGCCGCAGCTGGAGGAGGCGTTGCGGATCCTCGCCGGCGCCTGGCGCACGGAGACCTTCGAATGGCACGGGTCGATCGACATCGGCCCCGGCGCGGTCCTCCCCCGGCCCGTTCAGGCCCCGCATCCGCCGCTGTTCATGGCCTGCAGCAGGCACGAGAGCCTCCGGCGCGCCGCCGAACTGGGCGTCGGTGCACTGGTGATGGGCTTCGCGGGCGCCGACGACGTACGGGCCATGCGCACGCTCTACGACGAGGCGATCGCCGCCCGCAGCGGCGCGCACTTCGTCGGGGAGCGGCCCAACGACCATCTGTCCGCGCTGTGTCCCACGATCGTGCTGGACGACGCCGCCGCCGCGTACCGGATCGGGACCCGCGGCCAGCGGTTCTTCGCCGAGGCGATCGCGCACTGGTACGGCGACGGGCCCGCGCCGAGGGCCTACGCGCCGGACGAGGACCATGTCGAGGCGCTGGCGCGGCGCCGGGCACAGCTCGTCGCCAGACTCGACGAGGCGAACATCCCGGCGCGGCCGGTCGACACCGGTCCGTACAACGCCCGGCACGCGTACGGCCGCGCCGAGGACGCCATCGCCTATGTCGAGCGACTGCGGGCGATCGGGGTGGACGAGGTGATGTGCCTGATCCAGATGGGCACCGTGCCGCAGGAGGTTTGCCTGGAGACCATCCGGCAGTGGGGCGAGCGGGTCATCCCGCACTTCCGCGGGCTCGGGGAGCGGGCATGAGCGCCGGCGGGGAGCGGTTGGACGGCAAGGTGGCGGTGATCACCGGTGCCGGGCGGGGCCAGGGCGCGGCCGAGGCACGGCTGTTCGTCGAGTCCGGGGCGCGGGTGGTGCTCGGCGACGTACGGGTTGCGGAGGGCCGGGCGGTCGCCGCGGAGCTGGGGGACGCCGCGGTGTTCGTCCCGCACGACGTGACCGACGCGGGCGACTGGCAGCGCGTGACCGAGGCCGCGGTCGCGTCCTTCGGGCGGCTCGACATCCTGGTCAACAACGCGGCGGTGTGGCGCGCCGCCCCCGTCGACGAGGAGACCGAGGAGGACTTCGCACGGGTGCTGCGGGTGAACCTGATCGGCTCCTTCCTCGGCATCAAGGCGGTGGTCCCGCAGCTGCGCAGGGCCGGCGGCGGGTCGATCGTCGCCATCTCCTCGACGGCCGGAATCAGGGGGATCGCGGGGCACGCGGCCTACGGGGCGAGCAAGTTCGGGCTGCGCGGGCTGACCCGGTCCGCCGCGCTCGATCTGGCCGGCGACCGGATCCGGGTCAACTCCGTGCACCCCGGGGTGATCGACACCCCCATGGTGGCGAACGCGCTGGGCACGGCTCCCGGGGACCGGGAGTGGCCGCGGGTGCCGTGGCGCCGCGTCGGCCGGCCGGACGAGGTGGCGCACCTGGTCCGCTTCCTGGCCTGCGACGCGTCCTCGTACATCACCGGTGCCGAGTTCGCGGTGGACGGCGGGCTGACGACAGGATGAGCCGGCCGGCCGCCTCCCCCGATCCGCTCCCGCCCCTCGCGCGCCGGATCGCCGACGCGATGTCGGCGCGGTTCCCCGACCCCGCCCGCGGGCCGCTGGACATCGCGTCGCTGCGCCGGGCCTCCGGCACCGGGGCCGGGCCCCGCACCGGCCCGGCCGACGGTGTGGACGCCCTCGACCGCCGGGTCCCCGGACCGCCCGGCGCACCCGCCCTCCCCGTACGCCTCTACCGCCCGCGGGCCGAAGCCACCGGGCCCGGCCCGCTCCTGGTGTTCTTCCACGGCGGCGGATGGGTGATGTGCGACCTCGACACCCATGACGCGACCTGCCGTCGACTCGCCCTGCGCAGTGGCGCGTCGGTGCTCTCGGTGGCCTATCGGACGGCTCCCGAGGCGCGCTTCCCGGCAGCCGTGGAGGACGCGTACGCGGCCACGGTATGGGCCGTCGCGCAGGCGGACCGGCTGGGGTGCGACCCGGCGCGGGTGGTCGTCGGGGGCGACTCCAGCGGGGGCGGGCTCGCCGCCGCGGTCACGCTGATGGCCCGCGACCGCGGCGGCCCCCCGCCCGCGGCCCAGCTCCTGATCTACCCGGCCCTCGACCACCGCCTGACCAGCGCGTCCGCGGCCGACTACGCGACCGGCTTCTTCCACACCACGGCCCATATGCGCTGGTACTGGCAGCAGTATCTGGGCCCGGGCGGCGACGGCTGTCATCCCTACGCCTCCCCCGGCCTGGCGCCGGACCTGACCGGGCTGCCGCCCGCGCTGCTGGTCCTGCCCGAGTGCGATCCGCTGCGGGACGAGGGACGGGCCTACGGCCGGGCGCTGCGGGAGGCGGGCGTGCCGGCCCGGGTCGACGAGTACCGCGGGACCTTCCACGGGTTCCTCGGTGCGCTCGGGGCGCTGCCGGCCGCGGAGCGTGCGTTCGACGCGGCCGGCGACTGGCTCGGCGGCGTGGGCTGCGGGCCCCGGGCCACTGGCCAATAGTGGAGGGGTGAGGCCGCGGCAGGAAGTCTCCGCACGGCGTGGCCCGGGGCGTGCGGCCGGCGGGCCCGGCCCGGCGGCGCTGCGCGCGCACCGGTCGGTGGTCGGCAACGCGCTGCGGGTGACCGGCGCGTCCTGCGTCGCCTTCTACGTCTGCCGCTACGGGCTCGACCTGGTCGTGATGTCCGTATACGCGACCTTCACCGTGGTCGCGCTCGGGGCGCTCGCCCGCATCCCGGGGTCCGGGCGACAGCGCGCCGCGACGGTCCTGACCGCGATCCCCGCCGGCCTGGCGCTGCTGACGCTCGGCACCCTGCTGGCCGTCGCGACCTGGGCGGCCGTCCTGGGCATGCTCGTCATCGGCTTCCTGGTCGCCTACGCGGGCACCACCGGGCCGCGGATCGCCGGCGCGGCTCCCGGGATGCAACTGCTGTACATCCTGCCGTGCTTCCCTCCGTACGCCCCGGACACCCTGGGCCAGCGGCTGTCCGGCTTCGTGCTGGGCGCCGTGCTGCTCGCGCTGGCCGAGCGACTGGTGCTGCCCGAACCGGACACCCCGTCCTTCCGGCGGCTGCTGGCCGAGGCCGCCGACGCCGCCGCGGGCCTGGCGGACCACCACGGCGGGGTGGTCCCCGGGCCGGCTCTGGACCGGGCGCGCACGGCCGCCGACGCCCTGCGGCCCGCCCGCGTACCGCCGGCCGATCTGCCCTCCTCCCCCACTCTCGCCCACAAGGCGTTGGCACACGCCGCCGAGGCCGTCCGCACCCTGCTGGCCCGGCTGGAGGCCCTGCACGCCGTGGCCGGGGGGCGGCACGCCTACCGCCCGGAGACGGTCGCGCTGCTCCAGGGCATCAGCGAGGCGGCCCGTGCGGCGGCCGTGGCGCTGCGGCGGGGCGGGCGGCTGCGGCCCGGCGAGGGGCCGTCGCCCGAGGCGCTGCAGCGCGAGCTGGCGCCGGCCCGCGCCCACCGGGCACTGGACTCCCTGGAGCTGCTGAGCGGCGACGACCGGCTGGTCTTCGTGCGCCGCAGGTCCCAGGTCGTCCAGGCCGCCGACGCCGCGGTCGTCCTGGTACTGGCCACCCGGCTGCTGCTCGGCGACCGCGGCGTGGACCGCAACCGCGCCGGACACGCCTTCGGCTACGCCCGGGCGCACGCCCCCGAGCTGTGGTGGCGGCGGCTGACCACCCACCTCACCCCCCGCTCGGTGATCTTCCAGAACGCCTGCCGGTTCGCGCTCGGCCTGGCGGCGGCCCGTGCCGTCGCCGGACTCCTCGATCTGCAGCACGGCTTCTGGGTCCTGCTCGCGACGCTGACGCTGACCCGTACGACGAGCCTGGAGACCCGCTCCGCGGTCCGGCAGGCGCTGATCGGCACGCTGGTCGGCGCGCTGCTGGCCGGCGGGCTGCTCGCCGCGGTCCACGACCGGGCGGCGGTGTACGCGGTGCTGCTGCCGGCGGTGATGCTGCCGGCCTTCATCGCGGGACCGCTGCGCGGGCTGGCCTGGGCCCAGGGCGGCTTCACCCTGGTCGTCGCCACGCTGTTCGCGCAGGTCTCCCCCGTCACCTGGCAGCTCGCCCCGGTGCGGCTGATGGACGTGCTGGCCGGCAGCCTCATCGGGCTGGTCTGCGGTCTGGTGGCCTGGCCGCGGGGCGCGGGGCGGGAGGTGAGCCGCAGTATGGCCGGCGTGTGCTCGGCCGTCGCCGACGCCGTCGGGCGGACCGTCGCCCACGTCGTGGCGCCCACCGGGGCGGCCGACGCCCGGGGCGGCAGGTCCGCGGCCGGGGCAACCGGTGCGGCCGACACCCGCGGGATCGTCGCGATCAACCGTGCGCTGGCGCTGGCGCAGGAGAGCCTGGCGCAGTACCAGAGCGAGCCGCGGGAGGAGACCGCCCGGCAGCCGGACTGGCCCGCGGTGCTGGTCGCCGGGGCGGACGCCCGGCGCGGCGAACGGCTGCTGCCCGGCCGCCCCGGCAGGATCACCCACCACGAGGTCGGCGCCTGGCTGCAACGGGCGGCCGGCGACACCGCGGCCGACTACCGCGCCCTGGCCCACCGCCTGTGCGCCGACGACGCCGGCACCCCGGACCGGCGGCCCCCGCCGCGCCCCTCGCTCGACATCCGCGCCCTGCTGGCCGTCGCCCCGCCCATCCCGCGCGACAGCCCCGACCGGGAGGCCCGCGCGCTGTCCGCCGCGCTCCTGCTCGACTCGGTCATCTGGCTGGACGCGCTGACCGCCGATCTGACCCGCATCCACCAGGAGATGTGACATGACGCGTCCGGTGGCTCCCGGCCCGCCCAGGTGCGGATGGGTCCGTGGGAGCCGATCCTGAAGCAGAGCAGTGGCGGGTGACGTGTGACCTCTCGTCCCCCGGGCACCCGCCAGGCAGGAGCCCGAAGGCAACCCAAGGAACCCGGCAAGGCAGCATGTCGCGGTACCGCCGTGACAGCGGAACGGACACACATGAGCAATGGATTCATGGGTCCGGAGGGTTACGGCCCGGACCCGTTCAGTGAATTCCTCGCGCGCTTCCTCGGCGGTGGCGCGACGTCCGGGAGCGGCGAGCCGGGGCAGCCCGTACCCCGCCAGGCCGACATCGCGCGCCTGATGAGCGGGCCCGCCCGGGACCTGGTGACCTCCGCGGCCAACTACGCCGCCGAGCACGGCAGCCCCGAGCTCGGTACCGAGCACCTGTTGCGCGCGGCGCTGTCCGCCGAGCCGACCCGCACGCTGCTGCGGCAGGCCGGCGCGGACCCCGACGCGCTCGCGGCGGAGATCGACCGCAGCGCCGGCGAGGGCCCCAAGCAGTCCAGCGTCGCGGTCACCCCCGCGGTCAAGCGGGCGCTGCTGGGCGCGCACGAGCTGGCGCGGGACAACGGGGCGTCGTACATCGGGCCCGAGCACGTGCTCGACGCGCTGGCGGCCAACCCCGACTCGGCGGCCGGACGCATCCTGAACCTCGCCCACTTCGACCCGCAGGCCGCCGCGCCGGGCGGTCACGGGCCCCAGCACGGTGGAGCCGAGCACGGCGCCGCGCCCAAGCACGACACCCCCACCCTCGACAAGTACAGCCGCGATCTGACCGATCTCGCGCGGGCCGGCCGGATCGACCCGGTCATCGGCCGCGAGGAGCAGATCGAGCAGACCATCGAGGTGCTCTCCCGCCGGGGGAAGAACAACCCGGTGCTGGTCGGCGACGCGGGTGTCGGCAAGACCGCGATCGTGGAGGGCCTGGCGCAGCGGCTCGCCGACGGGGACGTGCCGGACACCCTGGCGGGCCGGCGCGTGGTCGCCCTGGACCTGACCGCCGTCCTCGCCGGCACGCGGTACCGCGGTGACTTCGAGGAGCGGATGAACGGGATCATGGAGGAGGTCCGCACCCACCCCGAATCGCTGATCATCTTCATCGACGAGCTGCACACGGTCGTCGGGGCCGGCGGCGGCAGCGGCGACGGCGGTTCGCTGGAGGCGAGCAACATGCTCAAGCCCGCCCTGGCCCGCGGCGAGATGCACGTCATCGGCGCCACCACGCTGGAGGAGTACCGGCGGCACATCGAGAAGGACCCCGCCCTCGCCCGCCGCTTCCAGCCGATCCTGGTGCCCGAGCCGACCGTCGCCGACACGGTGCAGATCCTGCGCGGCCTGCAGGACCGCTACGAGGCGCACCACCAGGTGCGCTACACCAACGAGGCGCTGCTCGCGGCGGTCGAACTCTCCGACCGCTACATCCCGCACCGCTTCCTGCCGGACAAGGCCATCGACCTGATCGACCAGGCGGGCGCCCGGGTCCGGCTGCGTTCGGGCGCCAAGACCACCGACGTACGGGCCCTGGAGCGCGAGGTGGAGCAGCTGGCCGTGGACAAGGACCAGGCGGTCGCCGCGGAGCAGTACGAGCGGGCCACCGAGCTGCGGGACCGGATCCACGCGCTCACCACGCGGATCGAGGCGGCCCAGGGCGCGGCGCCGAGCGGTGACGGCCGGATCGTGATGGTCACCGCGGAGGACATCGCCGAGATCGTGTCGCGGCAGACCGGTGTGCCGGTCAGCAGTCTGACGCAGGAGGAGAAGGAGCTGCTGCTCGGCCTGGAGGACCGGCTGCACACCCGCGTCATCGGGCAGGACGACGCCGTCACGGCGGTCTCCGAGGCGATCCTGCGGTCGCGGGCCGGGCTCTCCGACCCCAACCGCCCGATCGGCAGCTTCCTCTTCCTCGGCCCCACCGGCGTGGGCAAGACCGAACTGGCCCGGGCGCTGGCCGAGGCGCTGTTCGGCAGCGAGGAGCGCATGGTGCGGCTGGACATGAGTGAGTTCCAGGAGCGGCACACCGTCAGCCGGCTGGTGGGCGCCCCTCCGGGATACGTCGGTCATGAGGACGCCGGCCAGCTGACCGAGGCGGTGCGTCACCACCCGTACTCGCTGCTGCTGCTGGACGAGGTGGAGAAGGCCCATCCGGACGTCTTCAACATGCTGCTGCAGGTGCTCGACGACGGGCATCTGACCGACTCCCAGGGCCGTACGGTCGACTTCAAGAACACCGTCATCGTGATGACCAGCAACCTCGGCTCGGACGCGCTCAGCGGCGGTCGCGGGGTGCTCGGCTTCGGCGCGGACATCTCGGGGACGCCGGGCGGCGACGGGGCGCGGCAGCGGGCGCTGGCCAGCCTGCGCGAGCACTTCCGCCCGGAGTTCCTCAACCGGCTCGACGAGATCATCGTCTTCCACCGGCTCAGCGACGCCCAGCTGCAGCAGATCACCGGTCTGCTGCTGGAGGGCACCAGGCGCCGGCTGGAGGCCCAGGACATCTCCGTGGAGTTCGCCCCCGAGGCCGTGGACTGGCTCACCCACCGCGGTCACCAGCCCGAGTACGGGGCGCGGCCGCTGCGCCGCGTCATCCAGCGCGAGGTCGACAACGCGCTCTCGCGGCTGCTGCTGGACGGTGCGCTGTCGGCCGGGTACGAGGTGCTGGTGGAGGTGCGGGACAACGAGCTGGCGTTCCGTACCACCGAGAAGAGCGAGCGGGCGTAGCGCGGTGGCCGGGCGGATGCGGAGGCAGGTGAGGCCGGGGTGACGTCGGAATCGCTGGGGCCGCGCCAGACGGCCGACGGCCGTCACGAGACGCCGGAGGAGCGTGCCGACCGGCGGTGGATCGAACTGCTGCAGGAGGTGCGGGTCATCCAGATCGGCGTGCAGATCCTCTTCGGCTTCCTGCTCACCGTCGTCTTCGCGCCGCGCTTCATCACGCTCGGGCAGACCGACAAGAACATCTATGTGGTGACCGTGCTGCTGGGCGCGGCCACCACCGGCGCGCTGATCGGCACGGTGACCTTCCACCGGTTCGTCACCGGGCACCGGATCAAGCCCGAGACGGTGGTCTGGGCGTCGCGGCTGTCCATGGTCGGGATCGTGCTGCTGCTGGCGACGGTCACCTCGGCGCTGCTGCTGATCCTGCGCGTCGCGATGGACGACAGCGCGGTCCCCTGGATCGTCGCGGGGCTCGCCGCCTGGTTCATGGCGTGCTGGTTCGCGCTGCCCGCCTGGGCCCTGCGCCGCTACACCCGCACCCCACCGAAGAAGTGAGAGGAGAGGTGTCCCTGTGACGGACAGCATCTGGCGTTACCAGGACTCGGTGGAACGCCGGGCCGGGACCGATCTCACCGGCTACTCGGTCGAGGCGATCGACGGCACCGTCGGGACGGTCGAGGCGTACGTCGACGAGGCCGGCGCCGCCTGTCTGGTCGTCGACACCCATGTGTGGATCTTCGGCCGACACGTCCTGCTGCCGGCCGGCGTGGTCTCCTCGATCGACCACGACCGGGGCACGGTCTATCTCGCCCGTACGAAGAAGGACATCGAGGACGCACCGGAGTTCGACCGGGAGAAGCACATCCGCGACGACGAGTACCACCGGCTGCTCGCCGGCTACTACGGCGCTCCGCACGCCTGAGGCGCCGCGCCCGTCCACCGGGCCGGCAAAGGGCGCGGGCCGGGACCCCGGTCAGGGTCCCGGCCCGCGCCCTTCGGCGCCATGCGTACGGCGGCCGCTCATGCTCCGGCCGTGACCGGTTCCACCCGCCGCGGGCGGATCAGCAGTGCCGCCCCCGCGAGTCCCGCACTGACGATGGCCAGTCCCACCGCGACCACTTCGGGCCACATCGCGGTGTCGCCCAGTCCACTGCCCAGTGGAGTCAGGACACCGGCCCGGGACAGTGCGTGCAGGGCGACGATGACCATGGCCGCGGCCGCGCTCACGGTCCAGACCATGGCGGTGTCGCGCATCGCCAGCCAGCCCGCCAGCAGCAGATAGATGACGGTGATGGCCATCGAGAGCCCGGCGGCGGCCTGCGCGCCCTGCATGTGCGAGGAGTTCACCGGCAGATGGCTCAGACCGCACAGCGCCAGCGCCGCGGCCGCGGGCCAGCGCAGTACGGAGCGCAGCACACCGGGGAGCGCGTAGCCGGGCGGCCGGGGCTCCTGGTGCGCGGCCTGCCACGCCGGGCCGCCCTGCGGCGCGTGGCCGGCCGGCTGCTGGGCCCAGGGCGGGCGGTTGGGGTGCTGCGGCGCGGCCTCGCGGCGTGCGGCGTGCGGCTGCCCGGCGTTGCCCAGGGGCCGTACGTCGGGGTCGAGGACGTGCATGGCCGCGGTGTGCTCCGGCTCCATGGGGCCACCGGGACCGGGCGGGAAGTGGTCGGACGGGTGCGGGGAGTCGCCGCCGCCGTAGGGGTCGCCGGCGTAGGGGTCGGCGCCGCCGAAGAGGTCGGCACCGCCTTGCTTCGTGCGGTCGAACAGCTCGATCAGCTGCGCGACCTCCTCCACCGACCTGCCCACCGCCGCGGCACGCAGCGCGTCATGGCTCGATTCCACGGTGTTCGGGGCGGCTCGGAGCAGTTCGAAGAGCGCAGCGACTTCGCTCACCGGACGGGACACGACCGCCACTCGCAGGGCCTCGTCACCCGGGTTGGGAACGTCGTCGCTGCGCTTGAGCAGTTCCACAAGCGCGGCGACTTCCTCCAGGGGCCGATGGGTGACTGCCTCCCACAGAATGGTGCGGGCCGAGTTCTTCTCAGGGGTGTCGGGCGGAATGTGCTCGCCGTGTTCTGTCGATGACAGTTCGGCGTCGCCCCCACAAAGTGCTGGTTCGGATGTCATGGAGGGTCTCCACTGAACGAGGAGAGCGTCAAACACCAGAAGCGCTGACACTCAGCGGACGTTGTGCTGCTGTGCTTCAGCCAACGTCCCTCTGGGCAGCCCCCGCCATTCAGGAAGGCCATCCGGTGGAGACACGCCGATACGCCCGGGCGCGCCGCGGTCGGGGCGTTCCTACGATCCGGCTTCGTTGCGGCCGGCGGTTTTCCGCGGCCGGAGGAGCGGCCCTTCGAGGTGCCGACGGCCGCCGAGCCTGATTCGCTGGTAGAGGCGGCTCCCCTACACCGTGCGAGGACAGAACATGAATGCCTCAGGAGAATCACGCGCACGAATCCAGCAGATGCGTGACAAGGCCCAGGAATTGAAGGCGGCCGCGGAGCGCACCAGCGACCCGGACGAGCGGAAGCGGCTTCAGGAGAAGGCCCGCAGGCTGCAGTCCCAGAGTGAACAGGAAAGCATGATGCGGGGCGGGGACATCTACCCCGCGGAGTGAGTGAGCGGCAGGTGAGTGCGGGACGCGGCCCGAGGGCCGCGTCCCGTCCGCGTGTGGCCCCGCGCAGGCGCGCGCGGCCCGCGCTCACACCGTGAAGGGCTGCTGCTCCAGGAACCCCTCGGCGGGCTGACCGGTCACATAGAGGTTGGGGACCTGGGTGGCCGGCATGTTGTGTCGGATGTGGAGGTGGAAGCTGCGGTAGCCGCCGCGGAATGCCCCGTTGTCCCAGACCTTCAGCAGAGTTCCGGTGAATTCCCCGTTGACGTCGCCGTCGGAGGCCAGCTGATCGTCCTGGCAGGCGGAGATGAGGAGCGCGTCGGCGGAGCGCTCGCGGCCCTTCCCCGCCGCGAGGTCGCGCTGGATCTCCTGGAAGAACTCCTTGTCACGCTGGTAGATCTCGTGCTGTTTGGGGACCGGCATGAGGCGTGCGTTCTGCTCGTCCCCACCGGGCAGCTCGATGGCGGTGCCGCTGTGGCAGCAGTCGAGGAGGGCCAGGATGCGGACTCCCTGGGCGAAGCGCCCGAATTCCCGGTGCAGCTCGTCGTCGAGGAATTCGCGGTCGTAGAACACCAGGGTCTCGTCGAAAGCGTCCGACTCCTCGTCGCGGCCGTCGGTGTGGGGGACCTGTCCGCCGTGTCCGGAGTAGGTGAACAGCAGGATGTCGCCGCTCTTGAGGGTCTTGGCCGCCGCGCGCAGCTCGGCGGTGATGTTCTTGACGGTGCCGTCCGAGGTGAGCAGCGTCGTGTCGTCGAAGCCGGCTCCGTGGGCCAGCCGCGCCATGTCGTGGGCGTCGTTCTCGCAGGCGACGAGCCGGCCGTCCCAGCCGCCGTACCTGTCCGGATCGACCTGGTTGAGTCCGACGTGGAGGGAGAGGCCGGTCGGCATGGTGGTGCTCCTTGGGGACGACGGGGTGACGGGCAACGCCTGGATGCGTTCCGTGAGCCGTCGACCGCTGAACGCGGCGCGCCGCCCAACCGCCTGAACGGGCCCCTCCCGGCGGGTCGCCGGGCACGCCCCGGCTGTTCGAGTGGCTTCCCGTGGGGCACCGATTCGGTGGTCCGCGCCACCGGGAACCGGTGGTCACATGATCCCATCAGATTCCCCGCGGTCGGGTGGGTCGACGGCCCGGATCGAGTCCCGGGATCCGTTGGCCGACCGAGCCGGCTACGACGAGAACTTCCTCGGCGTCCCGGTCCCGCTGCCGACCCCGACCAGTCCCGATGTGCGGTCCGTGGTCCTGCCGTACACCCACTTCACCGTCCTGCTGCGCCCGGACCGGCGGATGGCGGCCGCCACCGCGGTGTGCATCGACGGGCGGCTGCTGGTCGAGCACGTGCCCCGGGAGAGCAGCTGGCGCTTCGATCCGCGGCTGGACGAGCACCACCAGGCCGGTGACGAGGTCTACCGCGACAACTCCCTGGACAAGGGGCATCTGGTGCGCCGGCTCGATCCCGTATGGGGCGAGGCCACGGAGGCGAACAAGGCCAACGCGGACACCTTCCACTACACCAACGCCGCCCCGCAGGCCGATGTCTTCAACCAGGGCAAGCAGCTGTGGCAGGGGCTGGAGAACTTCCTGCTCGACCACGCCGCGACGTTCGACCGCAAACTGACCGTGCTGACCGGACCGGTGCTGCACGACTCGGACCCGCCGTACCGGGGCGTCCAAGTACCGCTGCGCTTCTGGAAGGTGGCGGCGTTCCTGCAGGACGGGGCGCTGGCGGCGACGGCGTACGTCCTCGACCAGAGCCCGGACCTCACCCGGGACGCCGAGCGGGCGCTGGCCGGCGCGACGCCGGGGGCGCCGCCTCCCCTGGGCGCCTTCCGGACGTTCCAGGTGCCGGTGTCGGACGTCGTCGAGCTGACCTCGCTGGACCTCGGGCCGCTGCCGGCCGCCGATCTGATGCCGGCCGTGCGCGCCCCGGGCGAGCGCTGGAAGCGCCTCGCCTCCCACGACGACATCATGATGCAGCGCTGAGGCGCGGAGGGAAGCGCAATGGCACCGACGGTTGTCTACGTCCACGGGAACGGGAACAAGCCGCGCGCGGAGCTGCTCAAGTCCCAGTGGGACACGGCGCTGTTCGGCCGGGACATGGGTGCGGCGTCGCGGATGGCGTACTGGGCCCCGCTGCGGTATCCGGCACCGCTGCCCGACCTGCGGCCGGACCCGCTGGACGGCGGGCCGGAGCTGATCGAGGAGCTGCCGGCCCTGGCCGAGCGCGCCGAGGCCGAGCCGCCCGAGGAGTTCGTGGCGCGGACGCTGGAGGAGGCGCGGCGGGATGCCGGCGACCTCGGGCTGGAGGGGCGGGCCGGCCTGGAGGAGAGCGCCCTGGCCGACTGGCTGCGCGACATGACCTACCTCGCGGACACGCTGGCCCACGCCGGTGAGAGCGAGGAGCCCGGCGCGGAGCTGCCGCTGGAGGCGCTGCCGCTGCCCCAGTCGGGCCGGACGGCGCTGTTCCGGCTGCTGGTCAAGCACGCGTTCCAGGACGTGCACGCCTACTTCTTCGGCGGGGCGGGTCCGGCGATGCGCCAGGTGGTCGCACAGGCCCTGGACGGCCCGGACGGCGGCCCGCTCGTGGTCGTCGGGCACAGCCTGGGCACGATCATCGCCTACGAGGTGCTGATGGAGCAGGGGCGGGAGGTGGAGCTGCTGGTCACCGTCGGCTCCCCGCTGGCCATCTCCGAGGTGCAGGACCATCTGGCGCGGCCGCCGGCGGTTCCGACGGGCGTGGCCGCCTGGCGCAACGCCTCGGACCTGCGGGACCTGGTGGCGCTCGACCACACCCTGCGGCCCGAGTACGCGCCGCAGGAGAAGGTCACCGATCTGCTGGTCACCAACGACAGCCGGAACCACCACGGCGTCACCGAGTACCTGTCCCAGCGCCAGGTCAGGGAGCCGGTTCAGCGGATCTTCGATGACGGTACGGGGTAGGTGCGACGTGCCGCTGGACGAAACGGAGTGGGACCTGGTCACCGACTGGGCGCAGACCTATCTGCTCGACAACGTCGAGCCGCACGCCCAGCTCGCCCAGCACGGCTTCCCCCCGGAATTCATCGCCGCGCTGCCGCTGGGACGCGTCAGCTCCGACAACGCCCGCGCCCTCGTGCACCAGTCGCGTACGGACATCCAGCGGCAGCTCAGGCTCGTCGAGGCGCTCACCAAGGAGGACCGGCTGCGGGTGCTGCCGCAGGTGCGGAAGGCCGAGGAGTTCCGGGACCGGCTGCGTGAGGACTTACGCGCCCACAACGCGCAGGACAACTTCCGCACCTGCGTCCTCAAGAACGGCACCGAGGCCTTCATCGACCGTGCGGACCTGCGGGAGACCCTGCGCCGGTTCATCGCGGACCCCGACAAGTTCATCCTGCTGGTCGACGGCGAGCCCGACAGCGGCCGCTCCTACACCTACGGCTTCCTGCGCCACATCGGACAGCACTGCGGATTCCGTCCCGTACGGGTCACCCTGTCGCGCACCTCCACCGCCGCCCGGGTCGTCCGGCGACTGGCCGACTTCGTCGCCGGTCCGCACGCCGGGGCCGCCCCGCTGAACCCCGCCGGCCTCGACGACCTGCTCCCGTCGATCGACGAGGCGGCGCACTGGGTGGCCGGGCGGGCGACCGCCGCCGAGGAGCGCCTGTGGCTGGTCCTGGACGAGTGCGACAAGCTCGACCCCAGCTCCGATGTGTGGGACTTCATCGGCCAGCTGGCCATGGCCATCTACGAGCACGCCGACGTACGGGGCGACGACGCGCCCCGGCTGGTGCTCCTGGGGTACGGGCGCTCGATGCCGGAACTCCCCCACGACCTGCGGGGAAACATCTGCCGGGACACCGCGCGGGTGGCCGAACCCGGTGATCTGCGGACCTTCTTCGACCAGGTCTTCCACGACTCCCCGCCCGCGCTCCTCGGTAGCGGCGACGCCCGGGAGGCCACCATCGCCGACCTCGTGGACGTGGCCGTCGCGGAGGTGCTGCACGCCTCCACCGCGGACACCCGGCACGGCGAGAGCTATATGCGCAGGATCTGCACGGCTGCGGAGGGGGCCATCCGTGTCTATCGATCCCTCTGAGCGGCCGGCCGAACCGCCCTGCGACGTACGGGAGTTGTTCGCCACCCGGTTACGGGCGGCGCTGCGCACGGGCGAGGACCGGGCCCCCGAAGTGCCGGCGGTCCGCCGGGCCTACCGCGAGGCGGCCTGTCTGCTGGCCCGCTTCGATCCCCGCCGGCTCAAGCTGCCCGGGGAGGAGCGGGCCGCCGGCGCCGCGGCCCTGGAACTGGTCGACGACTGCACGACCCTGGGCATGCCGGACCGGGCCGAGTGGGCCCTGGCGTCGGACGTCCGGGAGGAGGCGTTACGCGGGCTGGCCGGCCCCGCGGCGGCCCGGCGGGTCCTGGAGTGCAACCTCGACCAGCTGCCCGCCGGGCCCGGACCGGAGCGTTTCGCGCTGGCCTTCCTGTCCGGCAGCCCGCCGGCCACCGACCGGATGTCCGCCGACGAACTGGCCGACGTCCTCCAGGCGGTGCTGTGGCTGTCCCGGGTACCGGGCATGACCGGCCTGCCGGACACCGCCGAGCTGCAGCACTCCCTGGAGCGGGCCCGGCTGCTGGAGCCGCTGGAACGCCTGGTGCGGCGGCCGTTCCAGGGCCGGGACCGCGAACTGGCGGAGCTGCGGCGCTACGCCGGACTGGCCGCCGTATCCGGGCAGCAGCCCTTCGACGCCCCCGCCGGCGGCCGTCTGGAGCCGGTGCTGCCGCTGGTCATCCACGGCCCCGACGGCATGGGCAAGAGCACCCTCCTCGCCAAGTTCGTGCTCGACGGCGCCCACGGTCTCGGCGACGGCTTCCCCTTCGCGTACATCGACTTCGCCCGGCCCACCCTCTCGCTCCGGGAGCCGGTCACCCTGATCGCCGAGGCCGCCCGGCAGCTCGGGGTCCAGTACCCGGCCCACCGCGCCGAGCTGGACGCGCTGGCGGACGAGGCCCAGCAGGTGGTCCGCAGCCAGCGTGAGGGGCAGGACCGGGTGACCCAGCTGCGGCAACTCGCCACCACCCGGGCGGTGCTGGGGCGCCGTTCCTCCCAGCAGTTCCAGATGCTGGCCGCCGGTCGGGAGACCGATCTGATCCGGCGGGTCGCCGACGTCCTGGTCCGGGCGGTCGCCGACGGCAAGACCGACCCGAGTCAGCCGGACCCGCCGTTCGTGATCGCCGTCGACTCGTTCGAGGAGGCGCAGTACCGCGGATCACCGGTGGTGGGACGGATGTGGGCGATCTTCCGCTCGCTGCAGAGCGTCTATCCGGGGTTGCGGTTCATCGTCTCCGGGCGGGCGCCGGTGGACCATCCGGCGAGGGCCACGCCCCCGCTCGACATCGAACTCGGCGAACTCGCCCCGGAGGCTGCCGTCGACATGCTGATGTCCTGCGGGGTCGAGGACCCGGACATGGCGCGGGCGCTGGCCGACCGGGTCGGCGGCCATCCGCTCAGCCTGCGGCTGGCCGCCCGGGCCGCCACCCTCGCCGGGCCGGAGCCCGAGCGGACCCGCGAGCTGATCCGCAGCCTGCCCGAACGCCGCCGCGAGGTCTTCCGCCACGTCGACCAACTGCTGGTCCAGGGCATCCTCTACGACCGGATCCTCGGTCACATCGCCGACGAGGACGTCCGCCGGCTCGCCCACCCGGGCCTGGTGCTGCGGGTCATCACGCCGGAGGTCATCAAGGAGGTGCTCGCCGAACCCTGCGGGCTGCCGGCGGCGACCATGGAGCGGGCCCGTGCACTCTTCGACGAGCTGAGCCGCCTGGACATGGTCGAGCCGGCCGGCCCGGACGCCGTGCGCTACCGCGGCGACGTCCGCGCCATCATGCTGCGGCTGCCGGGCGGCGAGCGGGCCGAGGTGATGCGGGCCGTCGAACGGCGGGCCGTCGACTACTACGCCGCACGCGACGGGCTGGAGGCGCGGGCCGAGGAGATCTACCACCGGCTGCGGCTGGACGAGAACCCGCGCTCGGTGGAGGAGCGGTGGCTGCCGGGCGTCGAGCGGTATCTGGCCGGGGCGCAGCAGGACATGACGCCCCGGGCGGCCGGGCTGCTCACGGCCCGGCTCGGCGGTGGGACGCCCGACCAGGTGGCGGCGGGCGCCGACCAGGAGGACTGGGAGCGGATCGCCGCCCGCGAGGTGGAGGACCTGCTGGCACAGGGTTTCGCACAGGCGGCGTTCGAGCGGATCGGCCGGCGCCGGCCGTGGACTCCTTGCAGCCCGCTGCACGCGCTGTTCGCCGAGACGCTCGGCCGGCTCGGACGGCTGGCCGAGGCCCGTGCGGCGGTGGCGCAGGCCCTCGGTCCGGCGGAGCGCGCGGGGTGCGGGGAGCGCCATCTGGAGCTGCTGCTGCTGTCCGCCCGGCTCGCGGAGGAGGCCGGCGACCGCGAGAGCGCCGGCCGGGACCTGCGGGTGGCCGAGGACGTCGCGGTCGGCCTGGGCCAGGACCTGGAGGCGATGGGCGCGCTGCTGGCGCAGGCGCAGCTGACCGCGGGCGACGGCGGCGCGGACCTGGAGGCGGACGAGCAGCTCGCCGAGCGGCTGCGGCAGCTGCCCGACCACGTACTCGCCGATCAGCCCGTCCTCGTGCGCGCGGTCGCCTCGCAGATCTACGAGCTGGAGCCCGGGGCGCTGGACCATGCGCTGGAGGTGGTGGGCCTGTCCGCCGACGACGAGACGCTGGACGCGCTCGGCGCGGCGATGCGCCGTGCGACCCTTCGGCAACCGGCGCTGCTGGGCGCCGTGATGGAGATCCTGAACGAGGCCGCGGGGCCGACCCGGCCGGAGGCGGGCGGCGCGCCCAGCAGCATCGCGGGGATCCTGCGGCTGGCCCGCGACCGCGGCACGCTCGACGAGCTGGCCCGGCGGCTGCTGGCCACGCCCGACGAGAGCGGGGAGATCGTCGCCGGAGTGGCGGCGGCCATGGGAGTGGGCAGCACGGGCCGCCCGGCGACCGCCTCCCGGATCGTCCAGCACGCGCCGGTGCCCGGGCGCGCCCCGGCGGAAAGCGGTGAACAGTGAACACCTATCTCTCGTCCGACGAGATCCAGCGGCTGCTGGACGCCGCCGTGGAGACCGGACTCGCCGACCCCACCGTCCGGCCGCTGCTGCTCGACGGGATCATGCCCCGCTACCGCGGCACCCTTCCGCTCAACCCCGCGCCCGGCCGGCAGGTGCGCTCGGATCTCAACGAGATGAACCGGGTGGAGCGCCTGGTGGACGGCTCGGTGCCGCTGGAGATCTGGCTGCGCAACGCGGTCGCCGAGACCACCGAGGCCGAGCCGCTCACCGTCTTCCAGCGGGCCCTGGACGAGGTGGCCCGCAAGGCCGGCGGTGAGCCGGACGTGCTGGCGGGTCTGCCCACTCCGGCGGCGGAGATCAAGGAGGAGATCATCCATCGGGACGACACCGTCCCGATCGGCTTTCTGCGGGGCGGGGAGCTGGCCGGCGGGGCGGTGGCCCGGATCAAGGTGCCACCGTACGAAGGGGGCGCACCGCTGCAGCCGAACGGCTTCCCGCACTCCGGTACCGGGTGGCTGATCGCCCCGGACCTGCTGGTCACCAACCACCATGTGGTCAACGCCAGGGCCGGGACCGGCACGGGGCGGCCGACGGCCGACAGCGCGGATCTGCGCCTCCAGGCCCAGCACACCACCGCCCGGTTCGACTTCGACACCGACGAGGTGGAGACGGAGGAGGCCACCGTCAGCGAACTCGTCGCCGCGGACGCCGCACTCGACTACGCGGTGCTGCGGCTGGCCCCCGGCCCCGCCCGGCCGGTGCTGCGGCTGGCGGACAGGCCGCTGGCGGTCGCCCGGGGCGACTACGTGGCGGTCAACATCATCCAGCATCCGGGCGGCCGGCCGAAGCGGGTGGCGCTGCGCAACAACCTCGTCTACGAGGCGGACGAGCAGGACGTCCGCTACTTCACCGACACCCGTGGCGGGTCCTCGGGCTCGCCCGTGCTGACCGACGACTGGAAGGTGGTGGCGCTCCACCGGGGCACGCGGCGGGTGGAGAACGTGCAGTTCAAGGGCAGGACCACGGCGTTCGTCAACGTCGGCACCCAGATGCGCAGCGTGATGCGCCATCTGGAGACCACCAGTCCCGGTGTCCATGCCGAGATCGCCGCGGCACAGGCGGCGGTCTAGCGGGGGCCACAGTCCAAGGAGGGCAAGATGCACAGAGGGAGCAGATCACCTGTCGCGGCCGGGCCGCAGCAGGTCTTCTCGGATCTGCGGGAGGTCGCGGCGCGGGTGCGCGACGGGCTGTCCTGGGAGATCCCCGAGTCCCTGGAGGAGCTGCCGGCGGACGAGCTGCCGGCCGGGCAGATCTCCCAGTTCGCCCAGCAGGAGCGCACCCGGGTGCTGTCGGCGGGCGTCAGCGGTCTGGAGAAGCTCGCCGAGGGCCGCGACGACGAGATCAGCGACGACGAGTCCTTCGGTATGGAAGCCATCGTGCTGCTGGAGGGCCGGCCCGCCATCCTCGTCCAGAACCACGACTTCGCGCCGCAGCAGGGCGACTGGGCGGTGCTCGACGGGCACCGCGCGGCGATCCGGGAGTCGCTGGCCCGGGTGGGGCGGGTCGAGCTGACCGGGCACATCAGTCTGGACTGGCTCGGAACGGCGTTCCTGGTAGGCCCCGACGTGGTGCTGACGAACCGTCATGTGGCGGCGGAGTTCGCCCGCGGGGGCGGCGCCGGCTGGACCTTCCAGCCGGGCGTCGGCGCCAGCGTCGACATGGGTGAGGAGTACGGCGGCGCGGAGCCCGGTGGCGGCCCGTCCTTCGACGTCGTGGAGATCCTGGGCATCCACGAGGACGTCGATCTGGCGCTGCTGCGGGTCGCGCCGCCGGACGGCGGCGGCGCGCTGCCCGCTCCCCTGGCGGTGGCCGCCGACGCGCCGGGCGATCTGCCCGGGCGTCCGGTGTACTGCGTCGGCTATCCGGCGTACGACGGCCGGCGCAACGAACCGGAGTCGATGCGCCGGATCTTCATGGACATCTACAACGTCAAACGGCTCCAGCCCGGCACCGCCACCGAGCTGGTGCCGGACCGCAACGTCATCAAGCACGACTGCTCCACGCTGGGCGGCAACAGCGGCTCCCCGGTCATCGACCTCACCGACCACCGCGTGCTCGGACTGCACTTCGGCGGCCGCTACGGCTTCGGCAACTTCGCGGTCCCGCTGTGGCAGCTGGTCGACGATCCGCTGCTGGGCCGGGCGGAGATCAACTTCGTCTGACCGGGGGCGCGTGCCGCCGGCCGGTCAGCCGGCCTTCTTGACGAATTCGGTGGTGTAGGTCTTCTGCAGATCCACCGTGGCGTTCTTGAGGTTGGGGTTGAAGGACTTCAGGACGCGCTCGACGGTGGCGGGGCCGTCGGCCGGCATCACCCCGTCCTTGGTGAACATCGGCAGGGTGTCCTTGATCGCCTGGACGTAGAGCTGCTTGCCGCCCTGGGCGTAGTCGGACGGCATCTTCGCGGCGATCTGCTCGGGGGTGTGCGTGGACATCCACTTGAGGGTCCGCACCAGGGCGTTGGTCAGCTTCTGCACCTCCTTCTTGTGGCTGTTCACCCAGTCGGTGCTCATGTAGAGGCTGGAGGAGGGGTACGGGCCGCCGAGCGCCTCCTTCGAGCCCTCGGGGGTGCGCATGTCGATCAGGACCTTGCCGAGCTGCTTGTCCACGATCTGCGCGGCCGTCGGATCGGTCGTCATCCCGCCCTGGATCGAGCCCTGCCGGATGGCGGAGATGAAGGTCTGGCCGGCGCCGACCGCCACCGGCGTGAACTCGTCGGTCTGCACGCCGTTCTTGACCGCGAGGTACTTGGTCAGGAAGTCGGTGGACGAACCGAGGCCGGTGACCCCGAGCTTCTTGCCCTTGAAGTCCTTGGGCGAGGTGAGTTCGCCGGCCGCCTGGTTCGAGACGACCTCGACCTCTCCGGGGGCGTGCGCGAGCTGCACCACCGACTCCACCTGCTTGCCCTTGACCTGCAGATCGAGGGTGTGGTCGTAGAAGCCGACGACGCCCTGGACGTCGCCGGAGACGAGCGAGGTGGTGGCCTGCACACCGGCCGGTTCGGTGAGCAGGGTGACGTGGATGCCCTCGTCCTCGAAGTAGCCGAGTTGCTGGGTGAGTCTGGCGGGCAGATAGATGACCTTGTCGAGGCCTCCCACCATGATCTTGATCTTGCCGTTCCCGCCGTCGGCGGCAGAGGTCGTCGCGCCACCGCCGCCGCACGCGGTGAGGGTGGTCAGGGCGAGCAGGGCGGCGGCCGCGGCGACCGGGAGCTTGCGGTGCGTACGCATGATGACGTCCTTGGAGGAAGGTGTGGTGGGATACGGGGAGTTCAGCGGCTGGTGGCGTCGGCCGGCTTCCAGCGGAAGAGCCGCCTTTCGAGGAAGGCCAACAGGCCCTCGGCGAGCAGCGCGACGACGGCGAGGATCGCCATGGCCGCGTACACACCGGCCGCGTTGAAGGTGCCCTGCGACGCCGAGACCAGCAGGCCGAGGCCCTTGGTCGCGCCGATGTACTCGCCGACGATCGCGCCGATCAGCGCGAAGCCGAAGCTGACGTGCAGGCTGGTGAAGATCCATGAGGTGGCGGAGGGGATGACGACCCGCAGCGTGACCTGGCGGCTGCTCGCGCCGAGGATCCGGGCGTTGGCGACCAGGTTGCGGTCCACCTCCCGGGCTCCCTGGAAGGCGTTGAAGAAGACCGGGAAGAAGACCAGGACCACGGCGGAGGCGACCTTGGAGGCCGGTCCCAGGCCGAACCAGATGAGGAAGATGGGGGCGAGCACGATCCGCGGCAGCGCGTTGAGCACCTTGATGTAGGGGCCGAGGACATCGGCGAGGAAGCGGATCCGGCCGAGTGCGATGCCCAGCACCACCCCGCCCGTCACCCCGATGACCCAGCCGAGCAGCGCTTCGTAGAGCGTGTACCAGATCTGCTCCCACAGCGAGCCCTGCGGGGTGCCGTGCAGCGCCCACTGGGTCGTCTGGTCCCAGATCTTCGAGGGCATCGAGAAGTTGAAGGGGTCGATCACGGCGGCCCGGGCCAGCCACTCCCACAGGGCGATCAGCCCGACGAGCAGCAGCACCCGCGCGCCGTGGACCAGCAGCCGGTGGTTGCGTGCGGTGCGCGCCCGCTCCCGCGAACGATCGGCTCCCGCACCGGACTTGGTCACCCCCACGCGCCGCGCGGGGACGGTCTCAGGCGGCATCCGCGGCACCCCTCTCGCGGGTGATCCGGACCTCTTCGCCGAGCGAGGACCAGATCTCGCGGTAGATCTCGATGAACCGCGGCTCCAGCCGCACCGACTCGACCTGGCGGGGGCGCGGCAGATCGATCTCGAAGACCTCCTTGACCGTCGCGGGGCCGGCGGTCATCACCACGACCTTGTCGGCGAGGGCGATCGACTCCTCCAGGTCGTGGGTGACGAAGACGACGGAGGCGCCGGTCCCCGACCACAGCTCCAGGAGCTCGTCCGACATCAGCGCCCGGGTCTGCACGTCGAGTGCGGAGAACGGCTCGTCCATGAGCAGGAGTTCGGGGTCGTTGACGAAGGTCGCGGCGAGCGCGACCCGTTTGCGCTGACCGCCGGAGAGCTGATGCGGATAGCGGTCCTCGAAGGCCGCCAGACCGACCCGCGCCAGCCATTCGCGCGCCCGCTGCCGGGCCTCGGACTTCGGTACGCCGCGGAAGCGGGGGCCGGCCATCACGTTCGACAGCACGGTCCGCCAGGGAAAGACCGCGTCCTGCTGGAAGACGAAGCCGATCTTCTCGCCGATGCCGCGGACCGGTTCACCGGCGACCAGCACGTCGCCCTCGGTGGGCTCCTCCAGCCCGCTGATCAAGGTCAGGGTGGTGGATTTGCCGCACCCCGTGGGGCCGACCACGGCGACGAACTCACCGCGCTCGACGACCAGGTCCAGATCCCGCACGGCGGTGTGCGGCGCCCCCGACGGAGTCCGGAACGTCTTGCTCGTTCCCCGCAGTTCGATAGCGGGGCTCGTGTGGCTGCTCATGGCCCGCGAGGTTAGGAGTGATCCGGGCCACAGCCCGCCTTGTGGGCACAAGCTGCCTTTCTGCGCGCAAACCCTGTTGTGCTCGTTTTGCTCACACTAGGGCCTGTCCGATGGGTCAGGGTCGGAAAGGCCGCGGCGTCTGGTGCGGTACATCGCAAGGCGCCGGAGCGTCTCGATAGCGGAGCTCTCGGGACGTTTCGGCAACGCCGCGAGGTGCCGTGC